>NZ_JAIDBW010000009.1:0-5566 GCF_029056165.1 Duncaniella sp. | reverse complement strand
GCACACTTGTGGACGAGATCATCTCCTTCGTCGAAGAACTCGCCCCAGAGCGTTATGCCGAGGAATGGTCAGATGCATCCGGTCAGTTCTCACCGACCCGATACCTCCAGGCCGTTGCCGATATGGACGACATCCGCACCCGTGCGTGGCTTCTTGCAGTCGAGCTGTCGGAACTCGCCCGGATACAGGATGAAGTGCTTACGTTCCAATGGTTCCTTTGGAACTGAGTCAGGTCATTCTCTTTCTTCCCTTTTTCGGCAGACCCGCCTGTTTGTATTCAATCAGGGTCTGTCCGAGGAACATGAACCGGCTGCTATGCCCGGTAAGAAGATAAGAGAGCGGCCTGTCAGGATTATTCACGTAGTCATAGACAGTGCAGCGGTGGACACCGAAATATCTTGCGGCTTGTCCTGCGGAGTACAACTGTTCAGGTATTATGTCAGGTTCTTTGTTTCCGGATTTCATGTCAGTAATCTTATAATCTTCAATCAGATTACAAAATTACTGCTTAAAAGAGTGCCTTCAAAGAGGTAAATATCGGATAATGTGGTATTTAGTGGGATTTTGTAGGACTGGCAGGTTATATTGTATACTCAATTCGGAAGGTTGGGCACACCAAGAAAAATATTATTGGATTAAAAGACCCATATATCCCCGGGAGTTGACAACGGTGACATCGGTTCCACAATAAGTCCGCATGAAAAACAAGCGGTTATAACGCCCTTTATTACAATACTTTTCTATTTTAAGAACTATAAGAATAATATCATATTATAACCGAAAAGTTGTCAACACATGGCTATGAAATTTCTCCGGATGATTGTTTTGTCAACCGTTGTCAACGTTTGTCAACGCTATGTTTTCTAATGTAATGGCTGTGTAATAGTAATTTAGGTTCGGTCAACGTTGTCATCGCCGTATCATGTGCCTTTTATTTTTCAAGATTATCGACTGAAAGTAAAAAAGACTACCCGAATGGATAGCCTTATAGTAGATTCCTATGCTATTTTATATTTCTATCACTGCATCAGGACGGAATGTAAGATGTTCATTCTGGAATACATAACCGAGCTGGTTGCTTACGCATTGAGTCTTACCGATGGTCTTGTCGATGTTCCTGTGGGAATGACCATAGATCCAGTAGGAAATAGGACTTCCGGCAATGTAATTACCTAATTCTACAGTGAAGGCTCCGTTGATGCTACTGTTTTTAAACTCAGGAGACATCAGATCGAATGATGGAACATGATGGGTTGCAACTATTATCTTGCTTGCATTTGATTGAGAAACGGCTTTCTCAATAAAGGCTCGGCACTTAAGATGCTCTTCGTTGAATCTTTGAGCTGAAAGGCGGAACTCTCCGTTTCTGATTCTATTGAAGTCGCTCACACAACGTTCCGTAAGGTATTCTTCTGCCGGAGGCACAAATGACCATAATGTCGATGCTACAAGGTCTATCTCTTCATCGAGAGGCACCACTGCATTGTAGCAGACCTTGACATTGGGTCGAACCTCCAAGGACCATCCGTCATGAAGTTCGTTTATATCAAAAAACTTATACAGCTCATGGTTGCCGGGAACGACAATCACCTTCCTGAAATTCTCGGATGCCCAGTCCCAGAACGGATGCGTCTGATAGTTGGCGTCTCCAAGATACCCTATGTCTCCGGCCAACACAAGAATGTCAGCCGAAGGAATGATAGGATTTTCCTTTAGCCATTTCGAATTTACACCAAATTCAAGGTGGAGATCTGATGCGTATTGTAATCTCATATCAGAATTATAACTTTACAAAAAGATCATCCAATCGTTTTAACAGATCCTTTGGTGTTATCCTACGTAACCCCATATCTTTTATCAGGTTTGCGTCTGGCATATCCGATTCGACCTGTTGACGGAATGATACGACATCTTCATATAATTTCTCGGGGAGCCCAAATGTCTGGTCACCGGATGAGATGGAGGCGATAAGACGAAAGACATCGTTACGGTGTTTGCGTATATGTTTCTCGTCTCCCTCGCCGGTTTCAGCCTTTCGCCTCTTCATCTCCAGATATGCCTTGCATTTAAGGGCTATCAGACTTTCAACATTTGAGATATGCACACCTTCTTCCACTGTACTGTGTTCGAGGGTATAGTTGTAATATTCATCATCAAGAAGTATGGCAGACAGACTCGACAGATCAGCATCAGTCGGAATAGGTGTGATATGCACGTCCGGAGGAAGTTCAAACACATCAAGTGAACGGGAGAACAGTTCCACCTGTGTCGGATATTCCGGATTAGCGGGCTTGTTAAACCTATAATACTGCTGCTTCGGTTCTTCTCCCTTCTCTCCAACCTGATTTTCCTCATATCGGGCAGCTTTGACAAATTTCCAGAACTCTGCCACAAAGTCATGGGAAAGTGCTTCGATTATGAGTATCATATCTATGTCTTTAGTTGCTCTCGGTTTCTGACCGGCAGCATCTTCATGTACCTCACAGGCTGTACCGCCTATGATGACATAATTATCCTGATATTTACCGAAATGTTCCTTGAACTTTTCTATTCCTTTTACCATATAATGTCATTTATCATGTTTTCAAGTTCTATCTGCACCCTCTCGTCTTCGTAGTCTTTCAAGAGAAGATATAGAGATAATTTATCTACTACTCCGGTTCCGGAAAGCAGGGCGGGATCATATTTCCATACTTCAATGCCGGCCTCTCCAAAAGGATCCCAATAGATATCCTTTTTCTTTAGATTCTTGTATTCCTCTTTTGATACGGCAATCCGGTAAGGGCCCCCGTTCAGAAGGGAATATTCAGCCAAAGCGTTCTGTTCTGACACAAGTCCATTTTCGCTTATTCCCAATTCAGGAGTATAAACGATGAAATCTACTGGGGTTTCCAGATATGGCAAAGCTTTTTCCCATAGGTCTTTTCCCTGATAGTTAAACCGTATCTGCTTTTCCTTACCTCCGGACAAGGTTACGAACCCCTTTTCTTTCATCCATCTGATACCTCTGTTCACAGTTGCATAGGAGGTTTTCAACTTTTCAGCGAGTGTCTGCATTGTTATTCCATCTATGTTTTCTTTTTCAAGATGGTATAATACGGCTAATTGGAAAAGCACGGGGGGCTTTTCGGGTTCTTTGTGCTGCTCTGGTTTCTCGCGGCTGACAACCAAGAAAATCGATGGTAGAAATAGTTGGCGATTACCAACAACTATATCGATATTGCTTTTAGTGTAACGGCGAAACAGGTAAGATGCAATCTTATTAAAGACAAAAATTGGTATAATTCCTGTTTGCTTCAACAGAACTTCCTTCTGTCTCGCTAAGACAGTTGGTGCCATATTCTCGTCATCATCGCCTACTCCGGCTATGATGAAAGGCTTATTATAGATTTCTGTCTGGTAGTAATCATATGCTCCGCTCAGACCGAAAGGGATCTTCTTCTTTATGGTTGGTTGCAGTTCCATAGCTTTTATTTTCTCAGGCAGGAACTCATTGATACGGTTTATAGCCGTAATAATATAATCAGGAATGTTGCTCATAATCACATCGTATGATTTTGTGCAAAATTAGTGATTTTATCCGAGACTGCCAAATAATATTTCTCTTGAAGTGCCTTTAACATCTTACTTCATGTATAAATCATACATCATTACCCGATATCCGAAGCATTTTCCAAATCCGATGAAACTTCGGTTTCAAGGTCAATTCCAAAGGCATCTTTAAGAATGAGGTAATCGAAGCACAGGGCTTTCGGCCGATTTGTTTTCTTACGTCTTATCTGCTGGCCATTAACCGTCTCAACGGAGTAATCTATATCGCCATTTGGCAGGAGAATTGAAAACCTGTCCTGTTTCAAACCGAGGTAAGAGTTATGCGATTTCAGATAAGACATGATGGTGGACCAGTAGGATCTCGCTGATGTGGCATTGTTGCCGCGTCCGCTGAATAATGGGGATATTGCTGCGGCATTAAGGTATAATACTGGTCTCGCCTCGCTGAACTCTATGTCCTCGCTTACAGACAACGGACGGAACTTCCTGAGATACCTTATATTGAAATGTACTCCTTCCACACATTTGCCTGTTGTCTGGAATCCTTGAAGCATATTCCAAAAGTCTCCGATCTCGGAGCTTTCCTGTGCCAATTCATTCTGATTGAGGACTCCCTTGACGGCTGTATCGAACAGATCCGCATAGCTGAAAGGCAGGTCAAGGACTGTCTCCAATGACCTATAGGTTGCCAGCGGTATCACCCAGTTACCGAAGATACGCTCATGAACGGTTACATCACCAAGCTTTGTCGCAAGCTCGCGCTTGCTCATGGCATACGCCTCCGGAAAATTCTTTTCAAATAGTGAGCGATATTTTAATAGTTCCACTGTAAGGTGTGTCAGACCCATATTGCATAGTGTCACTATATCCTCATATCGTGCTCGTTCTGTCTGATTGAATGATGTTTTTGTGAACGTGAGAAAAATCACTCTGGTATAAAGCGCCATATCCTGTGTCGGTTTGTCCTGACCGCATAGGGCTATCCCTGTGCTAACTATTGTCTGGGCGGCCATTCCGTCTGTGTTAGTGTTCTTCTTTGTCTGACCGCCGCCTCCCCATAGACCTTTGAGATAAGCGATCTTTCGTATATCGAGGTCGTTCTTATACTCATCGAATACGACAAGGGTGTTGACAGCCTGAGAGACTCTGTCATTCATTGCCGGAACAGACGTCACACCAAGGTTCGGAGGGTCAATGCCATGAATGAAGAATGACTGAAGGGATGTTGCGAGTGTGGTCTTGCCTGTTCCTTTCTCACCGAACAAGTTGAGTATCGGGAAATGCCGGGTACGCCGGAATATCACGTCCCTGAATATGGTGGCGAACAGATAGCTGAGAGCTATCCGCGCGTTTTCTCCGAATACCGATATAAGTTTCTCTGCAAATATCCTCATCGATACGCCGTTACGGTTCTCATGCACCATAAGCCGTTCAAACTGGTATATTTCATGGTTATTTCGATACATTTTCGATGTCGCAGGGATATAGAATGCCTTGCCGTTGGAGCCTCTGACTATACCCATATCGTCAACCTGAAAGAATGTTCCTTCCGTAAGTATGCCGTTACCGAATGCGAAGAAGTCATTGATGCTGTCCCAGCCGAGCTTTCTGATCCTCTCAGCAGTATCGGTCTTCGCATACAGATACCTCTTTACCCGATTGAGCTTTTCTATCTTGGCAAGCCAAATAAAGTTACCGAGAGTACCCACCTTCTGTTGAAAAGCATTGAGGGAACACATTTCTGATTCCCTTATCTCCAGGAGCCGTCGGTCACCGGCTTCATTCTTCAGGATGAAGATTCTGGTTCCGTTGTTGTCATCACCGATATGGAACATTGGCTCCATTACAAAGTTGGATATTATAACCGGGTCCTCTTCCTCACTGCCGATGGTATAATAACAGTTGTCCCTTATGAATAACCCTGCCTGTCTTAAGGCGTCAACTTCGCGCTGTCGTTCATCGAGGGCAGATGTAGAATCTTTCTTCCTTCTGTTCTCGCCACGAGACTGACTGA
>NZ_JAIDBW010000008.1:0-84214 GCF_029056165.1 Duncaniella sp. | reverse complement strand
CATATCATACGCTTTCGCCAAACGTTTGTCTCGTTGATGCTCTCGTCGCTGGTAGTTTCATGTAGCGACGACCTTGTGTCATCACCGGCTGATGTGTGCGAAGGTGTCGAGCGCACAGTCTCGCTCAATCTTCAGTCCGAAGGCTTCAGTGGGGACGACTCTCGCGCCTCGCGTGCAATCGGTAACGGTTTAGTTGACGAGAACACCATCAAGGACTACTGGCTGATTGAATATGACCAAAACGGTAACCGAATAGGTTTCCCCCGTTATTACGAATATACCGAAACAAACGTCCGTATCATCGTTCCGACAGATCCCACCCATATATACCGTGGAGTGATTCTTGTAAATACCCATAATCAGAACCTCTTCGATCAGGAGAACGATATGTCGATGTCGGAAGATCGTCTGAAAACCATGTATGACGAAATCCGACAGGAAGAAGAGATATACACCACTTTGGAAGAAAGCGATGGCACAACCTCCCACTATCTTCCCATGAGCTGTGTGTTTGACATACCTGCTCCCAAAAACGATGAGATTCAGGAGTTCGATTGCAAACTACGCCGCAACGTAGCCAAAGTGGTCATGCGTATTAAGACTAAGGATGTAAAGATTGACAATGTCCTTTGGCGCAATGTGCCCGAAAAACGTTACATGGCCGAACAGTTTCTCAGTTTTCGCGGATCTGACGCTGCCTCGTTTGAAGAATCATATCGCAACGCAATGGAGCCTGATGTCAAGGTTCTTGATTGGGATACAGAAGATATAACTGACAGTCAGAACGCACTTGCCGCCGGCGACGGTTATCTTGAATTTATCTATTATCTCCCGCGCAGTTGTTGGGGTAAGGCCGGTAACGCTACTCAGGCCAAGGATAAAAACCGAGCCGCGCCCGATAAAGCGACTTATTACGAGATTCACGCCACGAATACAAAGGCTACCGGCTCAGGAGCACTTCGTTACCGCATCTATCCCGGTACAGATGCCATCCGCGATTTCAATATTATCGCCAATTGCTGTTATAACGTGACCCCTGTTTTAGACGCCTCCGCTATAGCCAATGACAGCCGCGTGGAGGACATGAACAGAATCCGTCTTGATGAATCTAATTCATATATCATCGACCACTTGAATCCCGTCACTTACGAGATTCCAATATCACGTATCAACGAATTTTGGTCAAACGAGGCTCCATACCCGGCAACGGCTGACAATGTTCTTAAAGATACCGACGAGTGGATAGCGGAAGTAATCTGGCAGGACCAACCTGCACCAATGATCCAATTCTCCTCGGCTGACTCTGACACCGGAATGTCATCATACACCGGTGTTGGGTCAACATCGTTCTATGTTCGACCTGTTGTTAATTCCGTCGCAGGTAATGTTGTTATCGGTGTGAGAAGAAAGGAAGCCACAGAGCCTGCTCGTGACAAACGGTTATATCTATGGAGCTGGCATCTTTGGCTTACTGACTATGATCCTGATGAGCAGAGCCATGCTTGGGAGGATGGTAAGTATGCATATCCTGTTCCCGGCGGTGAAGTACACCGTTATGAATCAAGTTATTGGCAGACAACGTTCCATAATAAGTACATGATGGACCGTAACTTGGGTGCATTGACCTCCGAACCCGGATCAGATAACGCAAATCTGATAAACACTTTCGGCATGTATTATCAGTATGGTCGTCATGCACCGTTGCCATACCCCAAGCTAAGTAACGTATATGACGTGGATGGTAATGTTATAACTGCTTTTGCTTTTAATAGTTCTAATTATAATATGTTGCGTCAGATTTTTGCAAGTTCGCATGCCGAAGCTGTTACAAAACCGCACACCTATTTCTATTGTTCCAATAAGAAGGTCCCACCGCTCAATTACAATTTACGCCGTTGGCTCGGTAATGACGCACTCACAATATCCAATCCCTACGAAAGAAATGTGTGGGATAACCCCGACTGGTACTCTGATACGAAGAGCATTTTCGACCCCTGTCCCCCGGGATGGGAGGTTCCTGACTATGGTGTTTATGAAGGGTTCGCATCCTACGAGGTGAGTTACAGAGATAACAGTAATGTCGTAAAAAGTTATTTCAAGACAAATTCCGTAGAAAAGAATAATACTGTAACAGGACAAAAAGGTTCTGTAAAAGGTTATCACTTATATCTTAACCCCGAAGATATAAGTAAAGGAACAGCGTGGTTTCCCCTTGCGGGATGTAAAAGCTCAACAGATGCCGGCTTTTACGAAGGTCCCACTGCAAACCATAACAGTGGGCCTGAAGGAATGAACTGGATGAGTGTTCCCATCAATTCTGACTACTGCAACCGCATGGATATGACAAGAGCCGGCATACAGCTCACACCGAGTTTTGACCGTGGTAGCCGTAGTGCTGCCTGCGCGGTCCGTTGCATACGTCAGTAGCCCTCTTACTTTACTCCCTAAAAAGACCGATCATGAACATATATAAGCGATTAAGAATACTACTCCCAGCTCTGTCATTACTCGCTGTTTCATGCAGCGATAGCATGACGGATGCAGGTGATATTTCGATTGATAACCCCGATTCAGGCACTGAGCGCACTATCTCGCTGCAACTTTCGGTCAGCGATGGTTTTGAAGGCGATCAATCCGTCAGCCGTGCATTTGGCGATAATGACGTTGATGAAAATACCATTAAAGATTTCTGGTTCATAGAATATAATGAGCAGGGACGTCGTATAGGTTGGCCCAAATATTATGAACTCGAAAGTCAGACTCAACTAAATGATCTTCAGGTGATTGTGCCTAACCGCCCGGATGTGTATTACAGCGGTCTGATCATCGCCAACACCCACGACCCTTTGCTGCTTGACAGAAATGATAAGCAAAAACTTGATACATGTAACTATATCAAATCCTTCAGCACAGCCTTCAATATAAATATTGATGGGCCCAATAGCTGCATAACAACCGGGCCTGATGGCAAGCATTACCTGCCTATGAGCGGATCGTTTGATATACACAAGAATGCAGGTGATACGAACAATGAGGTCAGTTGCCGACTCCGACGCAACGTCGTAAAAGTAGTTTTACAGATTGAAGTTCCATCGGCCGAAGTCAAGCTGATCAACGGTCTTTGGCGTAATGTGCCGGACGGAATATGTTTTCTCGAACACTTCAATCATCCTGATTACTACACTACGAAGACGGATAACGAGGCTTACAAGGCTGTTTACTCCTCTTACGAGAGTTTTTATAAGAAGGCCTTGGGGGATGATGTAAAAATCCCCGAAGTAACAGTGAAAAACTGGGCTGAAGACAAATTGGATCATATAGGAGGCACTCCTGTCAGTCTTGTCTATTACCTCCCGCGCAATGTGAGCGGCATACACGGTAATGCCACTGACGAGTGTGACAAAAACCGTGCGGCCACAAATCTTAAAGCCACATTTTTTGAGATTAATGCCGCCGCAGGTAACTATCAGCTTCGTTATCGCCTGTATCCCGGCAAAGACAAATTCTCTGACTTCAATCTCCTGCCGAATTATTGCTACACGATGCCGATTATAGTCAGAGCTCCGGGTAATCCGGACACCGACTCACGAGTGACAAACATGAATAAAGTGCGACTCGATGAATCAAACTCCTACATAATCAATCCGGTGATCAGAAGCACATACGCTGTTCCCATTTCACGAATCAATTACTTCTGGCAAAATGAAGAAGGTACGGCGTCTTCTCAGATTATCAATGAGTCAGATGAATGGATTGCCGAGGTTATATGGCAAGATCAGCCGCGGCAGCTCATCAGCTTCTATTCCTACGACAACGAGCCAATTTCCGGTAATTTCGAGGGTAAAGGTGATGCGGCTTTCTATTTCCGTCCAATGGAAAATGTTAAGGGTAATGTTGTGATCGGAGTACGCAAAAAAACACCTGCCACCTCTGATTCCCACTATGGAGAATATCTGTGGAGCTGGCATCTATGGATCACTGACTATGAGCCCGACGATAATATCTCGTCATGGGAGGATGATAAATATGTCTATCCCGTAACCGGCGGGGCTATCCATCGTTACGAGTCAGGTTTCTGGGATAAGTCTTATCTTAATAAGTATATCATGGACCGTAATCTTGGAGCCTACACTGCCGTTCCGTCAACCGACGCTACGGAGAATGCCCGTTCTTTTGGCCTGTACTATCAGTTCGGTCGCTTCGCACCTATGCCTTATGCCGACGCAGAAGTCTATGATATGTATGGAAATGTCATAACTGATTTCCAAAATAAAGGTGGCATCAATATGAAAATTCAGGTACTTGCATCAGGTATTCCGGAAGCAGTCACCAAACCCTATACGTTTTTTACATCTGCGGCCACAGGTACCGACCAAAAGTGGCTGGCAAATAATAACTATAACAAAAACTCATGGAATAATCCCTCATGGCACACCTCCGGCACGAAAAGCCTTTTTGACCCCTGTCCTCCGGGGTGGTGTCTTCCGGGAGATGCTGTGTGGGAAAACTTCCGATCTTACGATGTTACACAAGGCGGTACGGGCACAACACGATTCAAGGCTATAGCTGACGAGGCTTATCCTTTTGACACTTATCACGGATATTATTTCTATCTTAATCCGAATGAACCAAAGTCCGGCAAGACATGGTATCCTGCGGCAGGTAAAAGATCCCGCTCAACCGGTGGTATGACTAATGTAACCACTGAGGGAGTCTATTGGATGAATATGCCGGCAAGTACAAATTTCGGACAATGTATGGATATGAATAATGTTGGTATCCAACTTACAGCAAACTATACTGATCACGGCGAACGAAGTGCAGGATCCTCGGTAAGATGTATTCGTCAATAAAAATTGTCCACTGGATGAAATCAGGCTTAGGAGTAATTTGGATTGTATTGACAATTCTGTTAGCCTCATGCTCAAGTAAAAACAACAACAATGCTGATACTCAAAGCGAGACGAGCGAAGAACTTTCTCCGCTCGCCTCGCTTTGCTGCAGCATAGATTATTCGGATACAGCCTCGCTGAGCGATGAACGCGTCATGACTCGCCGAATGATCGACATTGTAAAACTTATGCCTTACACCGACAGTTTAACCACGAGTCAGGAACTGAATTTGTTTTTCAATCGTATAAGCTCCGTACCCCGAAGTGTTGCTATTGTCGATAGTCTTGGGGATCTCTACCTTAATAATCCGGCCTCACCGGTGAGGGACAACGAACTCTATATCCGCTTCCTCAGCGCGATGCTCTCAGCCGATTCTATTGCTGATTTCGTAAGGCTGAGGGGCGAAGAAAATCTTCGTATGGCGAGCCTCAATCGGAAAGGGACAATTGCCAATAATATCTCTATCCTTGACCGTAACGGCGTCGTCCGCGATTTGCACTCAATCAAGGCATCCCATATTCTTCTTGTATTCTATGATCCGGAGTGTCCCCATTGTAGTGAAATTTTGGCCGTGATTGCGGGCAGCGAAAAGATGAACGGGTTAATCCAAAAAGGCGAACTTGTGATTGTCGCTGTCTATGCCGAGGGCAAACGCTCAGTCTGGGAAAGGTCAAAAGCCGATATGCCTGACAATTGGATAGTAGGCTACGATATGAGCGGCGTTCTCGACAATGATCTCTACACCCTCCCAGCAATGCCTGTGATATATCTCCTCGACAGCAATCATCGTGTCCTGCTTAAAGACCCGGAGTTCTCCTTCGTGCTCCAAAATCTCTAAACATACCCATAACGATAGCAATCTCAGATTATATTTGTATCTTTGCGTTTAACATCAAAGTAAAGGTGAAATTAGAGAACTTATGCGCTATAAATATTGCCCTGAATGTGGCATCAAGTTGATTGATAGACAGGCTGGCGATGATGGCTTAGTGCCTTATTGCAATGAGTGTCAGAAGTATTGGTTTGATACTTTTGCAAGTTGCGTTATCGTAATGGTTGTGAATGAATTTCAAGAGATAGCCATGCTTCACCAGTCATATATCTCGGATGAATTTGAAACCTTTGTCGCTGGTTTTATGACTCCCGGTGAGACTGCAGAACAAGCTGCTGTTAGAGAGGTAAAAGAAGAACTTGGACTTGAAGTTGAACACCTCGAATATGCCGGGACTCATTGGTTTGCTAAGCGTGAGCAGCTTATGCACGCATTTATAGGTTATGTCAAGAAGAGAAACTTTGTTTTATCAACTGAAGTTAATGGCGCTAACTGGGTTACTTTTGAAGAAGCTCCCAAGCGAATGTTCCCTGATCGACCGGGTAATACACAGCATATCCTATATCGCCAATATACAGTCCATATTAACGGCAAATGATAACGAACCATCACTTCTTTTTATGGAGGCGATTTTCCTGTTCCCACGACTGGAGCGCGCATAACTTTCTAATTAACGTGAGTTCGATATAAGAATCTTATATCATTGTAAAGATTATCATTGATATGGTTTGTCGCGCCCTGAAATTCTTGCGGATACACAAACTAATCGTCTCATAATATTGCTGATAGGGCGCGGATTTCATACCTATAACGATGGCAATCTCAGATTATATTTGTATCTTTGCGTTTAACATCAAAGTATGAGCAAGATGCAGCCCTCCCTTGATAACCTTGTGAGGATTTCCGAATTACTTGGGGTGATGTTAAAGACTTAATCATAAGTAATAAAGTAAGTCACATCTAACGCTCAAATGAGCCATAAAATATGAAGCCGAATAAGACTGACAAGGTGTCAAATTCAACTATGGATGCCCTATATAATCGGGCATCCTATGTCATCGAATAGGCTCGTGAAACCGCCTATCGGCAGGTCAACGAGGCGTTAGTGAAAAGAAATTGGGATCTTGGAAAACTCATCGCTGAAGAGGAACTCAACGGACAGGATCGAGCTACTTTATGGAGCATCGATTATAAGAGATCTTTCCAAACGACTTACAGCTACTTACGGAAAAGGGTTTACTAAAAGCTATCTATATAGTTACGTTCCGTTCTACAAGACACATCTGACAATTTTCCAATCACCGATTGGAAAATTCGATAAGCTATTGTCTTGGACGCATTATTACATTCTCACCCAAGAGCTTAACGATGATGCTCGTGCAGGGTATGAAAAGGAAGCTCTGACTACACTTCACAATATAGTCTATCCTGAAATATTTTAATGTTTAATATTTGTTTGTTAAATATCTGATTAATTATTGATTACGACGGTAAATTTTGGTAAACCCGTGGTAAACGGTCTGCAGTGAAATGGTAAACTATTTGTAATTAAATCCGTTCATTCGGCTAGAAAAGTGATGCCAAATGTACGAACCGTCTAAGCGCAAGTTAGGCTGTAATCTCCTTTGAATCGGAGTATTACAGCCTAACAGGTTATTTATTCAGTATGTCCTGAAATCTCGGACGTTTAGTCCTCGATAGCTGCCTGCGCAGCAGCTACGCGGGCGATGGGCACGCGGTATGGTGAGCAGGATACATAGTTCATGCCGAGACGTGCGCAGAACTTGACTGACGAGGGTTCGCCACCATGTTCACCGCAGATACCTACCTTGAGTTCGGGCTTAGTTGCACGACCCTTCTCGACACCCATCTTCACGAGCTGACCTACGCCTTCCTGATCAAGCACTTCGAAGGGATCGGTCTTGATGATACCGTGCTCCTTGTAGAACTTGAGGAACTTGGGAGCGTCGTCACGTGAGAAACCGAAGGTCATCTGAGTGAGGTCGTTTGTACCGAACGAGAAGAAGTCAGCGACTTCAGCGATCTGGTTGGCAACGAGGGCCGCACGGGGAACTTCTATCATTGTACCTACTTTGTAAGGCACGCTGTGGCCTGCTTCCTCGAATACCTTGGCTGCAGTGATGTTGATCACGTCGGCCTGATTCTGAATCTCCTTGAGTGAACCTACGAGGGGGATCATGATTTCAGGATGAACGTCGATACCGCGAGCCTTGACAGCGAGAGCAGCCTCGATGATGGCACGGGTCTGCATTTCGGTAATTTCGGGGTAGGTGATGCCGAGACGGCAGCCACGGTGACCGAGCATGGGGTTGAATTCTTCGAGCGAGTCAACCTTAGCCTTAACTTCTTCGAGTGTGATACCCATTTCCTCTGCCATAACCTTCTGGGTAGCGGTCTGGTGAGGTACGAATTCGTGCAACGGGGGATCGAGGAGACGGATGGTCACACCGTAGCCGTCCATAGCCTCGAAGATACCTTCGAAGTCGCCACGCTGCATGGGGAGAAGCTTAGCGAGGGCTACGCGACGTCCTTCTTCATCGGAAGCAAGGATCATTTCGCGTACAGCCTTGATGCGGTCACCTTCGAAGAACATGTGTTCGGTACGGCAGAGGCCGATACCCTGTGCGCCGAAGTGACGGGCCTGCTTAGCATCGCGGGGTGAGTCAGCGTTGGTGCGGACGAGAGTCTTGGTGTATTTAGCAGCGAGGTTCATGATCGCACCGAAGTCGCCACCGAGTTCAGGCTCGGTTGTGGGCACCTGACCGTCATAAACTTCACCTGTCGAACCGTTGAGTGAGATCCAGTCGCCTTCCTTGTAAGTCTTGCCACCCATCTCTACGGTCTTTTCCTTGTAATCAACACGGATTTCACCTGCACCTGATACACAGCATTTACCCATACCGCGGGCAACGACTGCAGCGTGAGATGTCATACCGCCACGCATTGTAAGGATACCCTGAGCGACAGCCATACCACGAAGATCCTCAGGAGAGGTCTCGATGCGGACGAGAACGACTTTACGCTTCTTCTCGCTCCAAGCTTCGGCATCGTCAGCGGAGAATACGATCTGACCTGCGGCAGCACCGGGAGATGCGGGAAGACCCTTGGCTACGACCTTGGCACGCTTGAGAGCAGCCTTGTCGAACACCGGATGGAGGAGCTCATCGAGTTTCTGGGGCTCCATGCGGAGGAGGGCAGTCTTTTCATCGATCTCACCTGCGCGGAGGAGATCCATTGCGATCTTCACCATAGCTGCGCCTGTGCGCTTGCCGTTACGGGTCTGGAGCATCCAGAGCTTGCCGTCCTGAATGGTGAATTCCATATCCTGCATGTCCTTGTAGTAGTCCTCAAGACGCTTTGAGATAGCGATGAGTTCCGCTGCACATTCAGGCATTGACTCTTCGAGTGAGGGATATTTTTCATGACGAACTTCTTCGGAGATACCCTGAAGAGCGGCCCAGCGACGTGAACCCTCTACAGTGATCTGCTGAGGAGTGCGGATACCGGCTACCACGTCCTCGCCCTGAGCGTTGATGAGGTATTCGCCGTTGAACATATTCTCGCCGGTTGCAGCGTCGCGGCTGAATGCCACACCGGTAGCCGAGTTGTCGCCCATGTTACCATAAACCATTGCCTGAACATTGACGGCCGTACCCCATTCTTCGGGGATCTGGTTCATGCGGCGATAGAGGATAGCGCGTTCGTTCATCCAGCTGTCAAACACAGCGCAGATGCCACCCCAGAGCTGTTCCCAAGCATTGTCGGGGAAGTCCTTGCCGGTGTGTTCCTTTACAGCAGCCTTGAAAAGTTTGACGAGATTCTGGAGATCTTCTACAGAGAGTTCGGTATCAAGTTTAACGCCTTTCTCTTCCTTAACCTTATCCATGATTTCCTCAAAAGGATCGATGTCGGTCTTGCTCTTGGGCTTCATGCCGAGCACGACGTCGCCATACATCTGGACAAAACGGCGGTAGCTGTCCCATGCGAAACGAGCATTGCCGCTCTTCTTGGCGAGAGATTCGACAGTTGCATCGTTCATGCCGAGGTTGAGGACGGTGTCCATCATACCGGGCATTGAAGCGCGGGCACCTGAACGTACAGAAACGAGAAGGGGATTTTCGGGATCATTGAATTTCTTGCCTGTAAGCTGCTCAACGTGAGCTATTGCAGCCTCGACGTCCTTAGTAAGATCCTTGACAACTTTGTCACGGCCATACTGGGTATATTCCGAGCAAACTTCAGTTGTGATTGTGAAACCGGGAGGCACGGGCATGCCGAGAAGGTTCATTTCGGCGAGGTTAGCACCTTTACCGCCGAGGAGATTGCGCATAGAGGCATTTCCTTCTGCCTTGCCGTCTCCAAAAGTATAAACTCTTTTCATTCTGTAATTAGATATTGATAATTGAATCTGTGAATTACAATGATAATAAATGATATTTGTCAGGCGAATGCCTTAAACGATCAGGTAATGGAACAGGAGTTATTGAAGATGCGCGAAACCGATCAGGTATCCGAGTGCACTATTCCCGGCATTACTTTAATGCAAAGATAGGTATTTTTTCGACTACTCCCAATTTTTTTGCTGTTCTTTTAGCAAAATTATGGTTGTTTTTACGTTCGTTTGTTTTATGTCCGTTACGATTTATTATTTAATCATAATTAATGACTTTAGAGGGGGGGATAGTAGTGATTATGGCTGACGGGAGGATAAGCACGAGGGCTGCGACAATTATGATGGAGGCATTGAGCAAGAGGAGTGCCGCCCATGAGACCTGCATCGGGACGTGGTCGAGATAATAAGCTTCCGGATCAAGGGGTATGATGCGCAAGGTGTCCTGCAGTATGATCACACCGAGACCGAGGAGATTACCGATAATGAGTCCGGCAGCGAGGATGCGCATTGTCAGGTAGATAAAGGTTCTGCGGATCATACTGTCGGTCGCACCGAGAGATTTGAGTATGCCGATCATGTTGACTCTGCGCAGGATGAGCATATAGAGTGAAGATACGAGTGTCAGGCAGGTCAGAAGGGCCATGAGCGTAAGGATGACCACTACATTTGTGTCAAGCAACGCGAGCCAGTTGAAATAGAGCGCGGCCGATGTATGGACATCCGTGACTGCATAGAGCGTATGGATCTGACCCCTGTAAAGCTTTTCAGTCAGGTGCGCCGAGAGCTGACGTCCGCATTCGGCGATCTCGTCGTCCGATCCGAGTCCTGAAATCTCGAACTGAGTCCCCATGCCGTCACCGATTCCGGCAAGAGCTGAAAGCATCGGGAGTGTAGCGAAGATATAACTGTCGTCATACTCGCTGAAATGTGTGTCATAGACTCCGGCTATCTTCAGGCGGCGCATACGGTAGGTGTCGTCGCCGAGAAAATAGGCATCGATCTTATCGCCAAGTTTCGTGTCGAGATTTCGTAAGAGATTACGCGATATGATGATGTGGTAAAGCGTCGAATCAGCCTGATAGTCCGGGATTACACCTTCCACGAGATTCTCTTTCACAAATTCCCAATCGTAGTCACGCCCCATGCCCTTGACCACCGCGCCTGTGAAATCAGTGGCTGTTTTGAGTATGACAGGCTGACGGATTGTAAGAGCGGTCGATGCGGACGGCGGAAGTGTGGAGAGAGCATCGGCGATTTCAGTCATATCGACAAGTTTTTCACCATTGGTGTTGTCCGATGGATGAACCGATATGCTCAGCTGTGAGTCAAAGCCCATGATCTTATGCCTGATCTCGTCCTTGAATCCGAACATCACGGCGATTGATATGAGCATGACAAGCACGGATAATGCCACGCCTGTCACGGCAATGGCAATACCTGTCTGCATTCCGCCCGAAGCGGAACGCAGAGTAAGACGTTTGGCTATGAAAAACGATAGGGACATGACGGGGGACAAAGGTAGAAAATTTTTATGGATTTTCCACTCTTTTGCTACCTGCAATCAGGGAAGCCCGATGCAGATATGCCGATATCCTCACGGTTAAAACAGCAGGGCGATACGATACACGATAAATGCAACCACCCAAGCCACCGCAGTGTTATAGATCACCGAGAAAAGTCCGTAGCGCGGATTGCCGGTCTCCTTTACTATGGCCGTGATAGTGGCGATGCACGGACAGTAGAGTAGCACGAACACCATGAAGCTGAGCGCAGCGGCGGCTGTGAAATCCGGATGACCGGTGGTAACGTTGGGAGTTGTCAGACGTTCGGAAAGTGTCTGCTCGGAAGCCTCCTCGTCTCCGGTGTAGAGCACGCCGAGAGTCGAGACTACAATCTCTTTGGCCGGAACTCCGGCAAGGGCAGCTACCGAGGCGCGCCAGTGGAATCCGATGGGTTCGAGAATAGGATTGATGGCTTTACCTGCCATTTCGAGGAAGCTGTCCTGTGAGGGATCTATGGCCGAATCATCTGCCACCGTCATTGCGGACATATTCTGCGACGATTTTCCCTCGTGAAGCGGGAAATAGTTGAGAGCCCACACGATTATGCTGGCCACAAGAATGATTCCTCCCATTTTTTTAAGATACTGTTCGCCTTTGCCCCACATGTGGCGCAGGGTGGCTTTGAGAGTCGGGACACGATAGGGTGGGAGTTCCATGACGAACGGAGTTACATCCTCGCCGAAATAGAATTTACGCAGAAGGCGCGCTGTTATGCCGGCCATGAGTATGCCCAGCAGATAGATGCACATGAACACAAGTGTGGCGTGTTCCGGGAAGAAGGTACCTATGAGCAGCACATAGATCGGCAGACGCGCGGAGCAGCTTATGAAGGGGTTAATGAGGATGGTGATTATGCGGCTGGAGCGACTTTCGATCGAACGCGATGCCATGATGGAGGGAACTGTACAGCCGAAGCCCATCACCAGCGGGATGAATGATTTGCCGTGGAGTCCGAGACGGTGCATCACCTTGTCCATGATGAAGGCCGCACGTGCCATGTAGCCGGAGTCCTCCATGAACGATATGCACAGATAGAGGATGAGGATGTTCGGTAGGAACACGATGACACCGCCGACACCGCCGATGATACCGTCGGCTATGAGATCCTTCACAGGGCCGTCGGGGAGATATTCGCGTGTCATATCACCGAGCCAGCTGACCAATGACTCGATCCATTCCATCGGGTAGGAACCGAGCTGGAAAGTGGCCCAGAAGATGAAGAACATTATACCTATAAATATCGGGAAACCGAAAAGGCGGTTGGTGACGATAGTGTCGATGATACGGGTGGAATTGATCTCTTCCTTCTTGGACTGCTCCATGGTCTCGGCAAGCGCGCCGGCGATAAATCCGTATTTGGCATTTGCGATGGCCATGCTTATGTCCTCGGATGCCGGGGGCAGATTGTTGAGCAGCGAATCGCGCAGGTCGATTATCTCTTTGCCACCGGGTAGATCGCTGACACGTTCTTCAATTTCCGAATCCTTTTCGAGCAACTTGATGGCCAGATAGCGGGGTGAAAAGTGAAGCCCTACGTGCGGATCGGCTTTCAGCCGGTCCTTGATCTGAGTGACGGCCTGCTCGATATCATTTCCGAGATTTACGTGGATATGTCTTACCGTCGGGTCAGTTCCCTCATAGACGCGGATGACGGTGTCAAGCAGTTCGTTGATCCCTCGTCCCGTCCTTGCCGCGGTGGGCACGATGGGCACGCCGATCATCTCGCCGAGGAGCTTGCAGTCGAGGCTGACACCGGCACGGTCGAGTTCGTCGATCATGTTCAGGGCTATCACCATGCTGCGGTCCATGTCGATAAGCTCGGTGGTCAGATAGAGATTTCGTTCGAGATTCGACCCATCCACCACATTAATTATAATGTCAGGCGTTTCATCACGGAGATATTTCCGGACATAGAGTTCCTCAGGAGAGTAGGAGGCTAAGGAATATGTGCCGGGCAGATCGACTATGTTGATGCGGAAACCTTTGTAGCGGACACTTCCTGACTTGGCATCGACAGTAACACCACTGTAGTTACCGACGTGCTCGCGCGCACCTGACACGATGTTGAAAAGCGATGTCTTGCCACAGTTAGGGTTTCCGATAAGAGCCACGTTTATCGTCCGATGATGGTTACTTACGTGGTCGGCGTTAGAGGAATTTTCGTTTCCGATTCCTGAGTGAGTGCGTTCGGCCGGCTCTGACTCTGTATTAGTGTGCGACGGCTGCAACGTGTGGAGCGCGGCGTCGGCATCGACGGCTACTTCTACAAGTTCGGCCTCAGAGCGGCGGAGCGACACTTCGTAGTCCATGATCTCATATTTGACGGGATCGCGCAGCGGAGCGTCGAGCAGTACCCTGACTTTACGCCCTCTGACGAAACCCATCTCAAGCATACGTTTTCTGAAGGCACCGTGGCCCACTATCTTGACAACCGTGGCTTCCTCGCCCGGTTTTAATTCGGAAAGTCTTGTCAGCATGGAAATGTGATATACAAATTTCAGACTACAAACTTACACATTATTTATTTTACAAAAAATACCTAAAAATAGTGATTTCCTATAGCCTCTCACCGTCGGGTGTTTTAAAATCTATCGCGGTCAGGCAATATTATTGCATTATTCAAGTTATTATGAATGTAAACACCATCTCCAAAATCACGTAAATCCATGATTTCAATCAGGCATATTTTCCCCTTGGCTCTTCTGTCGCTCGGTGGTTCACTGACCGTTTCGGCTCAGAAGTCAGACTTCAATCCCGTGCAGACCGGTGTCAATTCACTCGGAATAGCTCCGGATGCCCGCGGTGCATCAATGGGTGATCTCGGTGCGGCAACCGAGCCCGATGCCAACAGCCAGTTCTGGAATCCTTCGAAGTATGCGTTTGCCTATTCAAAGGGTGCTGTCTCCTTGAGCTACACACCTTGGTTGCGCAAACTCGTCAACGATATTTTCCTTGCCAATGTGTCAGGTTACTGGAAGATCGGTTCTGAGGACAATCAGGCTGTGTCGGCTTCGCTCCGCTACTTTTCGCTCGGCGAGGTGTCGTCGGACAACAGCGGACTTGACATCCAGACCATCAATCCTTACGAAATGAGCATTGACCTCGGATATTCGCGCAAGCTGTCCGAGAAATTTTCTATGGGTATCGTGTTCCGCTACATCTACTCGGATCTGAGTTTCAGCGACAGCTATGCAAGCGATCAATCGACCGGTGCTTCTGCATTCTCGGCTGATATCTCCGGTTACTACACCACATATCCTATCGTGGGGCGTAATGAATGCCAGTGGTCATGGGGTTTTGATATCTCCAACATCGGTTCGAAGGTCAACTATAACCACGGTGATAACCCCGCTTTCCTCCCGACTAATCTCCGTCTCGGAACATCGTTTACATTCCCGCTTGCCGATTATCACAATCTCTCGCTCAATCTTGACCTCAACAAACTGCTTGTGCCGACTATGCCGCGCCGTGTCGATTACGCCGACGGTACTGAAGGAGAGTTTGACTACGTAAAGGCATACGAGGATTGGCAGAACATGTCGTCCATCACCGGTATTTTCAAATCGTTCTCCGATGATCCCGGCGGATTTAAGGAGGAGTTACGCGAGATCTCCTATTCACTTGGTGCGGAGTATAATTACAATGACCAGTTCTTCCTTCGTGGAGGATATTATTATCAGAATCCAACCAAAGGCAATCTCCAGTACTTCGCTCTCGGTGCGGGCTTCGCTCTAAATGTGCTCCGTCTTGATGCGAGCTACATGGTGGCCACCGCCCAGAACTCGCCCCTTGATCAGACTCTCCGCTTCACACTTACATTTGATATGGACGGTCTGAAGGAGATTTTCGGACGCAAGTGATGCGGGATGATTGATCCATTGCTGCTAATCTGAAAAAGGAAATATAAGAAATGATACGGACAGGTTTAGGTTATGATGTGCATCGTCTCGTCGAGGATCGCGCGCTGATCCTCTGCGGTGTGACTGTGCCTTACGAAAAAGGTCTCCTTGGCCATAGTGATGCCGATGTGGCTCTCCACGCTCTGTCGGATGCGCTTCTCGGTGCGGCCGCCATGCGCGATATCGGTTACCATTTCCCCGACACGGCTGCGGAGTATGAGGGTGCTGACTCACGTGTGCTTCTCCGCCGTGTGGTCGAACTTATATCAGAGAAGGGTTTTTCGATAAATAATGTGGATGTCACAATCGTGGCTCAGCGACCTAAGTTGCTGACATTTATTCCACAGATGATTGAAAATATAGCTTCGGATCTCGCCATTCCTACCGATTGCGTGTCTGTCAAGGCTACCACCACGGAGCGTCTTGGCTTTGAGGGACGAGGGGAGGGCATCTCTGCGATGGCAGTCGCCACTCTCACTGATCCCCGCTGATCCGGAGGGCTGATTTTTTCAATTTGGCATTTGAAAAAAAATGCCTAATTTTGCACATCTATGCAGAAAATTACCCGTAGGCAATGGCTCATCCGCGTCGGGGGAGCGGCTCTCGCTCCGGCGGTGTTTTCGTCCTGTCGGCCTGACATTTCAAGAGATGTCGAGTCGGTCGGCAGTCGTCTTACTTCCGCTTATGTTCCGGTAAAGCCTAACGGATGTGTCGCTTGCGACAACTGCATGCCATGTCCTTACGGGATTGATATTCCCTCGAATCTTATTTTTGTCGATCGTGCCGCCGAGGAGTCTTATCTCCCCGGAGATCTTGATGATCCCGATTTTGCGCAGAAGGGGACAAAGTTTCTTTCACGCTACGAGGATGCCATTCCGGATGCGGCGCAGACCCAGCGGTGCATAGCCTGCGGGGAATGTCTTGGAACATGTCCGGTGGAGATCGATATTCCCCGCCAGATGTCAGTAATAACCTCACTCACGGATATCCTGCGCGATCTCCGGTGTCAGCAATTATGATTGATTTATGGGATCGCTACTCCGTTTTTCACGCATAGCTGTCGCAGTGGTGGTTTTCGCCCTGTTCGTGATGCTGTTTACCGATTTCGGTATGTCAATCCCGACAGTAGCAGTATGGCTCGTCCATATTCAGTTTCTGCCGGCAGCAATGGCCTTCTCACTCACTACGTTCGTGCTGTGGTTGATCATCACTCTGGTATTTGGCCGTATATATTGTTCGACCGCTTGTCCGCTTGGAATATTTCAGGATATATGTGCGCGTCTTCCGCGTCTCGGACGTGTAGGCCCTAAGTGGCAGTATCACTACAGCGAGCCTTTCACGCGTCTGCGCATGGTCACGCTGTTCATAGTGGTGCTTTCAATAATCCTTGGCATATCCGCTCTCTCAACCCTTCTTGATCCCTACAGTATTTTCGGCCGCTTCGGTCTCTATGTGCTCAGACTGTTATGGGCCTTTGTCCTTAATCTCTGGAGCAAGATCGACTCTGCTCCGCAGATCCGTTTTGCTGTCGCATCGATTACCGGAATGGTGATTTCGTTTGTCACGATGGTGATAATAGGAGCGATAGCCATGAGAAACGGCCGTACGTTTTGCAACACAGTCTGTCCTGTCGGTACGACTTTGAGCTTCATATCCCGTTATTCCATTTTCCGTATCGACATAAATACGGATAAATGTATTCAGTGCCGGCGTTGTGAGCACCGCTGCAAATCGTCATGTATCGACCTCGTTAGCCACGTAGTAGATACATCACGCTGTGTTGTGTGCTTTGACTGTCTTACGGACTGTCCGAACGATGCCATAAGCTACACCTATAACCGTCATCAGCTTTCCATACCTCTGTTTCAGAAAGTGAAAGGTACTGTGGCCGGTCCTGCTGCCGGCATCAGTACGGGGCGGCTTGATGTTTCGTCGTCCGACGATTCTGCGTCCGCGCGGACAGTCGGGGAGGATTCACGCCGTCCGCTTGACCGCCGCCGTTTCCTGACCTTGGGTGCGGTTGTCGCGGCTGTTCCGGCCATTGCCAAGGCTGCTCAGGTTGCCGATAAGATTGACACTCTTGAGGAGCCGCGCAACCATCGCGGACTGCTCCCCGTCACTCCTCCGGGCACACGTTCGCGGCGCGAATTTCTTGACCGTTGTACGGCATGCGGACTATGTGTTGACCGCTGTCCACAAAAAGTATTACAGGTATCATTGAAAGAATATGGCCTGCTGCGGGCGTTGCATCCGGTGATGAATTATGACTTGTCATGGTGTATCTATAACTGTACGCTATGTTCCAATCTTTGTCCGACGGGTGCGCTCCATCCGCTTGCTGTAGCGGAGAAACACCGTTCGCGTATCGGTCTTGCATGTGCTGATCGTGATTACTGCATATCATACGGCAAAGGTGTGAAATGCGGGGCATGTTCACGTCGTTGTCCGGCTGGTGCTATCACGATGGTATCGGATGATGGTGGCAAGGGTCCTTATCCGGTCGTGGATTCACGTAAATGCATCGGTTGCGGTGCGTGTCAGTATGTCTGTCCTGCCAAACCGAAGGCTATAAAGGTAGGAGGGATTGCATAGTATCTTCCGGAATAATTAAAAACAGTATATTTTTTCATGAGGCAATATCTTGAACTCCTTGATAAAATCATGACCGAGGGCGTTGATCGCGGTGACCGTACAGGCACAGGGACGCGCAGCATCTTCGGCTATCAGATGCGTTTTGATCTCAGCGAGGGCTTTCCGCTCCTGACCACAAAAAAACTGCATCTCAAATCCATCATCCACGAGTTGCTTTGGTTTCTGAAGGGGGACACAAACGTCAAGTATCTTCAGGACAACGGTGTCCGCATCTGGAACGAATGGGCGTCGCCTGAAGGTGAACTCGGTCCGGTCTATGGTTACCAGTGGCGTTCGTGGCCTGACTATAACGGTGGGCACATTGATCAGATTTCGGAAGTGATAAAGACTATCCGTGAGAATCCGGAATCACGTCGCATCATAGTCAGTGCATGGAATGTGGCTTCTGTTCCTGATATGGCTCTTCCTCCGTGCCATCTGCTGTTCCAGTTCTACGTTGCCGATGGCCGTCTCTCGCTCATGCTCTATCAGCGCAGTGCCGACTGTTTTCTCGGTGTGCCGTTCAACATCGCATCCTACGCTCTGCTGCTCATGATGGTGGCTCAGGTCACCGGCCTGAAACCGGGTGAATTTGTCCATACTCTCGGCGATACGCATATCTATCACAATCATTTCGATCAGGTGAGGACTCAACTCTCACGTAAGCCCGGAAAATTGCCCGTCATGCACATCAATCCTGACGTGAAGGATATTTTCGATTTCAAATATGAGGATTTCGAGCTGCGCGACTATGAAGCCCAGCCCCATATCAAAGCGCAGGTTGCCGTATGAAGCCGGAAGTAATCCTTATTGTAGCTGTCACGCGTAATTTTGCCATAGGTCGCGGAGGTGATCTGCTCTTTCATATAAGTGATGATCTTAAACGTTTCAAATCCATCACTATGGGCTGTCCGATCATCATGGGGCGTAAGACTTTCGAGTCGTTTCCTAAAGGTGCTTTGCCGGGACGCCGTAACATCGTCGTTACACGTAATCCGGATTACACAGCTCCGGGGATAGAGGTGGCTTCATCAGTAGAAGAGGCCATCGCTATGTGCGTGGCCTCTCCGGTTTGTTTTGTCATAGGTGGAGGTGAGATTTATACTCAGGCACTTCCTCGTGCATCGAAGATTGAACTGACGTTGATTGACGAAGAAATCAAGGATGCCGACACCTTCTTTCCGGTGCTTTCATCTGACGAATGGACTCTTCCTTCATCACCGGTGTTTGATCTCACCGATCCCCGCAGCGGTGCGCGTTATGCCTTCATCACTCTTAAGCGTAAAAAGGACTGATCATTTGCCACGATACTGCGGAAGCACGGCGACAGGGAATTTTGAGAACAGAGTCTGTACGGCTTCCGCTATGCCCTGAAGATTACGGAACTGTGAGTCGCCATTGTCAAGGATAGTCCCTACAGAGGCGGAGAACAGTGGAATCTTGTCGGTTATGTTGACCATATCCATTGTCAGCACGCCTTCGCGGTACATTCCGGTTACGACCTGTACGTTAGGATTATATACGGTCCAGTAATTGTTGCGCGGGTACATGAACCAAGGCGACATGCCGTTGTAGGCCGGTCCCCATGCATGGGGGAAGGGGTGAGGTCCGTGACCCGGTAAAGGCCGTGGTGGCATTGGGGCCGGAGGGAGTGGAGCGGGAGGTGCGGGCGCGGGTACCTGCTGCATGAGCGGCTCGGTCGCAAGTTCCTTTTTGATTGTCAGACCGATGTTGATGAGCAGTGGTGAGGCTGGATCTTCCGTGAATCCGCGTTCCACCATCTGTTCGCGTATTGCGGCAGCGATGTTGTAGTATGTCACCATTTCCATCCCCGGAGGTAATTTCCCCTCCTCTGGAGTGACGATGTGGAATGTGTGATAGTCACTCAGGTCAGCATTGTTGTAGGTCGTGCTGGTGACGAGATTGTAAGGGCTACAGCTCGTCAGAAATGCTGTAAGTATGACCATAAGTCCGAATATTTTTCTCATATCAGAATTATCGATTATGGGTTAAGATATGTAATAAAAACGTGTGATTTAGCTAAAAGGTTGAATATTTGATATTTTAAACATTTAAAATTTGGTTAATTCATACTGATGCTATATATTTGAGCATTCAAATGATACATTTCCTAAATTATCCTTATAAATATTAATAAAGCGTAAATAAAAGCAGGCTTGTGTCCTGAGATCGCGGTTTATTATCAGTCTTACCCTAAACCTAATTACAATGGATCATATTACCGACCTTTTCAACGATCTGCTGCACCACTTCGGCAGTATTGATATCGCAGAGGCGGAATTTAAGAAACTAATACATGAAGATCCCGAACTGAGAGCCAAGTATCGTGAATGGTGCGATGAAGTCGGTAGCTCTGAAAAACGGGGTTTTCTGGACTATTGTGAAGAATATTTCGAGTCCCAAGATTCTATATGGGACAATTTAAAAGATGACTATGAGGATGAATGAACATCAAACCATTCCCTCTCTCCGCCGTTTTCCAGCCGAATGGGAGCGTCACGACTGTGTGATGCTCGCTTGGCCTCACGACGAGACCGACTGGAACTACATTCTTTCGGATGCACGCCGTTGCATCGCCGATATTGTAAGGGCCGTGTCGCGCGACGAATGCGTAATGCTCGTCGGGCCGGCCTCGCTCTGCCTCCCCTCGATAAAGGAGCAGGGGTTTGATCCGGAGCGCGTGAAATTCTTCGATCTTCCCACCAACGATACTTGGGCACGCGACTTCGGTCCTCTGACAGTAGAAGTGGATGGCTCGATCCGCCTCCTTGATTTTAAGTTCAATGGCTGGGGTCTGAAATTCGCCGCTGACAGGGATAATCTCATATCCTCTCGTCTTGAGGGATTGGGTGCTTTTTCAGCCGGAATGGAAAACCGGTTGAATTTTGTCCTTGAGGGAGGTTCGGTCGAATCGGATGGCGAGGGAACATTGCTCACCACTGCCGAATGTCTCCTGTCACCCAACCGTAACGGAGAGTGGGGTCGCGAACAGATATCCCGGTATCTCGCCGAGGCTTTCGGTTTCACACATCAGATGTTTCTCCACCACGGTGCGCTTCTTGGTGACGATACGGACAGCCACATCGACACCCTCGCCCGACTTGCTCCGCACAGCACCATCCTGTATTGCGGTGCGGGCGAACCGGGGAATCCGAATTATGATGAGTTGGCCAAGATGCAGGAGGAACTTACTACTCTGCGCACACCCGACGGAATGCCTTATAATCTCATTGAACTTCCGCTACCTGACACGATCGAGGCAGATGGCGAGATCCTTCCCGCGACATACGCCAACTTCTTGATCACTCCATCGAGCATTCTTCTGCCCGTCTATGGACAGTATCGAAAGGATATGCTTGCCGCACAGACTTTGAAGATCGCTTTCCCTGACCACGAGATCGTGCAGATTGATTGTAATCCCCTTATCCGTCAGCATGGTTCACTCCATTGTGTGACGATGCAATTTCCGGTCGGGGCGGTGGCAGGTATCGCTGATGGTAAATGGATTGAAAACTCTACACTTGATTGAATCGTTTATTTTTTGCTCTCCGACTTAAAATATTGAACTGAATATATGAAAGTAGGAATCATACAGCAACACAACACTTCGGATATTGAAAACAACCGTCGCCGTCTCGGCGAAAAGATCATACGCCTTGCGTCTGATGGGGCGGAACTGGTAGTGCTTCAGGAACTTCATGACTCGCTTTACTTCTGTCAGGTTGAAAGCGTGGATAACTTTGATCTTGCGATACCACTTGACTCGTCAGTCGTAAAATTCTACTCCGACACCGCGCGTCAGGCAGGAGTCGTGCTCGTGACCTCGTTGTTCGAACGCCGTGCTGCAGGACTTTATCACAACACTTCACTTGTCTTTGATAAGGATGGATCGTTGGATGGAAAATATCGTAAAATGCACATACCTGATGATCCCGCATATTACGAAAAATTCTACTTTACACCCGGTGATCTCGGTTTCAAACCGATCGACACCTCTCTCGGTCGTCTCGGTGTGCTTGTCTGCTGGGATCAGTGGTATCCAGAGGCAGCACGTCTGATGGCCATGAACGGTGCTGAAGTGCTCATCTACCCGACGGCCATAGGTTGGGAGAGCAGCGACACTGACGATGAGAAACAGCGTCAGCGTGAGGCGTGGATGACTGTTCAGCGTGGACATGCCGTTGCCAACGGTCTTCCTGTCGTGACGGTCAACCGTGTCGGACATGAACCTGATCCCTCCGGTGCGACGAACGGCATCATGTTCTGGGGTTCAAGCTTCGTGGCCGGTCCGCAGGGCGAATTGCTGTATCTTGCCTCAGACAACGAGGAGGCTATGGCTATAATCGATATTGACATGAAGCGTTCGGAGCAGGTGCGTCGCTGGTGGCCCTTCCTGCGTGACCGCCGTATCGAGAATTACGGTGATCTCACCCGTAGGTTCATTGACTGATCACGTTCGTCTGTTTCAATGTTTTTCTGTTAAAGTACAGTTTTGATAATCAGATTTAAGCATCTTGAAAAAGACTCGACCGTTCTCAACGACTTCCGGTGACTATCTCTCAGTCCTGATTTCGCTATGGCTTCCGCGCTATGGATGGATCATTATCGTGCCCATCGCTATTTGTGCCGCGCTCGGCTTTGTGTTTGACGAGCGTCTGCTGCTCGTGGCCCTGATGCTCCTTTTCATAGTCGTGCCGATGCTCATGTCGTTCCTCTATACATATTATATGCTCACCCCGGAAGCCCGTCGGGCTGTCCTACGGAAAGAGGTGGAGATTGCCGACGGAGAGTATATACGACTGACCTATCTGAATCCGGAGTCGCAGGAGACGGAGGATGACGGCAACAATAAAGATAGCAGGATGCTGCTACCGGTTGCCGGTAAGGATTCACGCGTTAAATCCGCTCCCCTGCGTTTACCTCCACCGGAGACGATACAATGGACCGATGTGCTCGGCGTGAGATCGACCTCGCGTTTCACGGTCTATTTGCTCCGGGGACCGCGGCTCATGTTTCTGCTTGTCCCTCATGCGGCTTTCATTCGTGAAACATTGGCATAGGAGAATCAGAAATTCTTTGCATCTTTGCATACGATCTGAAATTTAATTATATATCATCCCCAAAATACATACATAACAAATATGTCAGTACCTCATAAAAAGGTCTATGGCCTTATCGGTTTCCCCCTTACGCATTCGTTTTCGATGAACTATTTCAATAATATGTTTGAGTCGGAGAATATTGATGCGGAATACGTGAACTTTGCAATCCCCGAAATAGATGCTCTCAAGAACGTGCTTTCAGATAATCCGAATCTTGCCGGACTCAATGTCACCATTCCGTACAAGGAGCAGGTCATCCCTTACATGGATGAAATGGATGACGAGGCGGCTCTCATCGGAGCTGTTAATGTGATAAAGATAATCCGTGGCAAGAACGGAGACATACGTCTTAAAGGATTCAACAGTGATGCCATGGGATTCCAGAATTCCATTGCTCCGCTTATCAACGCCAAGCGTAACCGCGCTCTCATTCTCGGTACGGGAGGAGCATCAAAAGCCGTCAACCGTGCGCTTATAAATCTCGGAGTAGAGCCGGTCTATGTCTCGCGTACTCCTGCTGACGGCCAGCTCTCCTATGCCGATCTCACACCTGAGGTGATGGCTTCGCACAAAGTGATAGTCAACTGTACACCTCTCGGCATGTATCCCAATGTGGATCGTTGTCCGGATATTCCATACGATCTTCTCACACCTGAACATCTCTGCTATGATCTGATCTATAACCCCGACGTCACTACTTTCATGAAAAAGTCGCGTGCCAACGGTGCAGAGGTCAAGAACGGTCTTGAAATGCTGCTTCTGCAGGCTTTCGAATCGTGGAATATCTGGAATTCCTAAATAGATAATTTTGTTACGTGCAGGGAGGTTTGGTGTGAGTTACATTCCACTCCCTGAAGAGGAAATTTGTATTTGAAACAATGGACAATAATAAGACTTTCTATACAAGCGAGGTCATGACAGGCGCACCTGCCGTGTTCAAGACCGATACTCAGAGGCTTATTTATGAATCGCTTGATAGAGCCGGGATTGATTATACAAGAATCGAAAGCGATCTCGGTGTATCGATGGATGACTGTCTGAACATCGATAGGGCTTTCGGTATCGACACTGTCAAGACCATACTGCTGACTAACCGTCAGAAAAACAAATTCTGGCTTTATGTGACTCATGCAAGGAAGCCGTTCATTACGAAAGAATTCGGCGCATCATTGCAGATACCAAGAGTCTCATTCGCGGATGAGGAACTGATGTTGGCTATCCTCGGAACTGCTCATGGTGCGGCCACTCCTTTCGGACTGCTTAGGGATGAGGCCTCCGAGGTGACATTCGTGATGGATCGAGATGTTGCTGCGCGTGACAAAATCGTGCTTACTGACGGTGATCCCTGCGGATTCATCGCCATATCCAATGCCGATCTGTTCAGGCTGCTCGGAAAGTCACCGGTTCTCATTGAGAATCCGGCTGAAATCATTATGCCATAACATTCATTTTTACGCCTTTATCCACACACGTTCTTCTGTCATCGCAGTGGTGCGTGTGTGGTTTTTATTTACCGATTATGCGGTTTCATTCAGTCCCATTGCTCCCATTTACCGTTGTCTTTATCATCGGTATTCTCCTCCATGATTGTGGATGGGCTGAATTGTGGTTGACTTTACTTTTAGGTATAGTTAGTGGAGGATTCTTTATGATCCGAAAGCCGTATGCCGGACTGATGTGCTGCGGAATTCTTCTTGGCTATGCTGTCAGTGCTGCAAACGAACCTGCTCCTTTTCCTGAGGGGATAGAAGGTCGTGAACTGGATTATTCAGGAGTGGTGATGGAGATACGGCACTTTGATCCGTCACAGGTAATGGTGGTTAAGGTAGATTCGTGTATTGGAAAGATGTGTCGTCCTTTTCTCGTCAAGCTGACGACGCCCTCATCATTGCCATCCGTTGAGGAGAGGGACAGAATAGATTTTACCGCATCTGTTTCTCCTCTTGCTTTTGAACCTGACTTGCCGGGTGAGACTGATTACGACAGACCATTGCGACTGATGGGTGTGGTAGGGCAGACATTCGTGCGGCCTGACAGTCTGAACGTTTCAGGATTAGAGCTGGGAATGATGAATGTCATCCGTCGTTTCCGTACAGATGTCACTCTTGCTATAGTAGATCTGCCGGTTTCCGACGGATGTAAGGAATTCCTCAATGCCGTGCTTACAGGGGACCGCTCAATGCTCACTCCCGATATGCAGGAGCTTTTCTCTACCACCGGTCTTTCACATCTGCTTGCATTGAGCGGATTGCATGTGGCCATAATTGCCGGATTGATTTCAGTCCTGCTTTTTCCGCTTGCCTTAGTGAGACGCGGACGCATCCTGCGCGGTGTTGTGGTGGTCACGCTTCTGTGGCTTTTTGCTATTATGACAGGTCTTGGTCCTTCTGTGGTGCGTTCGGTGCTGATGGTGACGCTGTTTTTTATCGCTTACTCGCTACAACGTCAGCGTTCGCCTTTCAATTCGCTTTGTGTTGCAGCCTTGATTATACTTGTCTGTGATCCCAATTCACTGTATTCCATCGGATTTCAGTTGTCGTTTTTAGCAGTCGGGTCCATCCTGTTGTTTGCCGAACCTTTCAATCCGTTTCCGCAACGTCAGACACTCCTCCACGGGATTGCTGCTTATCCTGCCGTGACGTTGGCTGCAATGATGGGGACAGCAGTCGTGAGCGCGTATTATTTCAATGTGTTTCCTCTTGTGTTCCTTCCGGTCAATTTCGTTGCCGCGCTTCTCATGCCATTTGTCCTTGCCGGAGGCGTGGTCATCACTCTTTTCAGTCTCGTCGGACTTACCGTTCCATTCTTAGCGGGAATGGTTGACTGGCTATTCAGCCTGCTCCAAGGTTCGGCTGCATGGTTCGGATCTTTTTCATGGACTGCCGTAAAGGATGTGGATGTGTCCGTGCCCACACTCCTTGCGTGGTTCGTCACGCTGATACCGTTGGCATTGTGGTTCTACAGACGTAGAATTGTTTATATGACAGCTTCATTGCTGTGTCTGGCATTCACATTTGTAACTGTCATTGCGTCTGAGAGGCCGTATGAAACGGTTGAAGTATATATCCCACGTTCAAAACACCACACATCCATTATGGTCAGGGATGGTGGCACACTCCATGTCGTTACCTCTGCTCCTGAACGGACTCATGGTGAATTGTGTGCAGAATACAGGCGTAAATATGCCCGCTACATGCTTTCACGCGGTATTGATTCGATCCATGTCATCACGCCGGCCCGCCATGCTGTGGAGTCTCTTGAAGTCTGTGGCAGACGTTACGCCCTTATACATGATGCCCGCCAGATCTCCGAAAGCGATGAGGGGAGTGGTTATCGCTCCGATTCGGGAGTCCATCTGGATTATGCGGTGATCTGTTCAGGATTCAGAGGTGATATAAATGCTTTGGCAGAAAAGCTTGATGTGGATTCGATACTTCTCTCCGCCGATATGAATACCCGCCGTCACGATCGCTATTTCAGCGAACTGTCTGAAGCGGGTCGGAATGTGCGTTCACTCAGACGCTCCCCGTTCGTCTGGCGAACGGAGAGCGTCGGTTTGATAGATTAATGTATTGTTTGTAGTACGGGATTCTCAGTGTGTTTCGTAAGCTCCTTTTGAAAGAAGTTCGCGGTAACCGAGATTGAAATAATTACGTTCGAAGTCTCTCGGACGCTTGATATGCTCATCCCAGATAACTACATCGAGATCAATCGGTATGATTCCTTCCATGTTGCCGATCTCTGTCCGTCCGCATTCTGCTTCCCATTCTTTCAGGAAACTTACGGTGGCATCATAGTCATGTGGAGTGAAACCGAGGATCACGGCATTCAGATACGGTTTGTCCTTACCGTTGATTGCTTCCGTTTCATAGACGGATGAGACCGAACATTTGTTCAGTGATCCGCAGATATGCTCAATGGCCCGCGTTATCTGATATTCGCGGTCGGGGCTATTGCTTCCTAGGCCGATCGTGCAGGAGTGTTGCCTGTCCATATATTGAGTAAAATGGTTTTTACTGATTTACACCTTTCATGGTGAGCGCGATTCGCCCACGCGGAATATCAATGTCCATCACACGGACGCGTACATTCTGACCTATGCTGACCACGTCTGCCGGCGACGAGATGAATCGTTCGCTTAACTGAGAGATGTGTATCAGGCCGTTTTCCTTCATACCGAGATCCACGAATACACCGAAGGCGGTTATGTTATTGACTTTTCCCGTGAGTTCCTGTCCGATATGGAGATCGTCGATCTTACGCACGGCATCGTCGTAAGGTACTTCCTCGGCTGTTTCGCGTGGATCACGACCCGGTTTCTCAAGTTCAAGGATTATGTCGGTGAGGGTAGGGAGACCTACTTCCTTGGTCACATATTTATCAAGTTCGATGCTATGGAGGAGATTGCGGTCACGTGTCAGACGGCCGATATCGGCCTTAGCGTCGGCTGCTATCTGTTCGACAAGCGCATAGCGTTCGGGATGCACGGCTGTATTGTCGAGTGGATTCTTGCTGCCGGGGATACGCAGGAAGCCGGCACACTGCTGAAATGCCTTTTCACCCATGCGCGGAACGTCGAGCAACTGAGTGCGTGTGGTGAAGTCGCCGTTTTCAGCTCGATATTTCACTATATTGGCGGCAAGTGCCGGGCCGATACCGGAGACGTAGGACAGCAATTGCTTAGAGGCTGTATTGATGTTGACTCCGACAGAGTTGACACAGCTTTCCACCACATAGTCAAGAGCTTCCTTGAGCTTGGCCTGATTTACGGCATGCTGATACTGTCCGACACCGATTGACTTGGGATCTATTTTGACGAATTCGGCAAGCGGGTCGAGAAGACGACGGCCTATGGAGACAGCTCCACGTACAGTCACATCTTCATTCGGGAATTCCTCACGTGCAACTTCTGACGCCGAGTAGATCGACGCTCCGTTTTCATTGACCATGAATATCTGTACCTTGCGGGGGAGCATGACGTCGCGGATGAAGCGTTCGGTCTCGCGTCCGGCTGTACCGTTTCCGATAGCTATGGCATCGATGCGGTAGCGATCCACATAGAAGCAGATGGCATCCGCCGAGCCAACGAAGTCATTTGCGGGTGGAGTGGGGTAGATCACGTCGTGCTGGAGGAGATTGCCCTGCTCGTCAAGGATCACGAGTTTGCAACCGGTGCGGAATCCGGGATCAATGGCAAGCACCCGTTTGCGTCCGAGAGGAGCTGACATGAGAAGCTGGCGTACATTGTCAGCAAACATCTGGATCGCTCCATTGTCGCTTTTTTCTTTCGTTGCCGAGGCGATTTCATTCTCGATTGATGGACGCATCAGGCGGCGATAGCCGTCCTTGACAGCAGTCTTTACAACAGCGGCAGACTCCGGAGTAGCTGTCGATTTCACGAACATACGGCTGAGACGGTCTATCATCTCATCATCATCAATCGTAATGGCTACTTTCAGCACCCCTTCTTCCTCTCCGCGTCGGATGGCGAGATAGCGGTGAGAGTTGCACAGACGTAGGGGTTCGGAGAAATCGAAATAATTCTGATAATTCCGGCCTTCATCTTCCTTGCCCGGAACGACTTTCGAGCGAATGGTTGCCGAACGCTGATAGCGTGAGCGCACGAGATTGCGCGCTTTCTCGCTTTCGCTGACCCATTCGGCAATGATGTCCGCCGCGCCGGCGATGGCCTGACTGATGCTTCCCGCATCCTTGGCAAACTTGCGTGCCTGTCCCTCTATATCCGAGGAGTTCTGGGCCATGATCATACGTGCGAGAGGTTCGAGACCTATATTGCGCGCCGCCTGTGCGCGGGTGTTGCGTTTAGGTTTGTAAGGAAGATAGATATCTTCAAGCACGACCGGATCAAGTGTCTCGGTGATGCGTTCCTGAAGTTCGGGAGTAAGCAGATCGCGTTCCCGGATGACATCCATTATATATTCCTTGCGTTTGTCAAGTTCTGTAAGTTCCTGATGGCGCGTCTGTATGGCATGGACTGTGACTTCATCCATTCCGCCGGTTGCTTCCTTGCGGTAACGTGAAATAAAGGGGACAGTGGCACCTTCGTCAAGCAGACGAAGACAGGCAGCCACATGTTTGCGCAGATATGTGCCAAGTTCAGCAGTGATTACGTTGGCGTGAACGTTTGCCATTAATTGTATTAATTAGTGCTTTTTAGTGTTATGAGTGTAATTTCGGGGGTTGCACCTATGCGTGCCGGAAACCCGACGGTTCCGCCGCCGATATTGACATATAATTGATGTTGATTGTCCGAGTCTTTGTATAATCCTCCCCATGTCGGATAACGGTACTTTGCCGGTGACCATCCGAGCATCTCTATCTGCATGGCGTGTGTGTGGCCTGAGAGCGAGAGGGCCACGCGTTGCGACGGATGGTCGGCAATCGAATCGACCCAGTGGGCGGGATTGTGCGTGAGAAGAATTTTAGTGACGCTGTCCGATAATTGCGGATAGGCTTTGATGAGTGAGCCATAGACCTTGAAAGGGGGATCACCGATATTTTCCACACCTATCAGTGCCACGGAGTCATTGCCCTGACGCAGCATTTCTGTCTCGTTGAGCAGCAGACGCCATCCCATTGATTTCTGCAGATCTTTCAGACGGTCGAGATTCGCCTGCTTCGCAGCGGCCGACGGCCAGTTGGAATAATCACCGTAGTCATGGTTGCCGAGGATCGAATATATTCCGTCAGGAGCGGTAAGGCGGGAGAACGGGCTCGTATGTGGCGGGAGTTCATCAGTTTTGGAGTTGACTATGTCACCGGTGAACACGATGAGGTCGGGATGGAGGGAGTTGATGCGGTCAACGAATTTCGCAACGAAGGTCGTATCAGAACCGAATGTCCCGACGTGCATATCGGAGAACTGCGCTATGCGGTAGCCGTCAAATGCCTTGGGAAGTCCGGGGATTTCAACGGTCACCTCTTTCACATCAATGGCGAAACGATTTATGAGCGCACCCCACCACAAGGTGAAGAATACGGCAAATCCCGCCACTGCACCCGTCGTGGAAAGCCATTTAAGACGTTTCCGCCGGAACAGTACCGGGATTTTTGCAATAAGATCTATTATTACGAATATGTATTTCGAAACATAGACTGATATATATGTGAAAAGCATCCACATAGTAGCCAAGAGCACTGAAGGCGCACAATTGCGTTTCGGCATGCAGATGACTGTCAGGATAAGCAGAAAGAGGAGGATCGCACTCCATAATTGCACACGGCTTGGCCACAATTGACGGCATCTGTGTTTCAGTGCTTTATAAATATAGGTATCGACAGCTATGTTTACAAAGAGAAATACAAATAACGGAAGGAGTGGCAGGCGCATGACGGTAGTTGTTTTTGTTTAATGGGAATACAGTTTTTTGTAAGATTTATTCTGTGAATATAATCTTTCTGTCAATTCTAACAACAACCTGAGGCAAGTAGTTTATTGCGCAGTGGATTCGCATACATCATATACATGTATGTACGCATGAAACTGCGCTCCTGAGTGGTGACGTCAGGGATATCGACCTTGTCAAGCTGACCTTCGATATATTCCTGCACTCTCTTCATCTCTTCGTCATCGTAGCGTTCACGATACATGTCTGAATCGAACGCGAAATCGTATGCCACATAGTTTATGGGATAGATCTTGTAGCCTCCGTGTATGCCGCAGTCGATATGGTGGCATATCTGACGGATGGTTTCCTGTTTGTCAGTATCCGCAGGGATTGAAGAGATCAGCGGAGTTATGCAGCTTGCGAAAGATATGTGGACACGGCCTTTGTATTGCATCAGACCGGTCTCCATGGAGAAAAGATCGTCATGCTGTGATTTCTTGAAGTCGGGATCACGATGGCGTAGGAGATACTCGCGGGCTTTCAGATAGTCGTTCGGATCAAACTCGTAGGATATTGCGGCAGGGAAGATATTGATCTCAGCGAGGTTCTCGGTCAGAGTTCCTCCACCGGCAAGTCCGAGCATCTTTAGGACACTTTCCTGAGTATGGTCGCTCGAATCTTTTGCACGACCCTGTCGCTGGGCTATCCAGATGCTTTCCTTCTTGTTGCGGATGGCATGATGGATGTAGCCTGATAATTCGCGTGCTGCGTCAAGTGCTTGACGGGTAGGAAGATTGCGCTTTACAATAAAACTGCCGTTGAGTTTGACAAGATCGGTGATCCATTCATAGATCAGGAGATTGTCGCCGATCGCCACCTCGGATGTCTTCATGTCGTTGCGCAGGAAGATAAGGTTGAGGAAGGATGCATCGAGCACTATATCGCGGTGGTTTGTAATGAATGTGTAAGACATGTCGGGCTTCACGTTCATTACTCCGGAAGCGGTCACACCGGCCGTTGTCTTGCGTTCGAGCTCGTTGAGGAAATTTTGCATCACACGCGACTGGAACTCACGCTTTGAATTGCAGCTCGTGAGCAGGGCTATGAATTGCGGATAGTCAATATCGGGTAGAATCCAGCGGATAGCATGTTCAAATCCGGGTTCCGACACCATTTTTGCAATGATCTCCTTGAACTGACTATCGTCGTAGGGAGCTATATCTGTGAAATCTAAATTATTTGCGTCCATTACGCTTCGGGGTTTATCAGATAAACCAAATAGATGAAACAATAGTTGGCTCAAAGGTAGAAGATTTTGATAAATTATGCAAACGATTTAAGGTTTTATTGGATATGGGAGTTTGGAATTAAGAATTTTTTATGTTGGAAATACGTCTCGTTGATTTTAACCGATAGCTTGTACGCCTGATGATTGACTATATGGTTGATGATTGACTGAAATGCGATAGTATAATTTGGAAAAATACTTTTAATTTGTGATTTTATAAAGAAATTTGCCAAATAATTTGGTTTGAATATAGCAATTTGCTACTTTTGCGAAGTCGAATAAATTTTTTTAAGATTGTTTAGGTTTCGATTTCAATTTTGAATCAATAATATAAAATCTGATTAGGTATGGTTTTAAAAGGTAAAAGAGTCAAGGTAGGATGGCTGACGGTGCTTGCGGCTATGATTGTCGTGAGTATCATAGGTCTTACCACAGAGTTTTCCGACTCGTTGTTTGATCTGGCAGGGGATCATCTCTGGGCTAATGTAGCATGGATGATCACGGCCACGATCTTTGTGCTTATGATGACTCCGGGACTTTCGTTTTTCTACGGAGGTATGGTCCGGCCGAAAAATGTCATCTCGACCATGCTTCAGAGTTTTATCGTCATGGGGTTTGTGAGTGTGATATGGGTGGTGTTTGGTTTCAGTCTTGCATTCGGTGACGATATCGGCCATGTGATCGGAAATCCTGCGGACTTTTTCATGATGAAGAATGTCGGAGTGGATAATGTTACGGGCAAAGAGGGCCTTTCGCAGATCGGGATTGCGGTGACCACAATTCCGCTTGCGCTTTTTGCGTTGTTTCAGATGAAGTTTGCCATCATCACTCCCTCTCTTATAACCGGTGCATTTGCTGAACGCGTCCATTTCTCCGGTTACCTTATGTTCATGGTGCTATGGACGGTGATTGTCTATTGTCCACTTGCACACTGCACATGGCATCCCGAAGGATTGTTTGGTATGATGCACGTCCATGATTATGCCGGTGGTATAGTGGTTCATGCGGCTTCCGGTATTGCCGCGCTTGCGGGTGCTATGTTCCTCGGTCGCCGTCGTAAGGTCAAGGGTGAGAGCGATAAGCCGGCCAATGTGCCTTTCGTGCTTCTCGGTGCGGCTCTTCTATGGCTCGGATGGTTTGGCTTCAACGGCGGAAGTTCACTTGCAGCTGACGGCATTGCGGTGTCGGCTTTCCTCAACACTAACACTGCGGCGGCAACCGCGATGGTGGCATGGATAGCTCTCGATGCAGTACGCGGTCACAAGCCGTCGGCCATGGGGGCTGCGGTCGGAGCTGTTGTCGGACTTGTGGCCATTACGCCGTGTGCCGGTTGGGTGACAGTGGGGCAGAGTATATTCATAGCTCTTTTCATAACCGTTTGTTGCAATGTAGCCACGTCATGGAAAGGTTACAGCAATCTTCTTGATGATGCCCTTGACGTTTTCCCGACCCACGGCCTCGGTGGTATCATAGGGACGGTACTGACCGGTATATTTGCCTATGATTTCTTTGCGCGCACGGAGACAGGGATGATCTCGCGCGGTGAATTTTTCTGGAATCATATACTTGTGCTTCTGATAGTGTTTGTCTATACCTTCGTTATGAGTTATCTCCTTTACTGGATCACTGATAAGATAATCCCCATGCGTGTGTCCGGCTGGAACGAGCAGGTAGGACTCGATTCATCGCAGCACGGTGAGGCATACGGAAGCGAGACAAGTTCAGTCGTTCCCACCGAGAGTGACTGGTTCAAGGGAACGGAAGAAAACTAAAAAATCCACGAAATATCTGTCAGATCACAGGCGGCTCCCGAATATGGAAAATATGTTTGAAATTGCAGCGTGCCGTGTGGCTTGGAGAGCCGCCTGAATCTGATCAGAGAGGCATAAAATAGATTATTAAACAGATCAGCTATATAGATAAATGCAAAAGTCAACACCAACACAACAAGGTCTCTATGACCCGCGTTTCGAGCATGATGCATGCGGCGTGGGCTTACTGGTAAATGTGCGTAACATCAAGTCGCACCATCTTGTGGAGAAAGGTCTGCAAGTACTCGAACACATGGTCCATCGCGGTGCGGAGGGTGCTGATCCTAAGACCGGCGACGGTGCCGGTATAATGGTGCAGATTCCACATGAATTTATCCTGCTTCAGGGAATCCCTGTTCCTGAAAAGGGTCGATATGGCACGGGACTCGTGTTCTTCCCGCGCAACGAGGATACCATACAGATAATTCTCGGCATCATAGAGCGCGAGGCCATAGAGCTCGGTCTCAAACTGATTGCCGTCCGCGATGTGCCGGTCAACAACGAGCAGCTTGGATCGGTGGCGCGTGCGGCCGAGCCGGTCATCAAGCAGATCTTTGTTTCCGACGAGGAGAGTGATGATCCGGTAGAGATGAGGCTCTATCTCTTGCGTAAGGCGGTAGAAAAGAAAGTGCGTTCGCTCTCGCTTGACGGAAAGGATGATTTCTACATTGTCTCCCTGTCATCGCGCATCATTATATATAAAGGTATGCTTTCGAGCCTCCAGTTGCGCTACTATTTCCCCGATCTGATGAATCCGCGATTCACCACGGCAATGGCTCTCGTGCATTCACGTTTCAGCACCAATACTTTCCCTACGTGGTCATTGGCACAACCGTTCCGTATGCTCGGACACAATGGCGAGATCAATACCATTCAGGGTAACCGCCTGTGGATGAAAGCCCGTGAATGTATGCTCCGTCCGGAAGCTTTCGGCGACAGGGACATGACTCCTATAGTGCAGCCCGGAATGAGCGACTCGGCATCACTCGACAATGTGCTTGAGTTTTTCGTAATGTCGGGCATGAGTCTGCCGAGGGCACTGTCAATGCTTATTCCGGAATCGTTCAACGACAAGAATCCGATTTCACCTGAACTGAAGGCGTTTTATGAATACAACTCCATTCTCATGGAGGCATGGGACGGTCCGGCAGCCCTGCTTTTCAGCGATGGCCGTTATGCCGGAGGTATGCTTGACCGCAACGGTCTGCGTCCGGCAAGATATCTGATAACAAAGAATGATACCGTCGTTCTTGCGTCAGAAATGGGTGTGCTTCCTTTTGATGCCTCCGAGGTCAAGGAGAAAGGCCGTCTGCGCCCCGGCAAGATGATGATGATCGATATGGAGGAGGGAAAAATCTATCAGGATGCAGAGCTGAAAGAAGCTCTCGCCAGCGAATTTCCTTATCGTGACTGGCTTTCACGCAACCGTATCAGCCTTGACAACATCAGTTCGGGTCGAAAGGTGGAAAACAGTGTGAAAGATCTCAGCCGTCTTCTCCATACCTTCCTCTATAACCGTGAGGAAGTGGAACAGATTATGACTCCGATGGTCACTGACGGAAAAGAACCCGTCAATTCGATGGGTAAGGATACTCCTATCGCTGTGCTTTCCGAAGAACCCCAACTGCTTTTCAATTATTTCAGACAGCACTTCGCGCAGGTGACAAATCCTGCCATCGATCCTCTGCGTGAGGAACTGGTGATGAGTCTCGACAGTTACATCGGAGCAGTGAAACTCAATCTCCTTGATCCTTCACCCGAACTCTGCAAGATGGTGTTGCTGAAACGCCCCATAATCACCAACCGGGAGCTTGACCTTCTCTGCAATCTGCGTTACAAAGGATTCAACACCCGTAAACTATCCATGACATTCCCGGCGTCGGAAGGCCATGAAGGACTCGTCAAGGCTATCGAACGCCTTTGCCGTGAAGCTGAACAGGCAGTTGACGAAGGTTGCAACTATGTCGTGCTTTCGGATCGTGATGTCGATGCCGACAATGCGCCTATACCTTCGTTGCTGGCCACGGCAGCAGTCCATCATCATCTCATCGATTGCAAGAAGCGCACGCAGACCGCACTCATCATAGAGACTGCCGATGCCCGCGAGGTAATGCATTTCGCTCTACTTACAGGTTACGGTGCAAGTGCGATAAATCCTTATCTTGCATTCGCGGTCATAGAGGATCTTGTGAAACGTCATGAGATACAGCTTGATTTCGATACGGCTTCTAAGAATTATATCAAGGCTATCGACAAGGGATTGCTGAAAGTGATGTCCAAGATGGGTATATCCACGCTTACGAGCTACAAGGGAGCGCAACTTTTCGAGGCTGTCGGACTTTCTGATTCTTTGTGTCGAGAATACTTCGGAAATACCGTCAGCAAGATCGGTGGAGTCGATATCCAGCAGCTTACAGCTGACATACTCGCTCCTCATGCACAGGCTTTCGACGATGATTTTGACACTGAAGCTCCGCTTCCGTTCATCGGTCAATATTCCTTCCGCAAAGATGGAGAGTCACATGCATGGAATCCTGAAACAATATCGACTCTCCAGCTTGCCACCCGTCTCGGAAGCTACAAGAAATTCAAGGAATACACCTCGCTTGTCGATAATAAACCCCGTCCCATTTTCATCCGCGATTTTCTTGACTTCCGTAAAGGAGAACCGATTCCCGTTGAGGAAGTAGAGCCGGAGGAGGCTATCATGCGACGTTTCGTCACTGGTGCGATGTCGTTCGGTTCGATCAGCCGTGAGGCTCACGAGGCACTGGCTATGGCCATGAATGCTATCGGTGCGCGCAGCAACACGGGTGAGGGTGGTGAGGATCCCGAACGTTTTGCCGTGCGTCCCGACGGATCTTCTGTCCGTTCGGCCATTAAGCAGGTGGCGTCCGGACGTTTCGGCGTGACAACGGAGTATCTTGTGAATGCCGATGAAATACAGATTAAGGTTGCACAGGGTGCAAAGCCGGGTGAGGGTGGACAGCTTCCGGGATTCAAGGTGGATAAGATTATTGCCAAGACACGTCATTCAATACCCGGAATCTCTCTTATCTCACCTCCTCCGCATCACGACATCTATTCAATCGAGGATCTCGCACAGCTGATATTTGATCTCAAAAATGTCAATCCTGCGGCTAAAGTCAGCGTTAAACTCGTTTCGGAAAGTGGAGTGGGTACTATCGCGGCGGGCGTGGCGAAAGCCAAAAGCGATCTGATCACAATAAGCGGCAGTGATGGCGGCACAGGTGCGTCGCCCGCAAGCTCGATCCGCTATGCCGGTGTCCCGGTTGAGATCGGCCTGTCGGAGACACAGCAGACTCTCGTCATCAACAATCTTCGCGGGCAAGTGAAACTTCAGGCCGACGGTCAGCTCAAGACTGCGCGCGACGTGATCATCCTCGCAATGCTCGGTGCTGAGGAATTCGGTTTTGCAACGAGTACCCTCATAGTGCTCGGATGTGTGATGATGCGCAAGTGTCACAAGAACACATGTCCCGTTGGTGTGGCTACGCAGAACGAGGAATTGCGCAAACGATTTGCTGGCCGTTCGGAATATGTGGTCAACTTCTTCCGTTTCCTTGCACGTGAAATCCGTGAGACAATGGCGGAAATGGGAGTAAGGAAACTCGACGACATCATCGGTCGTCCGGATCTTCTTTTCATAAAGAGCGGTATGGATAAAACCAAGACCGCAGGATTGGATTTCAGCCGTCTGCTCCATATCCCGGCCGAGGCCGAGACTAACGCTGTGATCAATGTCACCACACAGAAGCACGACATAGATCATGTGCTTGACCGCGAGATTATAAGCCGTGCATATCCGGCAATTGAATCAGTAATGCCTGTCGAACTTGACTTCACCATCTGCAATACTGACCGATCTGTCGGTGCGATGCTGTCAGGTGTGATAGCCAAAAAGTTCGGAGATAAGGGCTTGCCTGAGAATACGATCAATTGTACGTTCAAGGGAGCGGCAGGACAGAGTTTCGGTGCATTCCTCGCCCACGGCATAAGTTTCCGTCTCGAAGGTGATGCCAATGACTATGTGGGTAAAGGTCTTTCCGGCGGTAAGATCGTGATTGTGCCTCCTGCCGGATCTACTTTCGCTCCTGAAGCCAATATCATTGCCGGAAACACCATCCTCTATGGGGCTACTGCAGGAGAGATCTACATCAATGGCCGTGTGGGCGAACGTTTCTGTGTCCGCAATTCCGGTGCCACTGCTGTGGTGGAGGGCGTCGGCGATCACTGCTGCGAGTATATGACGGGTGGCCGTACGGTGGTGCTCGGCACTACCGGCCGAAATTTCGCCGCCGGTATGAGCGGTGGTATCGCTTACGTCTGGAATCCGGACGGTGATTTCGATTACTTCTGCAATATGGAGATGGTTGAGTTGTCGCTGATCGAGGAGATGGCTGACAACCGCGAGCTTTATCGTCTGATCGGCAATCATTTCCGCTATACCCATAGTCCGCTTGCGGGTGCTATGCTCGATGATTGGGATAACTATGTCGGTCAGTTCATAAAGGTGATTCCGATCGAGTACAAAAAGGTGCTCCATGATGAAAAGGTGGCACGTCTCGAACGCCGCATAGCATCAATGCAGGTTGATTAAAATTCAGGTTCAAAAATTAAACGATTAAAGTTCGCAAATATGGGAAATCCCACAGCATTTCTGAATATACCGCGCAAGGAAGCGGGCTACCGTCCCGTCCATGACCGCGTCAACGATTACGGTGAGGTCGAACAGACCCTCAATTCCGAGGATCGCCGCCTGCAGGCTTCGCGCTGCATGGAGTGTGGCGTGCCTTTCTGCCACTGGAGTTGCCCCCTCGGCAACCGTCAGCCTGAATGGCAGGACCGTCTCTATAAAAATGATATAAAAGGTGCTTATCAACTGCTCACGATGACGGACGATTTTCCGGAATTTACCGGTCGTGTCTGTCCCGCGCTCTGCGAGAAAGGATGTGTGCTCAACAAACAGCATGAACCCGTGACCATACGTGAGAACGAAGCAGCCATTGTCGAACGTGCGTTTAGCGAGGGCTATGTCACCGCCTGTCCGCCTAAGAAACGTAGCGGTTTCCGTGTGGCTGTTATCGGTTCAGGCCCTGCCGGACTTGCCTGTGCCAATCAGCTTAACCGTCGCGGGCATAGCGTCACGGTGTTTGAGAAAAACGAAGCACCCGGCGGCCTGCTGCGTTTCGGCATACCCGATTTCAAACTCAACAAGAGTGTGATCGACCGCAGACTTGATCTGCTCAAGGAGGAAGGTATTGAGTTCCGATGTGGAGTTAAGGTCGGGAGCGATGTTTCGGCTGAGGATCTGCTCGGTGAGTTTGATGCTGTCTGTCTGGCTATGGGTGCGGAAGTACCTCGTGATCTTGCCGTTGATGGCCGTGACTTGAAGGGCGTGCATTTCGCTCTCGAATTACTTCAGCAACAGAACCGTGTCAATGCCGGTACGGAGGTGAGCCGTCAGGATCGTATCTCGGCCAAGGGTAAGAATGTGCTTGTGATCGGTGGCGGTGACACCGGAAGCGACTGTGTCGGTACTGCTCACCGTCAGGGTGCGCTATCGGTCACGCAGATCGAGATAATGCCGAAGCCGCCGGTAGGGGATAACCCGGCTACTCCTTGGCCATACTGGCCTGTGGTGCTTAAAACTTCGAGCAGTCATCTCGAAGGATGTGACCGCCGCTGGTTGCTCGACACGCGTCGTTTCATTCCCGATTCTGACGGTCGCGTCAGCGAGGTTGAAGTTGAGGAAGTGGAATGGGTTAAGGATGAGGGAACCGGACGCATGAACCTTGTCCATACAGGCCGGAAGGAAATCATCAAGGCAGAACTCGTACTTCTCGCAATGGGATTCACTCAGCCGGTTGCCGAGGGTGTGATCGATGTACTTGGACTCGAAAAAGACCAGCGCGGTAATGTTAAGGTCAACGAATCAGGCCAGTCAAGCAATCCAAAGGTATTCGCTGCCGGAGATGTCTCGACAGGTGCGTCACTCGTTGTCCGCTGTATAGCTTCCGGGCGAAAGGCCGCGCAGGGCATACATGAATATCTGAACAGGAAATAAGAGGGCGTTTAATAACGAATGTTACAACCCTATACGAAAAAAGTGCAATAAGATTTCATTATCGCATCATTTTTAAGGCTTGCGGCTACTACCTTTGCAGTAGCAATGCAAGCCTTATTTCATGTCCCCGCCATCTGCATAGCACTTTTTTAAGCATTACATTAATTCACCCGATTACTAACCTTTTAACCCGATTTCTTATCTGAAAAACATTATATTGAATCATTTACGTTAGATCGCATTATTTCAATGATCCGGTTTCCCATTTCAGCCTATTTGTGTGGAGTTTTTTGATTTTTTTCTCCATCGTGATACAGTGAGATGAGTAAGTGTGATCATTTTTGAAGGGCCTGCGCTGATGCCGCCGGAAATTCTACATGATAATCTATCAGTTATCACTAAAGTTTAAATTCCGGTTTGCACAACGGGCGCAGACCCTGCAACATGTCTGATTATATTTCTATGAGGACTCTATTCCGATTTCAGGAGTGTCGGCGGAGGAGTTCTTTTTCGAGATCCGGCAGCGTGAGACCCATCTGTTCCACGAGTACGAGGAGATGATAGATTAGGTCACAAGCCTCGTAGGAGAAGCGGTCGCGATTTCCATCTACCGCCTCAACGACAGACTCAACAGCTTCCTCGCCGACTTTCTGTGCGATCTTCTTGACACCTTTTATGAAGAGACGTGTGGTGTAGCTATCCTCCGGCATTTCGGCATGACGGCGATTTATGAGGGCGGAAAGCGATCGGATAAAACCATCCTCGGCCGGAGTGTCGAAACATGACACCGTCCCGCGATGACAGGTGGGCCCGTGAGGCACTGCCTTTATTAATAAGGTGTCACCGTCACAGTCGGCATACATATCGACCACATCAAGGAAGTGACCGCTCGTCTCGCCTTTGGTCCACAGGCATGAACGCGTGCGCGAGTAGAAAGTGACATGTCCGGTGGAGCAGGTGAGATCGAAAGCTTCGCGGTTCATGTAGCCGAGCATGAGGACGCGGAGTGTCACCGAATCCTGAATGATGACAGGCAGGAGTCCGTCGGCACATTTATCGAGATTGAAATCATCAAAAGTCATAGTCTTACAGGGATATTTCGTGAGTGAAGTTCGTGTTTGAGGTCAGAGATGGATATTTCGCCGTAGTGGAATATCGAGGCTGCGAGAGCGGCATCCGCTTTGCCGAGTGTAAGCACATCGGCGATATCGGCGACTGATCCTGCACCACCTGAGGCGATGATGGGTATGCTCACCTCGGAGGCAAGGCGAGCGAAGACGTCGCAGGGATAGCCTGAGCGCGTGCCGTCATGGTTCATTGAAGTAAACATGATCTCACCTGCACCCATGTGTTCGGCCTCACGGGCCCATGAGAAGAGTTCGCGTTCGCTCATTCGGTTGCCGCCATGGGTAGTGACATGCCATATACCGTCATCATCGGAGAGCCGGGCATCGATAGCCACGACCACAAACTGACTGCCGTAGCGATTGGCTATTTCCGAGATGAGTTCTGGACGGCGGACAGCGGCCGAGTTGATTGTTATCTTGTCAGCTCCGGCATCGAGGAGACGTGAGGCATCTTCGAGTGATGATATGCCTCCGCCGACAGTGAATGGAATGTTGAGCCTGTCGGCTATGCGCCCGACAAGTTGAGCGAAGGTATTGCGCCCCTCAAGCGTCGCACTGATATCGAGAAACACGAGTTCGTCCGTACCCTCTGCGGCATATCGTGCTCCAAGTTCCACAGGATCTCCGACATCTGTGAGACCTTTGAAATTAATCCCTTTGACAGTACGGCCATCCTTGACGTCAAGACATGGGATGATGCGTTTAGCAAGCATTTGGTATTTAATTTTATATAAATTTATGTGTATTCTCGGAAAGATATGTTACAAATGTAGCACTTTTTTATGGATTTCAGAAATTTTCAGTGCATATCTTGTTTTGCAGTTTATCTGGTGAAAATAGGTATAAATCTTGCCAAATGTTAAATTAAGGGTGGATAAATGACAATTTTTAGAACTTTTTTACTAAAAAGTAAGCATGAGAGGAAAAAACTATAAAAAAAAGTTTGCCAAGTAAATAAAATGTCTTACCTTTGCGGTGTTTTTGAAGCTTAAAAATTGTTTTATAATTTAATCAAAAAGAAAAAATGAAAAAGTTAGTTTTATTACTCGCTGTCGTTTTCAGCGCATCACTTTTCTCTTGCGGTTCTTCTGACAAGGCTGCTGAAGCTGCTGACACCGCTGCTGTTGCAGTAGAGGAAGTTGCTGTTGAAGAAGTAGTTGTTGCTGATTCAGTTCCCGCTGACAGCGTAGCTGCTCCCGCTGACTCTGTAGCTGTTGCTGAATAATTTTCAGCCTACACAGTTCGCACTAACAGTACGAAAGAAAAAATCAAGCTGATTGCTCATGACTATGAGTGACCAGCTTCTTTTTTTGTACCCTTTAGAGCTAAAATTAGCAATTTAGGCCACTATTTAGCCAATCCGGCGAATAGATGGAGGGAAATTTATAAAAAATAGCTAATTTTGTTACATAAAATCAGAGAGCTGTCTCTTAGATTGATTCCGGCTCTGACTGTAAATGTCCACACTCCTTAGATACCCTAATGAAAATAGCAAATATAGATTTAGGTGAACGCCCTGTGATGCTTGCTCCGATGGAGGATGTCACTGACCGTTCTTTCCGCCTGATGTGCAAGGAGCAAGGTGCGTCGATGGTTTATACTGAATTTGTGAGTGCCGATGCACTCGTCCGCGACATACCTTCGACTGTCCGCAAACTTTCTATTGATCCCGGTGAACGTCCGACTGCCATACAGATCTACGGGCGTGAGGTCGAGCCGATGGTTGAGGCTGCCAAAATTGTCGAGGCTGCCGGTCCGGATATAATTGACATAAATTTCGGCTGTCCCGTTAAAAAAGTAGCGGGCAAGGGGGCGGGCGCAGGTATGCTGCGCGATATCCCTAAGATGCTTGAGATCACGCGTGCCGTGGTGAATGCTGTCAATCTTCCCGTCACTGTCAAGACCCGTCTCGGATGGGATCATGAGTCAAAGATAATAGTGACGCTTGCCGAGCAGCTTCAGGATTGCGGTATAAAGGCTCTGACTGTCCATGGACGTACGCGCTCGCAGATGTACACCGGATCTGCCGATTGGGAAATGATAGCGCGTGTGAAGGAGAATCCGCGTCTCACCATCCCGCTGATTGGTAACGGTGACATAACTACCCCTGAACTTGCGCGGGATGCATTCGGCCGTTATGGTGTCGATGGTGTCATGGTAGGGCGTGCGTCCATCGGTGCTCCTTGGATTTTCCGCGATATCCGCAGCTGTATTGATGCCACCGGAGTCGCACCGCTTGGCATAGCCGATAAGTTTGAACTGATCAGGCGTCAGATCCGTGAGAGTGTTGACCGCATTGACGAGTATCGTGGCATTCTCCATATCAGAAGGCATCTTGCGGCATCACCGCTGTTCAAAGGCATATCTAATTTCCGAAGCACGCGCATTGAAATGCTCCGCGCATCAACGCTCGACGAGCTTCTGTCTGTGCTGGCACGCGTAGAAGAAATCCTGATTGAGAATGAGCAGAGGGGAGAGCAAGGATCAATGGATCCCGATGCTCCGGAAATGTGAACAGATCGAAAGAATAATCTACAGACAATATAAATAGCGTTTTTAAATAATGAAACTGAAAGCTTTTTTCTCCCTGATGCTCCTGTTTGGATTCATCGGTGTGCAGGCTGCGGATCTCGTGAAGTACGAGCTTAATGTAGGTGAATTTCATGAACTGAAGGTCACGGACGGTCTTAATGTGGTCTATTCGTGCAATCCCGACTCCGCCGGTCTGGCTGTTTTTACAAGTCCGTCGTCACAGGCATCAGCCTTCATTTTCAATAATAACAAGGGAAAACTTTCAATGAAGATTTCCACGGAGAACGTGGGCGTGACAAATCTGCCGGTTGTGACGGTCTATTCTACCTATCTGACAAAGATAGAAAATGCAGGTGACTCACTGGTCAAGGTGGTGAATGTGGCAAACGGGCCGAAATTTACTGCCAAGCTTATCGGTAACGGCCGTATGTCTGTCCAAGGCGTGAAGGCTACGGAAGTAACGGCCGCACTCTCTACCGGCAACGGTACGCTTGTTATAAACGGTGAGTGTGAGCATGTGAACTTCAACTTTACCGGAACGGGAGTCATACAGGCTGACGGACTTGAGGCGCAGACTGCGTCAGTTAAGGCCGGTGGTACGGGTTCGATCGGACTTTGGGCTGTCAAGACCCTGAGCGTGATGGGTATGGGCAGTACCAAGTTGTATTACAAGGGTAATCCTGAGATCAAGAACCGTTCAGTCGGTATAAAGACTTTCCCGCTTGGAAAGTAAGCCCGATAAAAACCATAGAGACGGAAAGTGCGTATGAGCGAGGATAATGTCGGTGGTGTCGGCCTGAAAGTGGCCGTCGCGCGCAGTATCAAGTGGAATGTGATAGACCGCGTGTCGTCACAGCTGCTTTATACTGTCACCGGCATCGTGCTTGCGCGTATGCTCTCGCAGGAGGATTTCGGACTTGTTACCGTCATCCTCATTTTTCAGTCTTTTGCATCATTGTTTATTGACAGCGGTTTCTCGTCGGCATTGATCCAGCGGAAGAATCCGACACATCTTGACTATTCGACTGTGTTGTGGTTCAATCTTGGAATTGCCGTCGCGCTTTATATCATCCTGTTCTTTGCTTCACCGCTGATAGCCTATCTGTTTGGTGACGACGATCGCCTGATACCGCTTGCGCGTGTGATGTTCCTTTCATTCATATTGAATGCCACAGCGATTGTCCAGACGAATATGCTTATGAAGCGTATGGAAGTGAAGATGATCGCCGTAAGCAATTCCATCGGTCTTATAGGCGGTTCCGTCATTGGGATCTATATGGCTGTGACAGGTTGGGGAGCTTGGGCTATGGTCTGGCAGACCTTGGTTATTGCGGCTGTCAAGTCGATTATCCTTTGGTGGACAGGAGGATGGAGACCTTTATGGAAATTCTCCATGACTTCGCTTAAAAGCTGTTTTGCCGTGGGCAGTGGGGTGATGGTTTCGTCCTTTCTCAACACGGTGTTTCAGAATATCGCAAGTTTTTTCATCGGCCTGAAAGTCGGACTTGTGTCTGTGGGTTATTATGGTCAGGCCGACAAGTGGAGCAAAATGGGGGTGATGTCCCTCTCGCAGGTATTGACGGCTTCGTTCCTTCCGCTCCTTTCAGAGGTGCAGGATGATGACGAACGCTATGCTTATATGTGCGGTAAGACCCACCGTTTCACTTCCTACCTGCTTTTCCCGGCCATGGGTCTGCTGATAATAATGGCAAGACCGATATTCCATACGCTTTTCGACACGAAATGGGATCCTTCAATCCCACTTTTTCAGATCATGCTTGTGCAGGGTGTCTTTACAGTGTTGATGCTTCTCTATCGTAACTTTATCCTCGGTCTTGGAAAAGCAAAACTGCTTGCTGTCACTGAACTGATCCGTGATGTGACTGCTGTCGGCGCGATTATCATTGTATTGCCCTACATTGGTTTTGCTACTCCTCAGTCGCCGGTCGAAGGATTGAAATATCTGCTTGTCGGTCAGGTAATAGCTTCGGCCCTAACATGGGGTGTGACTCTTTATTATGTCATCCGGCTTACGAAGCGTCCGCTATGGAGCTATATCGCGGATATGATCCCGTATCTTGCGATGACGGCTGTGATAATGATCCCGTGTTATTTTGTCGGTCATCTCGACGTGCATCCTCTTGCTGTATGCATCATGCAGGCATCCGTGTTTGCCTTGCTTTACCTCGGTTGCAATTATCTGATGCATTCACGTATTCAGAAAGATGCTATCGCTTATTTCAGAGGTAAGCTTTAGGAATAGGTAGTATTGAACACCTGCAAAAAAACGATTCAGGGCCTGCGTATCATTTGCGCAGACCCTGAATCGTTTTTGGGTTAATACTTATATTTCCTGCTTATACTTGGTAATGGAGAGGAAGACAGCGGTTGAGATAGTCACGTGCCTGCTGCCAAGGAATGTAGATGGTATTCTGACCGGGTATAAGCGGGACAGGGGTCTCGTTGAGATCAACACGGACGTAGTATTTTCCGCTTTCAGATTGGAAAAGAATCATCTGCAGGTTGGAGGCCATGGGAACGACATAGAAGTCACGCCAGTGAAGTCCAACGGTGTCGAAATAGTTGGTCATATAATAGCAACCGGGAATGTGCATGAGTGCGAGAAGCGGCATCATGGTTTCGGCATGACCGAAACGCAGCATGACGCTGTAAGGATTGCTGCCTGCAATGGCAGTGTCGATTGTGGATATGAGTTCGGATAGCAGCTTGGATGCAAGGTCAGGAGCTGCACTCGAAAGGGTGGATGCGGAGTGAGTCAGGTAATGATGAAGATTCTCGACGCTCCAGAGGGCGTTGATCTCTGCCTGAGTGAAATATTTCTGCAGATCTATCTGTACCGACATAGCCGCACAGCCGGCGAGCACTTTATAAATGGCCAGACTTACATCGCGGGCTTCATCGCCAAAAAACGGATAATTCTTGCCGAGGGCGCGTTCAGCAACAGTTACAGGGACTTGCTTATTCAGGAAATCTTCATAGACTTTGTGCCATTCCTCTCCGGCCATGAACTCCTTATAGGCTTCATCATCATGCCAAGGACGCACGAGCGGTGAATTCTGACGACCGGATGACATATAGATCTCCACTTTGTTGTTGAGACGCGTCAGTTGATGGGTAAATTCGTCCATCGACATGACACATCTGGGAACATAGGAAGAGATGGCATTTATCTTTGTGTTGTCGAACAGAGGACGGTAGGCCATAAAAGCGCGTGAGGCTATGGCACGTTGCTCTGCCATACCGAGTGAGTCGAGCGCACCCCAGCGTCCGGCTGTACGCGTGACAACGAGATCGCAGATCCGTATAAGCTCTCGCCCCATCGGAGTGATGGTCTTCAGCGAGTCGGCTTTATGGAGTGTGCGGAGAAGAGAAGTAGTATATTTGGACGATGAAAGAAACCTTGCTCCGTGACGCCCTACGTGGTTAAGATAGACAGGTTTGAGTGAGTCCGGATAGGCGAGATCCCTGACCGTCCGGTCGGGATAAGGATTGGCTGAACCCTGACACTCGATGAAAGAGTAGTCAGTAGCAGTCGGATCAACCGCAAGTGCATTGAAAGTCACACCGAGCAGGAGCGAAAACAGAAAATGTAGTTTCTTCATTGTGATGACAATTCTTTTTAGTAGTTTTGCGTACTGTTGGACATACGTGGCGTTTTTTGATATGCAGATAGCTCTGACCGGGAGGATAGGATCCTGATCTATTCGGATAGAAACACTATCTAACAGTTAAACAGCGTTAAAATCTCTTTTGTTCAGTCCTGATGCATGTCACGCGTTCTTATCACGTAAGTTTCAACGGTTGAAAACATTAATTAGGAAACTCAAGCCGATAATATTGATATGGCGCAGGATTACCGCATACTTATTTCAGAGGGTAAGATCGAGGCGGCTCTGTCTGTTCTCGATGATCTCATTAAACTCTCTCCGGATGATGACAGACTGCTTTTCGAGCGCGGGAAGCTGAGATGGCGCATAGGAGACCGTGCAGGGGCAACCGGTGACTATGCCAAGGCTTCAATGATCAATCCCGAAAGTCCGGCGGCCAAAGCTCTCGAACAGGCTCGTGATATCGCTGATTTCTTTAATCCGGATCTATATAATCCCTAAACAATAGATGGGATTATATAGACCGGAATAGATGTATGGTTGAAGCTTTCCTAAAAGTTATGGTTGAAACATGAGGTAGGGGGGAGGATGAGATCACTCCTTTTCCGAGAGTTCGAGCCAACGCATCTCTTTCTCATCGAGGATATCTTTGAGTTCGCTGTATCGTTTGGCTTTTTCAGCTATGTCCGTAAGCTCTTCACCGGAATTGAACAGTGCTTCGAGCGAGGCTTTTTCTTCCGTCAGTTCATCAATCTCCTTGGTGAGGGCTTCGAGTTCTTTCCGCTCCTTGAATGTGAGTCTTTGCGGACGCTCGTTCACCCTGCGTGAAGTCTGCCCATCCTGCTGTGACGACGACGTGGCGACAGCTTTTGCCGCTGCTTGTGTGGCCTTGGCCTGCTCCTTGAGATAATTCCGATAATCAGTGTAATTTCCGGGAAAATCCTTGATGACACCGTTGCCCTCCATGACGAAGAGATGATCCACGATCGAATCAAGGAAGAAACGGTCATGCGAAATGACTATGACACAGCCCTTGAATTCTCTCAGATAGTCCTCAAGGATACCGAGGGTCATGATGTCAAGGTCGTTTGTCGGCTCATCGAGAATCAGGAAGTTGGGTTGTGTGATGAGGACGGCAGCGAGATTCAGGCGTCGCATCTCACCTCCGCTCAAAGTGGATATGTATTTCTGCTGATCCGCTGGTGAAAAGAGGAAGCGGTTCAGGAATTGCATGGGGGAGTAGTGGGTCGTGCCGTTGATCACTACGTCCTCGGTTATGTCCGTGATGGCATCGATCACTTTTTTGCCGGGAGGTAGTTGGAGACCTTCCTGCGAATAGTAACCGAAACGGACGGTCTCGCCGACATTCCATGCACCGCTGTCGGGGGCTATCAGTCCTTGGAGCATCTTGACGAAAGTCGATTTGCCGACTCCGTTTCCGCCGATTATGCCGAGTTTTTCATAACGTGCGAAATTGTAAGTGAAATCATCAAGGATGACTTTGTCGCCGAAACGCTTTGAAATACCCTCGGCTTCAAAAATCTTTGAGCCTATGTAGGATGATTTGATTTCAGTCGGGTCGATCTGCTTCTCATCATAATTGGCACGAGAGCGTTCCTTCAGATCATAGAATGCATTGATGCGGTAACGTGCTTTTCCTGCACGGGCCTGTGGCTGACGGCGCATCCATTCCTGTTCTTTGCGCAGCAGATTCTTCACCTTGGCAAGTTCGCCCGTAAGAGCCTCGATCCGTTCGGCACGCCGGCGGAGATAGAGGTCGAAGTTTCCTTCGTATGTGAAGATCTGCTGCATGTCTATCTCGATGATCTTGTTGCAGACACGATCAAGAAAGTAGCGGTCATGAGTCACCATCAGCAGTGTCACACGCATACGTGTGAGATAGTTCTCAAGCCATTCGACTGAGGCAAGGTCAAGGTGGTTGGTGGGTTCGTCGAGTATAAGGAGGTCGGGATTGCCGAGCAGTACCTGCGCGAGAGCCACACGTTTCAGCTGGCCACCTGACAGGTGATCGACTTCGCGCGACGGATCATCAATGCCGAGCTGCGAGAGCATCTGTCTTATGCGGTCCTCGTGTCCCCATTCCTCATGCTGTTCGGGGCGCACTGTAGCAAGGAGGTTGTCCATAATGGATTTTCCCTTCTCGAATTCCGGCATCTGCGCGAGGAAACCTACGCGCAGATCGTTGCGGAATGTAACGGATCCGCTGTCTGGAGCTTCACTTCCGGACAGAATGCGGAGCAGAGTCGATTTTCCTGTACCGTTCTTGGCGATAAGACCAATCTTGTCACCTTCGTTAACGCCGAAGGTGACAGAGTCGAATAGCAGGCGGTCGCCGTAGCTTTTGGTCAGATTTTCTACTTGCAGATATGGCTTCATACGTCAAGACAGGCATCGAGGGCTTCAGTGATTGCTTTGCGGTCGAGATTCTGTCCGATGAATACAATCTTGATCATGCGGTCGCCATAGTCATCATCCCAATCACGGAGTATAGAAGGATCCTGCTCCACGAGTTCCTGAAGTTCGTCCTCCGGTGCTGTCGCAAACCACATTCCAGCCTCTTTGAGCTGCTTCTGACGACCGGCACTTTCAAAAAGATATGACATGTCGGGATTATTGCCGAAATAGCAGATGCCTTTGGAACGGATGATATTTTTAGGCCACTTATTGGCTGCGAAATAGTCGAATTTGTTCAGATCGAAACCGGGGCGGCGGAAATAAACGAATGTGCCGATACCATATTCCTCAGCCTCTCCTTCACCGTGATGGTGATGATGGTGGTGGCAGTCGCATGTGCAGCCTTCGCCATGCTCATGATGATCATGTTCGTGCTCGTGCTCGTGGTGGTGGCATTCGCATTCATCATCGTGGTCATGCCCGTGGTCATGGTGGTGCTCGTGATCATGCTCATGTTCGTGATGATGGTGATGCTCATGTTCATGGTGTTCGCGTTCCTCTTCCTCGATCTGTTCGATAGGTTTCTCAATCTCCTGTACCCAAGCGGCTGAGGTTGCGACACTGTTGAAATTGAAGAGGTGTGTGTTGATGATATCGTTTATATCAACGTCAGCATAATCACACTCGATTATGCGTGCGCCGGGATTGAGGGTCTTGATGATGGTGCGGATGCGTCCCTTTTCCTTGTCCGTGACTTCAGAGATTTTATTAAGAATAATTATATTGCAAAATTCCATCTGCTGGATGACGAGATTTGCAATGTCTTCCTCATCATGTTTCTCCGAGGTAAGGATCTCACCGCAGTTGAACTCATCCTGCATACGCAGGGCATCCACAACAGTCACAATGCAGTCGAGGCGGGGCACGCCATTCTTGGTGTAGTCCGCACCCATCTGAGGAATTGAGCAGATGGTCTGGGCGATAGGTGCAGGCTCGCAGATACCACTTGCTTCGATGACGATGTAGTCGAATTTACCCATAGCCAAGATGTCGTCGATTTGCTTTACGAGATCCATTTTAAGGGTGCAGCAGATGCAGCCGTTCTGCAGGGCCACGAGTGAATCATCCTTTGTATCGACTATACCACCGCGCTGGATAAGATCGGCATCGATGTTCACCTCACCGATATCATTGACGATAACAGCGAAACGGATTCCGCGTTCGTTGGTGAGGATATGGTTCACAAGAGTGGTCTTGCCACTTCCGAGATAGCCGGTTAGAAGAAGGACAGGAGTTGACATATTGTAGATTATAGATTTATTTTTATTGTTTGGAATATCGAAATAACACAGGTGGAAATTACCATTCGAGTTTGACGGCCGTACCGTCAATGTCTGCCGGAATGGGAGGATTGAGTTTCGTAAGCCGTATAGAGCCTCCGGAAATGGCCGGATAAGCCTCGGTCAATGCACGGTAAATACGACCGACGACATGTTCGAGCAGGTCGGACGGAATATCCATCTGGGACCGGATAATCTCGATGGCCTCCGCATAGTTCAGCGTGTCGGTAACGTCGTCACTCTCCATCGCCTTTTCTATAGGGTAGTCGAGATGGACTGTAAGTTCGAATGTGTTACCGTTGCGCCGCTCTTCCTCAAACACTCCGTGACGGGCGAAGAGGCGCAGACCGTTGATCTCAATAGTGCCTTTCATCGTTTATGGGATTTTTAATACGCCGGCAGAATAAGTAAATTGCCGATCAGTTCCAAGTGAGGTTGTGACCGCGTTTGAACAGTCCTTTGATCCGATAGTAGAAGTTATAGACAGGTTCGTAGGTCATGAACCAAGGCACTGTAAGGAGCAAGGGACGCGAACCGAGTGACCGTGATGTCTTGCACCATGCAAACATCAGTGTTATGGTCACGGCGAGCCATATCACACAGGCTGCGATAAGCGGAATTATGGACGGGAAACCAATGATGGAAAGTGCTACGGCTGATCCAAGCAGAATCCACCATGCCAATGAGCATGAGCCGAAGAATACTCGTGACCATGTGCGCAGTGATTTTGCCGTGTAGTCATAACGCAGTTTTGCATTGCGATGTGCTATCTGTGGGTATGAATCAAGAACCTCGACGATTGAGGCAGTGGAGAGTTCGACGGCGGTGTTATGTGCGTTGGCCACTTCGTTGACAAAAAGGTCATCGTCACCGAACTTCAGATGCAGTGTGCGTGAGAAACCCTTGTTCTTGAAAAAAACCGAACGGCGGTAGGCGAGATTGTAGCAGTTGCCACGATAAGGACGTTCGGCTATAGCCCACGAGAGATATTCGACAGCTGTGCGGACTTCATCGAAAGAGTGAAGCCGCTTCCACGGGTTGGGTACATCGTCAGGGATAAGGGGTGTTGCATAGCCGATCACGACTTCTTTGCCTGTGATGAAATGGCGCATCATGCATTTCAACCATGTAGGCGATTCAATGCGGCAATTACCTGTGGTGAGCATGATCACCTCATAGCGTGCAGCCTTTATGCCAAGAGTGATGGCGAGTTTTTTCCTTGACAGCGAACGCGACTCAAGTGGGGTGAAGGTCATGTAGAGATTTGGATAGCGGCGTTCGAGACGAGCGATGACATCTTTTGTTGATGAAACCGCACCGTCATTGACAACGATCACTTCAAAGTGGCCGTCGTACTGCTGTTCGAGAATCTGGGGAAGGAGTATTTCCAGATTGGAAGCATCATCTTCAGAATACACTATTACGGATACCGAGGGATAGGCTGACGGTTCGGTCGGGAATGGAGCTTCATTGTCTCGTGTGATCCGAGAACTGACCGAGGCCACATAATGACGGAATCCTAAAATGAGGTAGAGGGAGGCTACGACAATGATAGAGAGGAGAATTATGATAGTCGGAGTGAATTGAAGTTCAAACATCTGATAGACGGGCTTTGAATAGATTGGGGGTATGATATTGGAAGCGATTTCTATTGCAAAATCAAGATGCAAATTTACGAAATCCCATTTAAATATCATGTTCTACTTTCAAAAAATTATATTGGAACTAATCTCTAAACTTATTACGGAATGAGAAAACATTTGCCTTCATGTTGTAATACTATCCAACAAAGGTAGTCACAGTATCACATTGAGGGCTGACATAGGGAGGATTATTTGACTTTTTTACCGAAATAATACGTGCTCCATGTGTCCTTTGCGTAGCCGTCTTTAAGAACTTGGAAAGATCCTGCTGAGACACCGCTGATCTTCTTGCCATCAAAATAGGCATTCCACGTATCCTTGGCATATCCATCACGTAGGACGGTGAACGAACCGGCACTTGCACCTGAAATTTTTACTCCTAAGTAGTAAGCATTCCACGTGTCTTTGGCGTAGCCGTCTTTCAATACTTGAAACGATCCGGCTGATGCATCCCCAATCTTTTTTCCGTTGAAATATACGCTCCATGTGTCCTTGGCATATCCGTCACCGAGGACGGTGAATGAACCGGCACTTGCCCCGGAAATTTTCACTCCTTGGTAATAAACATTCCACGTGTCTTTAGCATAAAAATCGCCGAGATCCTTGAAGTTCATGCTGCTTGCATCTTTCACCTTATGTCCGTCAAAATAGACACCGTTGCTATCAACGAAATACGATGGTCTGTGCGGTCTATGCGGTCTGCCGGGTTTCTGATGACCGTTATTCCCATGACGTGCGGCCTGTTCCTGCTGTTGGTAGGGAGCTTCATGATGCGGGGTCTGAGCTGCAGATGTTGAATATGTGAACCACAGAAGACCGATAGTCAGCAGGGAGGTAGAGATCTTGTTGAGCATAGCGGAAAGAATTAAAAGTGTGATAGAAGAAATAATACTATTTAGACGTGTCACACGGTCAAAAGTTTAACCTTTATCGCATTAAGCATAGATCAGTTTCCCGCTGTTGCAATTATGGCCGCGGAAGTGTCGAAATAACGTCGGGCCATGTCGGCAAGAATGTCGGGGGTGAGATTGCGTGCGAGACGTTCCTGCTGTTCGAAGTAATCATCAGGTGTATATGCGAAGATATGAGTCTGCGTATAATCTATCCGGCTGAAGGGAGTATCAAGGATGGTGGCGAGGTTTGAAAGAAGGAAGCGAGAGAGACGCCTGATCTCATCGTCGGTATAGCTTGCAGGATCTTTCATCTTTTCCATCTCGTCGAATATCAAGCGAATCACTTCTTCTTTCGCCGATCCGTCGGTCTGGGTTGCGACGGTGATAAAACTGCGCTGCGAGTAGCCGAGAAGTGCGGCGGAAATACCGTAGGTAAGCCCCTTGTCCTCACGTATATTGAGCATGAGGCGGCTACCGAAGTATCCACCGAGGGCAGTTACAGCGGCACGTAGAGGTACGAAATCATCACTCTCACGACCGACGGCAGGAATCATCATTTTTACCGCGCTCTGTCGAGCATGATCCAATGTGACGTCGATCCGTTGCTGTTTTTCTATCTTGTCAGGGAAATGGAGGGTAGCTATGGGGACGGAAGCGTGTGAGGGGAAACGGGAGAAGACCTTATCAACCGCTTTTATCATAGTCTCGGTAATGTTTCCTGCGAAGAAGATATGAATTTCTTTGGGATCAAGACGTGAGTAGTGAAAATCTGAAAGCTCTTCCGGCGTGAAGGACCGGATCTCGTCGGGCGAGTCAGTCCGGGCAAGCGGATTGGATTCTCCATAAGCGACGGGACGTATGGCTTTATCGGCAAGGAATGATACTTTACCATGCTCGATGTCCAGCCGTGCTGCCTGACGTTGGAGCAGGTTGGCGACAGCCTCAGCCGGGAACGTTGGAAACAGTATCATTTCAGCAAGTACCGGAAGAAGATCCTCAAACTTGTCGTTGAGACTTGATAGAGTAATGGTGGAATAGTGGGTTGAGACGGAGGAGTTGATCCAAGCACCGTTGTATTCGAGTGTATTGGCTATTTCTTCTCCGGTCATGCGTTTAGTTCCCTCGATCAGAACCATTGCCGCACATGACGCCAATCCCGGTTTCGGTGATTCGGCCTCTCCTGCGGGAAGGGCAACCGTCAGACGGCTGACTTCGATCTCGCTACCGCTCTCGACATAGATCCGTATGCCGTTAGTAAGTGTGTGGGTTGATGCAGGAGCGAGGACGAGGGGTCCGAAATTATATACTTTTGGGGCGATGGTGCGGTTCATTGGTCTGAATTGATGAAAAGTAAACGTTGTTATTAACGGCTCATTTGTTCAGGATGGAGTCGATTTTCTGCTCGATAAGCGAGTTGAGGACTGCTTTGCGAGCCTCATCGGCGGTGGGTTCAGCCTTTGCTTTAGGAGACTCGGCAGAAACAGTCGGGACAGTGGCTTTAGTTGCTTGTTTTGACTCGCGGATAGGAGTGGCGGTGACTGTCGCTACTGTCCGGTTGGATTTTACGGCCGGAACGGGGGGCGCTGTCTCAGAAACAACGGCAGGAGCGGGCTGATTGTTCGTTGTGACAGGTGTGGTTGATTTCTGCGGAAGCGATGTCGCAGGTGTCATCTTATAGGGTAGGGCTTCTCCGGCTGGAGCGGTGGATGGCTGCTGGGCCGGAGTGGTCTTTTGGCCGGATGAGGCTAAACCGGATGAGGCAGGTGTTTTGGGGGATGGTTTAGAGGTGGATTTTGCTGACGATTTGGAGATCATGGCTCGGTATTTATCCACCGACCCTGCGCCGGCGTAGGTTCTGACGTAGTAATCGGATTCAATGTCACTGACCACTACGCCACCCGATGTGGATGAATGGATCATGCGTCCGTCACCGACGTAGATTCCGACGTGAGATACGGTCTTTGATGAACCTGTGGCAAAGAAGATAAGATCGCCCGGCATAAGCTGATTTTTCTGCAGCGGAGAGCAATAGCGTGCCTGCTCGCTTGAGCTTCGCGGCAATTTAATGTCGAGCGCGCTTCGATAGACATTGATCACGAGACCGGAGCAATCGACACCGCGTTTGTCCTCACCGCCGTATTTATATGGTGTGCCGAGCCACCGGCGAGCTTCGTCGAGAAGTGCGTTGGACTGCGGTGGAAGTGACTTGGGAATTTCAAACGTGCGCGTGTCAGCGCGGCCTCCGCCCTTGGACTGATAAGGGATGGCGGAGGTGTGCTTTGAACTGCCGCATGACGCAAGCAGTGAGGCCACAATGGCCAAAAGCAGCAGGAGAGGTGGTTTTTTTGACATCATGTGGCAAAATTACAAATAAAAACTGACAGTTTTATTTTAACAAAACAACATATATCAGCTTCAAGGGCTAAATATATCTTAAATGCTCCGAAAATCGTCTTAATTTATTTTAAACTGTCACATAGCGGATGTAACATTGCATACTTTTTGCCGTCTTATAGGCAAGAAGCATGGAACACAGCGGTGGGGAGAATGCTCCCCGATCGTCAGATTAAACCAATCTCCGGTGCTTTAAGAATTCATCAGAAAAAAATAATAAACAATCACTGATAAGCTATCAAAAATGAAATTAACAGGAAAAATCATCATGCTGGCTGCCGGGACTGCAGTCCTGAGTTCGGCAGTGACGGCAATCGCAATGAAACGCACTCCTTTCGGCGATAATTACGAAGCTGCTCGAAGCTACACCGAACTTTTCGATCAGAGCGGTGTGCAGGGTGGCGGAGTGACACGTGTGGCTCAGCTTCCGGCCAACCATTCGGATTTCACCACAGCAGCCGAGAGCACCATCAACGGTGTAGTCTCGATCAAAAGCTATGCCACTCCCAGAGGCTACAGTCAGGGAGGCAACAGCGGTGGATATTTCAACGATCCGTTCTTTGATTTCTTCTTCGGCAATCCCAACGGCGGTAGCCGCCGCAGTCAGCCCCGTCAGCAGGAGCAGCACGAACAGCGTCAGCAGCCTTCGGGACTTGGTTCGGGCGTGATCATCAGCGCAGACGGATATATCGTGACAAACAATCATGTCATCGACGATGCAGATCGTCTGGAAGTGACTCTCAATGATAACCGTACGTTTGACGCTACGGTCGTAGGCGCAGATGCCACGACTGACCTCGCACTCATCAAGATTGACGCTACTGACCTTCCGGTTATCCCTATGGGCGACAGCGAGGCTCTGAAGGTGGGCGAGTGGGTGCTTGCCGTCGGTAATCCTTTTGGATTTACTTCTACCGTAACGACCGGTATCGTGTCGGCTAAGAGCCGTAGTATCGGCGGTCATAACAACGGCCGCATGGGTATTGAATCATATATCCAGACGGATGCCGCTGTCAATCCGGGCAACTCAGGCGGTGCGCTCGTGAATCTCGCAGGTGAACTGATAGGTATCAATACCGCTATCTATAGCCAGACAGGCAACTATGCCGGCTATTCCTTCGCCGTGCCGACCTCTATTGTGAAGAAGGTGATGAGTGACCTCCGTCAGTACGGAACTGTCCAGCGTGCGGTGCTCGGTGTCTCAATCTCCGATTTGTCCAATGAAATTGCCAAGGAGAAAGGCATTACAGCCGTGACCAAGGGTGTCTATGTCGGTGAGGTAAGTGACCGCAGCTCGGCAATGGAAGCTGGTCTGAAGAAGAACGATGTCATCGTGAAGATCAACGATACGCCGACCGACAACGTGGCTCAGCTTCAGGAACAGGTGGCCAAGTACCGTCCCGGTGACAAAATCAAGGTTACATACGTCCGTGACAACAAGACTCAGTCCGTGGATGTGACGCTCCGCAACCCGCAGGGCAATATGCAGGTAACCAAGGCCGGTGACTTCACTGATCTCGGATGTGCTTTCAAGAAGGTCGATGAGGCAACTCTCCGTCAGCTCGGTCTCAGCAACGGCGTGCAGGTGACAGCTCTCTCCAAGGGGCGTTTCAGTGACTCCGGTGTCAAGCAGGGATTCATCGTCTATTCGATCAATGATAGCCGCGTATCGTCGCCCGACGATGTGGAGAAGATCTACAAGGCCATCATGAAGGGTAGCGGTGACGAGAAGGTGATGATCCTCCGAGGTGTCTATCCGACAGGCAAGCGCGGTATCTATGCCGTAGATCTTACAGGTGTTGAATAATACTCATTCTTTTCTCTCCCCAATCTCTCCAATTATTTTTGTCCATTAAAACTGAGAGAGCATGCATCAGATCCGATGCATGCTCTCTTTCATTCAGTTATATGAGGAAATTAAATGCTGTCCAAGGAGTCCTATCGTGAGGCGTGAGGAGGAATCTGAGTCTCATGGCTCAGGACGTAAGCTTTGACTTTCTGGAAAAGATCATTGGCAAAGACAAATTCGTTGAGAGCCTCGTTGGACGTCTGATAGATCTCGTGCATGTCACCGACCCACTCGCGGTAGCCTTTATTGATGAAGATGATGTTCTCACCTATACCGAGCACCGAGTTCATGTCGTGGGTGTTGATGATGGTAGTTATGTTGTATTCGTGGGTAATATCGCTCAGGAGTTCATCAATGAGGATGGATGTGCGGGGGTCAAGTCCGGAGTTAGGTTCGTCGCAGAAGAGATATTTCGGATTTAGCGCGATGGCTCGTGCGATGGCCACTCGCTTCTGCATACCTCCAGAGATCTCCGAGGGATATTTGTTGTCCGCACCCTTGAGATTGACTCGCTCAAGGCAAAATTCGGCACGGTCACGCATCTCGCTATATGACATTTTAGTGAACATTGTGAGCGGGAACATGACGTTGCCAAGCACGGTTTCCGAGTCAAAGAGTGCAGATCCTTGGAAGAGCATACCGATCTCTTTTCGCAAAGCCTTGACCTGATTGGCATCCATTTGGAGAAGATCGCGTCCGTCATAGAGGATCTGTCCCTGCTCCGGACGCAGGAGTCCGACAAGCGACTTGACAAGCACTGTCTTGCCCGATCCGCTTTGGCCGATGATAAGGTTCGTCTTGCCTGTATGGAAAGTGGCTGAGACATCGTGGAGAATTGTCCTGCCGTCAAATGATTTGGTGATATTTTTGACTTCGATCATTGGAGCAAGAGTTTTGTCAGTACAACGTCAAGGAGAAGGATAAGGATGCTGGAAGCGACAACGGCGTTGGTTGACGCTTTGCCGACTTCGAGCGCACCGCCTTTGACATAGTAACCGTAAAATGCGGCTACGGAAGTGATGATGAATGAAAAGAAGAGGGATTTTATCAGGCCGTACCATACATACCACTCCGAGAACATGGTCTGCAGACCGTAGATGAAACGGTTGAGGGGTATCATTGAGGTGAACACAGATATGAATACACCACCGAGAAACGAGGTGAAGATACAGAACACCACAAGTATAGGCATATAGATGAGAAATCCGATGATTTTCGGAAGGACAAGGAAATTGGCAGAATTGACACCCATTATGTCGAGTGCGTCGATCTGCTCGGTGACACGCATCGTGCCGATTTCTGACGCGATGTTTGATCCGACTTTGCCGGCAAGAATGAGGCAAAGGATCGAATTGGAAAATTCAAGGAGGATGATCTCACGTGTTGCAAGGCCTGTCGAATAGGAGGGGACGAGCGGTGAGATGATGTTGAGCTGCATCTGAATCGTGATTACCGCACCTATGAAAAGCGAGATGACTATCACGAGCGGGATGGAATCGACACCGAGTTTTGTGATCTCGAAAAATGTCCGTTTTATGAAGATCTTCCATTTGTCCGGATTGGTGAAGACCTTCTGTATGAAGAGGCAATATCTGCCGAAAGTGGTCAGTGAGTCCGATATGAGCATATCTGTATTAATAGGTTTCCTGTGACAAAAGTAACCAATAATTGCCAAAGGTGATGTCGCAGATGGCCAAATGACCAAATTATTGGTAATATATGAGAAACTGTCGGGTTTTATCAAGCCTGTCCGGGCTGAAAACTTCGACAGTTTCTCATGATGTCTGCGTGAGTCGGAATGATATTTTTATCATCCAGACAGGTGGAGAGGGGAGATTCTGGCCCGTTAGGCGAGAGCTTTCACGAGTTCATCTATGGTTAGGCTCTGCTGTTCGCCGGATGTCATGTTTTTGAGTGTTACTGTACCGTCGGCCAATTCGCTTTCGCCGATTATGGCGACGAAGGGGATACCGAGAGCATCCGCGCGTCCCATCTGCTTCTTCATCTTGGCGGCATCAGGATAGATTTCGGCTGAAATACCGTTTGCACGGAGTGTCTTGATGATCTGGAGTGACTTGGCGGCTTCAGCAGGACCGAAGTTTGTAAACATTACCTTAGCTGCACCTTCTATGTCGGCCGGGTAAAGGTCAAGAGCGTTGAGCACGTCATAAATACGGTCGGCACCAAAAGATATGCCGACGCCCGACACTCCGGGAAGTCCGAACACACCTGTGAGGTTGTCATAGCGGCCGCCGCCGGTTATGCTACCGATCTCGACGTCGCGCGCCTTGACTTCGATGATAGTACCGGTATAGTAGTTGAGGCCACGCGCGAGGCTCACGTCAAGTTCGAGTTCCGAACGGAGACCGAGATTCTTCGAGCCTTCCATGACGATGCGTAGTTCCTCAACACCTTTGAGGCCCGTCTCGTTGCCCTGAAGAAGCTCGGCGAGACGGCTTAGACGCTCTTCATTGCTACCCGTAAGGGTGATTATAGGTGTGATGCGGTCAATTGCTTCGGCACTCAGTCCGCGTTCGGCCAGTTCTTCCTTAACTTTGTCGAGGCCAATTTTATCGATCTTGTCAATAGCTACAGTGATATCTACAATCTTGTCGGGTGCTCCTACAAGTTCTGCGATACCGGCAAGCACCTTGCGGTTATTGAGTTTGATGGTCGTACGGATACCGAGACGGCTGAACACCTCATCGATCATCTGCAGAAGCTCTATTTCGTTGAGAAGTGAGTCAGAGCCAACCACATCTGCATCACATTGATAAAATTCGCGGTAGCGGCCTTTCTGCGGACGGTCAGCACGCCATACGGGCTGGATCTGGAATCGCTTGAAGGGGAATGAAAGGTCATTGCGGTGCATGACGACGAAACGTGCGAAGGGCACTGTGAGGTCGTAACGCAGTCCTTTCTCACAGAGTTTCGGAGCGAGACGCGGACAGTCTCCCGATTCAATGAGCGTCGGATCTACACCGCGCAGAAAATCACCGGAATTTAGGATCTTAAAGAGAAGTTTGTCACCCTCCTCACCATATTTTCCCATGAGGGTGGAGAGATTCTCCATGGCAGGAGTCTCTATCTGCTGAAACCCGAATAAATGGAACACACTACGGATGGTGTCGAAAATATAGTTGCGGCGAGCCATTTCTGCCGGAGTGAAGTCGCGGGTACCTTTGGGAATTGAGGGTTTCTGAGCCATAATTTAATTTGGAAATGTTAACCTTAAATTTTTTGCAAAGATACGGATATTTTAGTAAATTTGCGAAAATTTAATGCGTAATCACACTTCCTTTATGAAATACATCGGGGCACATGTCTCGGTGGAGCAAGGTGTAAGCCGTGCTCCGCTCAATGCCCATTTAATAGGGGCAAAATCATTTGCACTCTTCACCCGTAATCCGTCGAGATGGACTTCCAAACCTATCTCCGCCGGTGAGGCCGAGGCGTTTAAGGAAAACTGTGCGGCTTGCGGCTATACATCTGACGTGATCCTGCCGCATGACAGTTTTCTGATCAATCTCGGTTCGCCTGACAAGGAGAAATTGCAGAAGTCGAGAGAGGCATTTCTTGACGAGATACGTCGCTGTGAACAGCTTGGCCTGACAATGCTTAACTTCCATCCCGGCTCACACATGCGCGAGATGGATACGGATGCCTGTCTCGATCTCATAGCCGAGTCACTCAACGGCATCCTTGATCAGACATCCGGAGTCAAAGCAGTCATAGAGAACACGGCCGGTCAAGGGAGTAACCTTGGCTATACTTTCGAACAAATAGCCCGTATTATTGACAAGGTTGAGGACAAGAGCAGGATCGGTGTCTGCATTGACACGTGTCATGCCTATACATCCGGCTATGATATGGTGGATGAGGAGTCATATACGGCTACGTGGTCAGAATTTGAGAGAATAATCGGCATGGAATATCTCTGCGGTATGCATCTCAACGACACACTGAAAACGCTTGGATCGAAGGTCGATCGCCATGCTCCTATCTTCACCGGGCATCTTAACGAATGGTTCTGGCGCAGATTGATGAACGATCCGCGTATGGACAACATCCCACTTATCCTCGAAACTCCCAATGAGGAGATATGGGCCGAGGAGATCAGAAAGCTCTATGAATTAATTGAGCCGCGGGACTGACAGAAATGGAAAATTAAATTAACGAACAGATTATATCAATTACTCTTACACTTTATGGTTAAAAATAAGCCGGATCAAAGTTTCATGAAACTCTGGAATCTGAGTTTCGGATTTTTCGGGGTGCAGATTGCCTATGCGCTTCAGAGCGCGAATATCTCACGAATATTCGCCACACTGGGGGCTGACCCACATTCGTTGAGTTATTTCTGGATTCTTCCGCCACTTATGGGTATATTGGTTCAGCCTCTTGTCGGTGCGGCCAGTGACCGTACGTGGAACAAGCTTGGACGCCGATTGCCATATCTGCTCCTCGGTGCGGCAATCGCGGTAGTCGTGATGTGTCTGCTTCCCAATGCCGGAAGCTTTGGCCTGACGGTAGGCGGTGCGATGATTTTCGGTTTCATAGCCCTTATGTTTCTTGACACGTCGATCAATATGGCCATGCAGCCGTTCAAGATGCTTGTCGGTGATCAGGTCAACGAACGTCAGAAGGGTCTTGCATACTCCATTCAGAGCTTCCTCTGCAATGCCGGTAGTCTCGTGGGCTATCTCGCGCCGATCACCCTTACTGCCATAGGTGTGAGCAATCTTGCTCCGGCCGGTCAGGTGCCGGATGCCGTGACTTATTCATTCTATATAGGAGCGGCCGTCCTGATCCTCTGTGTGATCTACAGTTTTGCGACCATACGTGAAATGCCTCCCAAGGAGTATGCCGAATATCATGGCATCACCCAAGAGCAGACGGAGGAAAAGAGCAGCATGATGAGCCTCCTGCGCCACGCTCCCAAAACTTTCTGGACCGTCGGACTTGTACAGTTCTTCTGCTGGTCGGCTTTCCTTTATATGTGGACCTATACTACTGGTGCGATTGCTGACACCGTGTGGGGTACGACCAATACTGATACGGAGGCTTATCAGACAGCCGGTAACTGGGTTGGCGTGCTTTTTGCCGTGCAGGCTGTAGGTTCAGTTATCTGGGCTATCGTGATTCCGCGTTTCAAGAGCCATAAGGTGATTTATGCGCTCAGTCTTCTGCTTGGTGCCGTCGGTTTTATTTCGACTCTTTTTGTGACGGATCAATATGTGCTCTTCGCATCGTTCCTGCTCATAGGCTGCGCATGGGCTGCTATGCTTGCGCTTCCGTTCACCATCCTGACAAACTCTATCTCCGGTAAGAATATGGGTACATATCTCGGCCTGTTCAACGGCACTATCTGTATTCCTCAGATCTGTGCAGCAGCTCTCGGTGGAGTGGTGCTCCCGCTTCTCGGTGGCCGTCAGGTCAACATGCTTGTCCTTGCAGGTGTGCTGCTTATCATCGGTGCGCTCTGCGTCTATTTCGTTAAAGAGACCTATGGCGACTCAACAGCCGTATCGGAAGAATAACAGCATTTATCTTAAGTAACATATAAAGAATCCCCTGTCAAACGGATTGAAGTTTGACAGGGGATTCTTGCATTCTATAACTGGTCGTTCAGTGATCAGATCATTGGATTTACATTTTCTATAGTTTGTAGAGACGGTGACGGAGTAGGGTCAGGACGAGTCCACGGGTCAGGAGGTAGGCGAGGAATGCTATCCACAGTCCGTGGTTACCTAATTCCGGAAAAAGGAGTGTGTAGGTGATAAAATAGATCGCAGTGGCGGCGGCGATGGACATGAGCATTTCGCGGGTTCGTGTCGCTCCGATGAAAATACCGTCCCACGTAAAAGCTGCAAAGCCTACAGCTGGAATTGCGATCACCCAAGCGAAAAATTCTTTTGATGACAGGATCACGCCGGGATCGTCGCTTAGGAGCGTCATGATGCCGTTGCCGGCAAGTGCATAGACAAGGGTGAAGATCGCCACCATTAGGATGCTCCAACGAAAGAGCGCGCTGACGGTGGCACGTAGCCCATCGGAATCTTTTTTACCGATATAGTTTCCACAAAGTGACTCGCCGGCAAAGGCGAAACCGTCCATGAAATATGAAAATAGGGTGAAAAATTGCATCAGGAGGGTATTTACGGCAAGAATGTCCGTCCCTTGTGAAGAACCGGTACGCGTGAACCATACTGTGACTGCGATCAGGCAGAGAGTACGGAAGAAGATGTTTATATTTATGGAGAAGAAGCGTTTCAGTTCCTGTGGTTCAAACAGTCGGATGGCCGAAGCCGCTTGCGGACGATACTTACGGATAGCCGCTGAAATGGCGACAATGAAGCCGAGCCACTGAGCACAGAGTGTGCCGAGAGCCACTCCACTTATTTTCATTCCGAATCCATAGACGAGAAGGAGGCTTATGACGATATTGGAGATATTGATGACGAAAGCTACCCGCATGGGTGTCCGTGCGTCTTTCTGTCCGAGAAACCATCCTGAGACTACGAATGCACCCAGTGATGCGGGCGCACCCCATATAAGAATGGTGAAATAGTCGCTGACCATCTCCCGAATATTGTCCTTGATCTCGAAAAGGAAACCTGCGAGACGGAATATCGGTATTTGGCAGGCAATCATCACGACTGAAGCTGTGACGACAACAAGAAGTCCGCGCTGTAGGACCATATCGCATTCAGTCCTGTTTCCCGCGCCATAAGCTTGTGCGGTCAGACCGCTTGAACCCATGCGCAGAAAGGCGAAAAGCCAGTAGATCATATTGAAGATCGTTCCTCCGACAGCTATGGCAGCAATGTAGTCAGCACCCCCCATGTGACCAACAATCACCACATCCATCAGCGCGAGCAGTGGAGTGGTGATGTTGGTAACAATCGAGGGTACTGCTATCGACAGTATTTCACGATTGATCTGTTTCATGAATTTTTCTAATGTTCTTCCTATCAGTCTTTGAGAGCTTTAGCTTTCATTGATTCCCATATAAGGTAGATTATAAGAAGCGCATAGACCGCAAGACCGGCCCATTGGGTGGTGATGGCATCCATCGGGTTGGTATATTCAAAGCCGAGGAAGCGTGTGAGAGCGGCAAACACTCCGAAGAGCGCACCACCGGCAATGAGACCTGAAGAGATGAGAGTACCGCGGTCGCGGCGTGCATCGTTGATCGACTTGTCTTTCGAACGGCTGCCGACGAACCATGCAATCGCACCACCGACAAGCAGGGGAGTGTTGAGCTGCAAAGGAATGAACATGCCGAGACAGAATGCGAGTGCGGGTACACCGAGCCAGTTGAGAAGCAGGGCGAGGATCGCACCGACCATGTAGAGAATCCAAGGAGTATCGCCGCCCATCATGAGAGGTTCGATTACCTTGGCCATGGCATTGGCCTGCGGAGCGACGAGGGCGTTGTCACCGGTAAAGCCATATACCTGATTGAGCAGGAGGATGACACCGCCGACAGTGGCTGCGGATACGAGAGTGCCGAGGAATTTCCAGCTTTCCTGTTTCTTGGGAGTGGAACCGAGCCAGTAACCGACTTTGAGGTCTGTAACAAAACCTCCGGCCATTGAAAGAGCCGTGCAGACTACACCGCCGATCACCATTGACGCGACAATACCTGACGAGCCGTTGAGACCGATGGCGACGAAGATTGCAGAGGCGATGATCAGTGTCATGAGCGTCATTCCGGACACGGGATTTGAACCCACGATAGCTATAGCGTTGGCGGCCACAGTTGTGAAGAGGAAAGCAATGGCCGTAACGACGAGCCATGCCACGAGTGCCTGCCAGAAAGTGTGGATGACACCGAACCAGAAGAATATGAGCACAGCCACAAGAGCAATCGAGACGAAGAATACAATATGCTTCATCGAGATGTCCTGTTGCCAACGGACTGTGGTAGCTCCGTCAGCCTTACCACGCAATTCGCGTCCGGCCAGACCTACAGCACTACGGATAATGCCCCACGACTTCACGATGCCGATGATACCGGCCATTGCGATGCCGCCGATACCGATCATGCGGGCGTAGTCGGCAAAAATAGCGTCGGGCGACATGGCTGCAATCTCAGAACTGCCGTAAGTACCGAGCAGGGGAATGAGTACCCACCATACGAACACTGAACCTGCAAAGATTATGAAAGCGTAGTTGAGACCGATGATATAACCGAGGCCGAGCACTGCCGCACCGGTGTTGCAGCTCATGACGAGCTTGGTTTTCTCGGCGAGAGTCTGTCCCCAGTCAGCCACGGTGGTATTGAGCACTCCTGCCCACCATCCGAATGTCTCCACTATATAGTCATAGATACCGCCGATGAGCGATGCGATCACAAGGGTCTTGGCCTGTCCGCCATCCTTGGCTGAAGCCTTGCCGATTCCGCTTGCAAGCACCTGAGTGGTGGCTGTGGCCTCAGGGAAGGGGTATTTGCCGTGCATATCCTTCACGAAATATTTGCGGAAGGGTATGAAGAACAGGATTCCGAGGATACCTCCGAGGAGTGAGCTCAGGAAGATCTGGAAAAAGCTGACGGAGATTTCAGGATACTTTGCCTGAAGGATGTAGAGTGCGGGGAGGGTAAAGATCGCACCGGCCACAATCACACCTGAACATGCACCGATGCTCTGGATGATGACGTTTTGGCCGAGAGGATTCTGTTTTTTCAGAGCTCCCGAAAGGCCGACGGCTATGATGGCGATGGGGATCGCCGCTTCAAAAACCTGTCCGACCTTCAGTCCGAGATAAGCTGCTGCCGCACTGAAGATAACTGCGAGAACAAGACCCATGCCGACGGAATAAGGCGTGACCTCCGGGTAGTCATGCGCGGGGTGCATGATAGGGCGGTAGGTCTCGTCCTCTCCGAGTTCACGGAAGGCGTTCTCAGGTAGTTCCAAGGGATCTGCATCCTTGTAGATCTCTTTGGGATCACTGTTGTCTGCCATGATAATGAGAATGAATTAAGGTTAACGTTCTGAAAAGTAGGATGGTGCAAATGGACGGCAGTTGTAGCGCGAAGCCATGATCTCACCGTATGCACCGGCCGAGCGGAGAGCGAGAAGATCACCGCGTTTTACTTCGGGCAGAGTCTCATCCTGTCCGAAGCAGTCGGACGATTCACAGATCGGGCCGACAACGTCGTAGTGATGGAGTTCACCGTTCGGATTGGATATATTCTCGATTTTGTGGTGAGCATTGTAGAGAGCCGGGCGGATAAGGTCGGTCATGCCTGCATCAACGATGGCGAACTTCTTGGTAGTGCCTTTCTTGACGTAGAGCACGCGTGTGATAAGCGATCCGCACTGAGCTACGATTGATCGGCCGAGTTCGAAATGCACTTCCTGATTTTCACGCAGGTGGAGATGATTGTGGAAGGTGGTGAAGTAGTTTCCAAAATCGGGAATGGGATGGCGTTCGGGATGAGCGTAATCTATTCCAAGTCCGCCGCCTACGTTGATGGATGCGAAATGGATGCCGCGTTCGTCGAACTCGTCCTGCAGACGGTTGATGGTCTCGCAGAGCATCACATACGGTTCAGTCTCAGTGATCTGAGAACCGATGTGGAAATGCAGTCCTCGGAGCTCAATGCCGGGTAGCGTACAGGCGAGTGCGACGACTCCGGGTAGCATTTCGAGATTTATGCCGAATTTGTTTTCTGCAAGTCCGGTGGTGATATAGGCGTGGGTGTGCGCATCGATATTGGGATTGACGCGGATAGCCACACGGGCGGTCTTGCCTGTCTCAACTGCGAGCTGACTGATTATACGCAGTTCAGGCTCGGATTCGACATTGAAGCTTTCAATGCCTTTTTCGAGTCCGAGACGGATCTCATTGTCGCTCTTGCCTACACCGGCATAGACTATGCGGTCACCTCGGAAACCGGCTTCGAGAGCAGCCTCGATCTCCCATCCGCTGACACAATCCACACCGAAGCCTGCAGCCTGAATGGAGCGGAGTATTCCGGGATTGGCGTTGGCCTTGATGGCATAGTGTACCTTGAAGCGGGGATCGCGGGCGGTTCGTTTGATTTCCTTGAGCGTACGGTCAAGAAGTTTGAGATCGTAGAAATAGAAAGGAGTCTGCAGAGACTCGAATTCTTCTATAGGGAAACGTGTCATTATTTTTCGTTGACAGATTATTTCTCGTTGAACAGAACTTCGCTCAGACGACGCAGAGCTTCGATTTTGTCTTCCTTACGGATGAGGAATGAGATGTTGTAGTTAGAGCCGCCATAGGAGATCATGCGGACAGGGATATTGGCGAGAGCCTCCATAGCTTTTGCCTCGTAACCGGTATTGGTCCACTCCATGTTGCCGACGACGCAGATGATCACCATGTCACGGTCAATGGTGACTGTACCGAATTTCTTGAGCTCATCGACGATCTCAGGAAGGAAACGTTCGGAGTCAATGGTGAGCGATACGCCTACCTCGCTTGTCGCAATCATGTCGATGGGTGTGCGGTATTTCTCGAATGTCTCGAACACACGGGTCAGATAGCCGTAGGCAAGGAGCATACGTGAGCTCTTGATTTTGATGGCCACGATATTATCCTTGGCTGCGACGGCTTTGATGGAGGGTTCGGTGATGTTGTTGTAGATGAGAGTGCCGTGAGCTTCGGGTTCGAGAGTGTTGAGGAGACGGAGGGGGATATTGTTGACCTTTGCAGGCAGCACGCAGGTGGGATGGAGGATTTTTGCACCGAAGTAAGCAAGCTCTGAAGCTTCTTCATAATGAAGTTCGTTGACAGGGCTGGTTTTTTCAACAAAGCGCGGGTCGTTGTTGTGCATACCGTCGATGTCGGTCCAGATCTCGATCTCTTCAGCATCGATGGCTGCTCCGATGAGTGATGCGGTGTAGTCACTGCCACCGCGCTGGAGATTGTCGATCTCGCCTGTGGAGTTGCGGCAGATGAATCCTTGAGTGATAAAGATGTCGGCATCGATGTATTTGTCGAGCAGAGGCTGGAGATGGAGAGTGATATGCTGCATGTCAGGCTCGCCGTTGGCATCAGTCTTCATGAAGTCAAGAGCGGGGAGCGATTCGGCATAAATACCGCGCTCGTTGAGGAGGATGGTCATCATGGCCACGCTCATTATCTCACCCTGAGCAAGAATGATCTTTTCTTCGATCTCGCTGAAGCTCTCGCGCTGAGTGAATGAACGGATGTAATTGAAGCAGGCTTTGATTTCCTTGAGGGCCTTCTCGCGGCTCTCATGTTTTTCATAGAGTGCAGCGATGGTCTTGAGATATTTTGATTCGAGAAGATTTATGGTCTCCTTTGCGCCATTGGTATTGTTTTTGTAGAGATAATCAGCGATCTCGACAAGTGAATTTGTGGTTCCCGACATAGCGGAAAGCACGATGATGTTTTTGCCTCTTTCTGATACGAGGTCAGCAACGTGGCGGATGCGTTCCGCAGAACCTACGGAGGTTCCTCCAAACTTTAAAACTTTCATACCTTATAGTCTAATGTAATTTTGATTGGAATCTGTTTGTGAAAATGACAAATTAAGCGATTTTACTAAAATCTTCGCAAAATTACGATAATAATCCGAAAAATTCATCAATAGGCTATCAAAACCCGCAGCAAGATAACAGATTGATTAGGATTGTGTACGATTTTGATATCATAGACTGTCAAAATCGTACGTTGTCATCGTCCGGCTGCCATCCTTTTCAGGAGAGAATATGATGAGACTATGCCGAATTCTCCCGCACGGCTGAGATCGGGGAAAGCTTTGTCGCGGTCGCCCATCGTCAGATAGACGTAGCCACGGTTGTAATACGCTTCGCCGAAATCCGGTTTTAGTTCCAAAGCGCGCGTGAATGCTTCAAGAGCCTCCTCAAGTTTACCGCTTTCTGCGAGGATTACCCCCTTGTTGTAGTAGGCGAGAGGCATGAAGGGTGATAGGCGGAGCGTGGTCTCAAGATCATCGAGAATGTCGGAACTCTCTTCTGCAGCGAGTAAGACGGGGACTTTGCCGTCTTTTTTGCCGGCATGTTTCTGGAGGTAGTGAATCTGTGACCTCAATAAGTAGGCAAGGGCAAAATCCGGGGTAAGACTGATGGCTTTGTCAAGATCCTCAAGCGCATGAGAGTAGTCACCGATAGTGTAGAGATCCATCGCCCGTCCGAAATAGTCAATGGCGCGTGGCGCGTGGTTGGCTATGTAAGAGTCGTAAAATTCAATTGAAGAACGATGGGTCCGTTCGATTTCGGGTCCGCGTAGCTGTGATTCATGGTTTGTAACCTGCAGACCGAAGCGGAGCAGACCGGTGGAATTTATATCGTTGACTTCGCGGATATATTCACTGTTGAGTTTTATTTCAGTCGGCGAGGTGTAGTAAGTCACCATGAATATAGGTTCGAGTTCCACGCGTAGATCCTGATCCTGCACGCGTCCGCGGATTGTAGCGAGCCCTCCCTGATCGGTGTCGGCATGGGCTGACACCGTAGCAAGTGAGGAGAAACGTTTCTTGACCTGTTCCTGACTTTCGGTAATCACAGGTTCACCATCCTCGCCGGTGGTTTCATTGTCGGGCGAGGCGAATTGTTTATCCGGTTCAACCGGAACATTGGTTTTTGCAAGGGCGAGAGACTTGTTGTAATCCTTCTCGGCTGCACGAAGATCGCCTTTGCGACGAAGGATGTCGTAACGCAGAAAGTAGGCGGCGGCAAAATCGGGATATGCTTCGAGGACCCTGTCGATATCGGCTATCGCGCCGTTGAAATCTCCGGTCTCCGCGAGGAGCATCGAGCGGTTGTAGAGTGTCTTGTAGTCATCCGGATTAAGGTTGATCACACTCGTGAAATCATCGATGGCTTTGTTGATGTCATGGACTTCGGTTCGGAGGAGACCGCGGTTGAAAAGGGCAGTCGAATTGGTCGGATCAAGTTTCAGAGCGTGATCATAGTCCTCGAATGCGCCGTAGAAATCATCGGTGGCATAGCGCAGAAATGCACGGTTGATATAATAGCCGGCATAGTCGGGACTGAGTTTGATGGCCATGTTCATGTCGTCAAGCGCGCTTTTATAGTCCTGTCCAGAGTGGATGGCCATGTCGGCGCGCAGGAGATAGCCGTTTATGGCCGATGAGTTGATGGACAGGGCTTTGTCTATGTCACTTTTCGCACCTACAGTGTCCTTTGCTTCAAGTCGGACACGCGCACGGCCAAGGTAGCCTCCTTCATAACGGGGATATCTTCTGATCAGTGTCTCAAGTGTTTTTTCAGCTCCGTCGAAGTCTTTGATGATACTTTGGGCTATCGCCTTGTTATAGAGTACGCTTTGGGTCTCAGGGTGCATATCGAGCACACGGTTATAGTCCTCGATAGCTTCCCGATGCCGTCCCTGATTCTGACGGGCAACTCCGCGGACCTCATAGGCATCGACAATGAACGGATTACGTTCGATGGCAAGCGTCGCATCCTCTTCCGCACCGGGAAAGTCATCAAGATTAAGTTTGGCTATCGCACGGTAGAAGTAGGGTTTGGCAAGACGGGGATTGACACTTATGACCTGATTGAAATACTGGATGGACAGCACATAGTCCTCGAAATAGTGCGTGTTAGCTCCGATTCTGAGCACCTGCTCGGTGTTGATTTGAGCCATTACGGTGATGGACGTAAGAAGCGTGATGACAAGAAATATGATGGCGTTTTTTAAACGGGACATTTGCCTATATATAATTATGGTGGAGAGACAGTTTGTAAAATCAATGGCAAATGTAGTGTTTTATATGAAAATCACCTATAAATTTAAGGAATTTTCATAATTTTGTAAAATGAAATCCATCATAACGAGTATAACGCTACTACTCCTGTCCACTATGAACTTTTGTGAAGATATCAATGCCCGCAGTCTTGACTCGCAGCTTGCTGAAGCCGGATTTGTGGCGGTCAACAAGGCCGACACAACCATAGCTGTGAGGCTGATGTATGCGGGTGATGATAATTTCACCGGTGTGCAACTTTATGATGATGTGACCGACGCATATCTTCATCCCGATGCTGCAAGAGCGGTCATCAAGGCTTCTGAAGAATTACATAGGCTCTATCCTGCCTACAATCTTCTTATCAAGGATGCTGCGCGTCCTATGAGCGTGCAGCGTAGGATGTTTGACGCCGTGAAGGGGACACCCAAAGCTAACTATGTGGCTAATCCGGCAAAGGGCGGGGGATTGCACAACTATGGACTGGCAGTCGATATAACCATTGTTGATGAGCGCGGTAATGAGCTTCCGATGGGTACGCCGGTTGATCATCTTGGGAAGGAGGCCAATATTGATCAGGAGGAAAGTATGGTCCGCGACGGGATCATATCCGAAACAGAGCGTCAGAACCGTCTGTTGCTCCGCCGTGTGATGACTGCCGCCGGTTTCAAACCACTGCGCACCGAATGGTGGCATTTCAATTTCGTCAGCAAAAGCCAAGCTCAGGCAGCATACCGACTGCTTGTTTTCTGATTAATGCTGTTCTTGCCTGATGATGCGGATGTACTTGAAGCGGTTATTAGTTAGCGGGTGGATTCACGGTTCTTTCATTTAAACTTAAAATAACAACATAATCACCCTTACTCGGTTTAGTACGAATCGGGTGAATTTTTATATTTGTATTTCAGAAAGTTATGTCGATTTTGTCGATTAGTACTGGGACAGCCTTTATCTCATTGCTCTTTTCCTTACATGCTTCCGAGGAGGTGTGAGGAAACAGGCGTTACGCTTCTTATTGGAAACTTTGGTGGGGAGAATTGAATAAAAAAGGTATGAACCATTTTAATATAAAAAAAAATATGTAATTTTGCTGTAATTATATGTCAGATTTAAGGAATCTGTATGTAATGCACATGAGATATTGAAATCATCATTTTGTTGATAGACCAATTGATTGATGTTTTTAAGGTTTGATCTTGAAATGCAGTATGGTAAAATATATCAGGATGGTAAATATATTGTGTGTCTTTAAAGTGAATTGATAATATGCGAAATATCTAAATCTTGGGCTTTATGACCTCACTACACCAAGCGTACCGTACATTCTTTGGCAAGGGTGATGCGCTATATCAACTGTTCTCTCCTTATCGTATCTGTCCCCTGGGAGCACATGTCGATCATCAGCATGGCCTTGTGTCAGGCTTTGCATTCAATTCAGGAATTGAATTCCTTTTCTCGGCGACTGATTCAGGGAAGGTTGAGATGGCTTCGCTCTCGTTTGAGGGATTGATGACATTTAATGTTCAGCGGCCGGTTGATGAAAAGCAGGGCAACTGGGGTGATTATCTTCGTGGTGCAGTCTGGGCACTTCAACAGGATTTTCATCTTGAAAAGGGTATTAGGGGTATAGTGAAAGGATCTATGCCGATCGGTGGCCTGTCGTCCTCAGCCGCTTTGCTGTGCGGTTTTGTTATGGCGATTGATAAGGTCAATAATATCGGACTTACCCGTCAGCAGGTGATCGATTATGCCTCGATTGCCGAGAGGATGTATGTCGGTCTCAATAACGGCATACTTGATCAGGCATGTGTAGTGCTCTGCGAGGCTGATAAACTGCTCTATCTTGATACGAAAACCAGTGAATATCGCCTTGTTCCGTTCGGTGGTGACAACCCGAAACCGCTACCATTCAAACTTGGTATATTTTTCTCCGGGGTTACGCGTAAACTGACCGGTACAGACTATAACTTGCGTGTGGCTGAATGTAAGACAGCCGCTTGGATAATGCAGGCTTATGAGGATGAGCATCTTCAGGAATTTTCAGACACTCGTTTACGTGATGTGCCAGAGGAGCATCTTGAAAAATATGCTGATCGTATGCCGGTTCGTTTTGCCAGACGCGCACGCCATTTCTTCACCGAGTGTGACCGTGTCCGTGACGGTGTTGTGGCTTGGGAGGAAGGCGACATCGAAAAATTCGGAAAGCTCGTGTTCGAGAGTTGCGAGAGCTCTATGAATAATTATGAATGTGGCTCCCCGGAACTGATCGAGCTATATGAGATAATGAAGGGGACAGACGGTATCTTCGGAGGCCGCTTCAGCGGTGCCGGTTTCAAAGGGGCTTGCATAGCACTTGTCGATCCCGAGAAGCTTGACGCGATCCGTGAGGTTGTGAGTGAGAAATACCTGAAAAAATATCCCCAGTACAAAGACTCTTTCGAGATCTTCTTCTGTGATCCGGCGAATGGAGTTGATTTCCTTTGAAAGAAAATAAATATAAAGCATGAAAAATATAGTAATCGCAGCGGGCTATGCTACCCGTCTATACCCGCTTACAGAGAACTTTCCCAAACCCCTGCTGAAAGTCGGGGATCGTAGCATTCTCGAACGTATGCTTGACGATATCGATCCTCTTCCGGAGATAGATTCCCATATAATCGTTACAAACCATAAGTTTGCTCCCATATTTGAGGAATGGCTTAAAAACATGTCATATACCAAACCTGTGACGATAATTGATGACGGTACGGAATCCAACGAGACACGTCTCGGTGCTGTGCGCGATCTGCTTCTTGCGATTGAACAGTGCAACGTGGATGACGATATAATGGTTCTCGCCGCGGATAATATCCTCGAATTCTCACTGAGTGGATTCATTGAATTTTTCCGCGATAAAGGCACTTCGGTAATAATGTGTCACCATGAACCTGAACTTCGTCGCCTTCAGCGTACAGGTGTTATAGCCGTTGACGATGATATGAAAGTGCTGGAGATGCAGGAGAAGCCCGAAAAGCCTGTCTCAAACTGGGCAGTCCCTCCGTTCTATATATATTCGCGTAAGGATATGCCCCTCATCCGTGAATGTCTGTCGCATGGATGCGGATATGATGCGCCCGGTAATCTTGCTCACTATCTTGCAGAGGTCTCGATCCTCCATGCATGGCCGATGCCTGCAGGACGTTTTGACATCGGATCACTTGATTCCTACAAGGAGGCTCAGGAACGTTTCAGTTGATCGTTAAATAAAGGTTGTAATTCGTTATAAATTATCTGACATGAATATACTTGTAACCGGAGCTGCCGGTTTTATTGGTTCATACGTTGTACGCCGCTTTGCCGAGCGCGGCGATAAAGTGACAGGTCTCGACAACATCAATTTTTATTATGATCCGGAACTGAAATTCGCTCGTCTTGCAGAGGCAGGTATCTCAAAGGAAGAAGCGGAGAAATGGTACAAGTTTACGGAATCAACAGTTTATGGTGAGAATTACCGTTTCATACGTATGAATCTTGAGGATACAAATGCGATGAAAATGCTTTTTGCAAATGGACATTTTGACGCAGTTGTCAACCTCGGTGCGCAAGCAGGCGTGAGATATTCTATCACAAATCCGCGTGCATATATAGAGAGTAACATCGACGGTTTTATAAACATACTTGAAGGTTGCCGCGATAATAATGTGGGACATCTTGTCTATGCTTCTTCTTCAAGCGTATATGGCCTGAATGGAAAAATACCCTTCTCGGAGCATGATGGTATAGCACATCCGGTTTCGCTTTATGCTGCAACGAAAAAATCCAATGAGCTTATGGCTCATTCCTATTCGCAACTTTATGGAATACCGACTACTGGCTTGCGTTTCTTTACGGTTTATGGACCGTGGGGGCGCCCGGATATGTCACCGTTCTTGTTCATTGATGCGATCCTCCATGACCGTTCAATAAAAGTATTCAACAACGGTGATATGTGGCGTGATTTCACGTATATTGACGATATCGTTGAAGGTATTGTCCGGATAACGTCAGTTATTCCCGAAGGCAATCCTGATTGGGACAGCACTGATCCTGATCCTGCATCCTCGTCTGCACCATATCGGATCTATAATATCGGTAATTCACAGCCGACGCGTTTGATGGACTACATTAAGTGTATTGAGAATGCGGCCGGTCGTGAAGCGAAAAAGGATTTTCTGCCTATGCAACAGGGAGATGTCTATCAGACGTATGCTGACTCTTCGGCACTTGCCTCGGCAACCGGTTTCAAGCCCAATACCCCACTTCAGGTAGGTATTGACCGGACTGTAGCGTGGTTCAGGGAATTTTATAATTTATAGGAATCATTGATATAATGAAAAAATATAATATAGCCGTTGCCGGGACGGGATATGTGGGCTTGTCGATAGCGACGCTCCTTGCGCAGCACAATCATGTTGTGGCTGTGGATGTCGTGCCTGAAAAGGTCGAGAAGATAAACCGACGTATCTCTCCGATACAGGATGAGTATATCGAGAAGTATCTTGCTGAAAAGGATCTTGACCTTACTGCCACACTTGACGGTGAGGCTGCTTATCGTGACGCTGATTTTGTGATCATAGCTGCTCCGACCAACTATGATCCTGTGACGAATTATTTCGACACTCATCATCTTGAGGATGTGATAGATCTTGTGCTGAAGGTCAACCCCGAAGCAGTAATGGTAATCAAATCCACGATACCGGTGGGGTATTGTCGTTCACTTTATCTGAAATATGCGGCAAAGGGCGTAGAGCGTTTCAATCTTATCTTCTCTCCTGAATTCCTGCGGGAGTCAAAGGCTCTTTATGATAATCTGTATCCGTCACGTATTATAGTCGGTACTCCCAAACTCATCGCTGATCCGCGGTTTAAGGATGAGAATGAAATCATCAGTCGCATTGCCGATATCCCGAAGCTTGAGGAGGCGGCACGCACATTTGCGTCTTTGCTTCAGCAGGGAGCTATAAAGGAGGATATCCCGACTCTCTTCATGGGGATGAAGGAAGCCGAGGCGGTGAAGTTGTTTGCCAACACTTATCTCGCTCTCCGAGTGAGCTATTTCAATGAACTTGACACCTACGCTGAGGTTAAAGGGCTTGACTCCAAGGCGATCATAGAGGGGATAGGACTTGATCCGCGTATAGGCTCTCACTACAACAATCCTTCCTTCGGTTACGGAGGTTACTGTCTCCCGAAGGACACGAAGCAGCTGCTCGCCAATTATGCCTCCGTTCCGCAGAACATGATGTCGGCAATAGTCGAAAGCAACCGTACCCGAAAGGATTTCATTGCCGATCAGGTGTTACGGTTGGCAGGATGGTATGGCTATTCGGACACTAATTCTTATTCCGGCCGGGAGGAAAAACCGTGTACGATCGGAGTCTATCGTCTGACCATGAAATCAAATTCCGATAATTTCCGTCAGTCGTCCATTCAGGGTGTCATGAAGCGTATCAAGGCAAAAGGCGCACAGGTGATAATATATGAACCGACTCTTGAGAATGGATCAACATTCTTCGGCTCAAGGATCGTCAACGACCTCTCCGAGTTCAAGAGCCTTTCAGATGCCATCATCGCAAACCGCTATGATGCGATTCTTGATGATGTCGCTGACAAGGTCTATACGCGTGACATCTTCCGGAGGGACTGATCTCCGGGGCTGTTATAAGTAATGCATTCAGACAGAGCCGATGAATCATCCCATCGGCTCTGTCCATATATCATACCGTCAGATAAGTCTCAATTCCATAATATGACTGCGTAGTAGAGAGAAATTCGCAAATTTTCCGTAATTTTGTAGCCGTTTAGTGAAAATCCATCCTATCATTTACGAAAACAACAATAAGCAGCCATGGCTTTAAAAGAAGAAATAGCGCGTCGGCGCACATTTGCGATCATCTCACACCCTGATGCCGGTAAGACCACTCTGACCGAAAAACTCCTGCTTTTCGGTGGTGCGATCCATGTGGCGGGTGCAGTGAAGTCAAACAAGATTAAGAAAACCGCTACTTCCGACTGGATGGAGATTGAGAAACAGCGCGGCATCTCGGTGGCGACCTCCGTGATGGGATTTAATTACGGGGATTATAAGATAAATATTCTCGACACCCCCGGTCACCAAGACTTTGCGGAGGATACTTACAGGACTCTGACAGCTGTGGATAGTGTAATAATCGTCGTCGATGTGGCGAAAGGTGTCGAGCAGCAGACTCGCAAGCTCATGGAGGTCTGCCGTATGCGCAACACCCCTGTAATTATCTTTGTAAATAAGCTTGACCGTGAGGGTCGTGATCCGTTCGACATTCTTGACGAGCTTGAAAGCGAGCTTAAAATTAAGGTGCGTCCCCTGTCATGGCCTATAAATATAGGTGCTAAATTCAAGGGAGTCTATAATATCTTCGAACATTCTCTCGACCTCTTCACTCCTGACAAGCAGCGAGTGAGCGAGCGCGTCGAAATTGATTCTGTCGATGATCCGCGCATTGATGAGAATGTAGGGGAGACCGATGCTGCGAAATTGCGTGAGGATCTTGAACTGATTGAGGGTGTCTATCCCGAATTCAACGTAGAGGAGTATCTGGAGGGTAAGGTTGCTCCTGTGTTCTTCGGTTCGGCTTTGAATACGTTCGGTGTCAAAGAGCTTCTTGACTGTTTCGTGAAGATAGCTCCTGCGCCTAAACCAACCAATGCGGAGGAACGCGAAATCAAGCCTGATGAGGAGGGTTTCTCAGGCTTCGTGTTCAAGATTCATGCCAATATGGATCCCAACCATCGTTCATGTATAGCCTTTGTGAAAGTTTGTTCGGGTAAATTTGAACGTAATGCGCCATATCGCCATGTCCGTTCCGGTAAGACAATGAAATTTGCAGCCCCGACGGCATTTATGGCGCAGAAGAAAAATATTGTCGATGAGGCTTATCCCGGTGATATCGTAGGTATTCCCGATACTGGTAATTTCAAAATCGGCGACACTCTGACTTCGGGTGAGACTCTCCACTTCAAGGGTCTGCCGAGTTTTTCGCCGGAGATGTTCAAATATATCGAGAACAGCGATCCCATGAAAGCTAAGCAGCTTGACAAGGGTATCCAGCAACTGATGGACGAGGGTGTGGCACAGCTATTTGTTAACCAGTTCAATGGCCGTAAGATCATCGGAACTGTCGGCCAGCTCCAGTTTGAAGTAATCCAGTATCGTCTGCTTCATGAATACGGAGCGCAGTGCCGTTGGGAACCAATCTCGCTCTACAAGGCATGCTGGATTGAAAGTGACGATCCCGAAGCACTCGCTGCCTTCAAGAAGCGTAAGTTCCAGTTCATGGCTGTTGACCGCGAAGGTCGTGACGTATTCCTCGCCGACTCAAACTACGTCCTGCAGATGGCTCAGAATGACTTCCCCAAGATCAAGTTCCATTTCACGAGCGAATTTTAAGCATATTTTAACAGATTCGTACAGTAACATTCTGTCCGCATTTCCCCGTCATGCCTATTACATAATGGTATGGCGGGGTTACTTTTGTGTGTTTATGTAGGCTGATTGTGGCATGTTGTGTAAATGATATGAGGGTATTATCTTTGTGTTACTACTTTGTTACTCGTCCAAATTAAGTAACAAATCACACATTCAATTCCGTGATTCTCCTGCTCGACGTTCGATGCATCATCGTTCCTGCATGAAGTCAGGTGTATTAATTGCAAAATCTTCCATATCCATATTGAAGGGAGGAATTATCTAATGAGAAAGTGGTGTAATATGGGATATGAAGCGTCCTATTGGTTGATGATTTGCATTATCCAGTAGTCCGTTTACCCGGTCAATAAATTCATGCTGTCTGTTGCTGGAGATACTGCTAAGTATGGAGGCAATGACCATCAGTCCACCTGCCAAAGAATTTCGTTGGCCTTTTTCCATGCCTTTTATTTTACCGGGCTTTATAGATTGTGCCAGTTTCAGATCGAATAGGTTATGTCCATGTGCACAGACGTTACGAATAACGCGTAATGTCTGCATTTGAGAATGAAATACTTTTAGATTGGATATGCCCATCGATAATGCTATTTCCTGTTGCAGATCCACGTGTTTCAGGCTTTCGATCAGATAAAGAATACTTCCGAAAGTCATATACTCAAGCGTTTTCCATGCCGGGGCGTAAATGTCGTTACGATACTTATGATGGTGATGCTTGATCGCATCATTCTTTCGAATATCGCTGTACAATCCGGGTAACATCCTTAAAAAGTCAGCAGCTACTATCCTTCTATCGGCAAACCATGTGGGATTACTTTTATAATAATTTGAGACAATATAAATCAGGGTAGTGCGCAGATGAATTTCAATCCTATGGAGATATATTGTGAGGATTCCTCTAAGATCATGGTCGAAATAGTAAAGTGAAAGCGCATCTTCAAAGGTTGTGCCGGAGGAAAATATGTGATCCCTGTTGTGCTTGTTCGGATATTTATTCTCGAAAGGAAACCAATAGAATCCCAAACGATAATATCCTATATCAGCTAGCACTTCCTCGGCTTTAGCCTTGTCTGTTATCACCATGCCCCTTTGTTCAAGCTGGGCAATCTGTTCTGCTATTGTGGTCGCTGTTTTCATAAATAAAAAGGAGAATACCCGTCGGCATTCTCCTGCTTCCATTTTAGAGTGCAAGTCTGCTGCTTGTGCAGATGCTGGCACTTATGATGTTACAAAGGTACTACCTTATTTCAGGAATGCCAAATTTTAGGGTGATTTTTTTGTTTTTATTTTCTTTTGTTTGCTAAATAGATTCCTATATGAATGATTACGATTGCAAAGATAATCATTATCCATTATAAGAGCGGAATTTTAGGGTGGATAATAGTATCGGTTCATTTGAAAAATGGAGGAGGGATGCTCGCGGAATTAAAATAATATTTATCTTTGTATCGGTCAACTTTTAGGGCTGAACATGGGTTGATGACCCATGAAATTTCAGAAGTCCGTCTGTAAACGCGATTTTTCAATATAGAGACGGTGTTTCTGTCAACAAAATTGAGTATTAACAGTAAAATAGAGATCGTTTCAAACCAATGTCCTCACCAGCACAACGCATACAGCAGCTCCGTGATGAGCTTAACAGTCACAATCATGCTTACTATGTAGATAACCATCCGACTATCAGCGATTATGAATATGATATGCTGATGAAGGAGCTTGAACGGCTTGAGAAGGAAAATCCTGAACTGGATGATCCGTTCTCACCGACTCATCGTGTGGGCTCGGATATAACCAAAGGATTCGAACAGGTGGCTCACGAAAGACCCATGCTCTCATTGAGCAATACCTACAGCGTGGAAGAGGTGGATGACTGGGTGCGCAGGTGTAACGAGCTGCTGGGCAACGCCGACGGACTGAAATCCATACCTATTGTCGGTGAGATGAAGTTTGACGGTACGAGCATATCGCTGATTTATGAACATGGTCGTCTCGTCCGCGCAGTCACACGCGGTGACGGCGAGAAGGGTGATGATGTCACCGAGAATATCAAGACTATCCGAAGTATCCCTCTTGTTCTTCACGGCGAGGGATATCCGGAGGTGTTTGAGATCAGGGGTGAGATAGTACTTCCGTGGAAAGCATTTGACCGTCTCAACGAGGAGAGAGCGTTTAATGAAGAACCACTGTTTGCCAATCCGCGTAACGCTGCGGCCGGTACGCTTAAAATGCAGAACACTGCAGAAGTTTCGCGGCGTGGGCTTGATGCTTATTTCTACTATCTGCTTGCTGATGAACTCCCGTGCGATAATCATTATGACAATATGCTCATGGCTCGTAAGTGGGGATTCAAGGTGAGCCCTCTCATGACGCTGATGAATGACATTGCGGAAGTTGATGATTTTATCAGAAGACTTGATGTTGAACGCAAGGAACTCCCGGTGGCCACGGACGGTCTCGTGTTCAAGGTCAACAATCTGCGTCAGCAACTCAATCTCGGTTACACATCGAAGTCACCCCGATGGGCAATCGCCTATAAGTTTGCGGCTGAGCGCGCGCTTACGCGCCTACGTTTCGTCTCGTTTGAGGTCGGACGTATGGGTATTGTCACCCCGGTAGCCAATCTCGAACCAGTTTTACTTTCTGGAACGATTGTCAAACGTGCGTCGCTTCACAATGAGGATATTGTAAAGACTCTCGGTATTCATGAGCATGATATGCTCTATGTGGAGAAGGGAGGAGAGATCATCCCTAAGATTACAGGAGTGGATGAAGCCGCACGGGAGCAAGGGGCGGAGCCGGTGAAGTTTGTCACCCATTGTCCCGATTGCGGTACGCCGCTCATACGCGTTCCGGGCGAGGCTGCATGGCAGTGTCCCAATAAATATGGTTGTCGGCCGCAGATCATCGGCCGTCTTGAGCATTTCGTCGGCCGTCATGCAATGGATATCAACGGTGTCGGTGAAGAGAATGCGGCTCTTCTCTATGATGCCGGTCTGGTGAGGAATATTGCGGATTTCTATATCCTTCAGACTGCGGATCTTGAAGCACTTGAAAGAGTCGGTCCGCGCACAGCCCAGCGCATTCTCGAAGGTGTCGAGGCGTCGAAGGCCGTCCCGTTTGACCGAGTTGTCTATTCACTTTCCATTCCATTTGTCGGTGAGACCGTTGCACGTAAGCTTGCCCGCGGAGTAGGGGATATGGATACGCTTGTCTCTATGAGCCGCGACAATCTTATAGCTATCGAAGATATAGGTCCGAAGATAGCCGATGCTATCATCGAGTATTTCTGTGTGCCCTCCAATAAGGAGATTGTCAGTCGTCTTCGCGAAGCCGGTGTCCAGATGGCGATTCCGGATGAGGATAAGTCGGACCGCACAGACCTGCTTTCAGGTAAGACAATCGTGATCAGCGGTGTGTTTGCCAAGCATTCACGCGAGGAATACAAGGAGATGATTGAAAAGAATGGCGGAAAGAATTCCGGTTCGATATCTAAAAAGACATCATTTGTCCTCGCCGGCGAGAACATGGGGCCCGCAAAACTTGAAAAGGCTCGTTCACTCGGTGTCCCGGTAATTGATGAAAATGAATTTCTTGATATGATCGGGAAATAGTGATAAGTTGCCGGTCACTAAGCTTTGTTAAAGAGAAGGTGTGTCAAAATTAAATCGGTTGTTTTAACACATCTTCCTGTCCATCATTGAAACTTGATTTTATAAAATTCTCTATGACCCTTAAATCAATCATTACTGCGTTTGTCGGACTTACCATGACTTTCCCGATGATGGGGCAATCGTCAACTGACTGGAAAAATCCGGGCGTTTTCGCTGAAGGCCGATTGACTCCACGTTCGACGGCGTATCCTTACCCGGATCGGCAGATGGCCTTGACAGATGACTATTTGTCATCGCCATTCGTCATTTCGCTCAATGGAAAGTGGAAATTCAAATTCTCGCCGCGACCCGATGACCGGCCGGAGAATTTCTATAAGGATAATTATGACATCTCGGATTGGGATGAAATAGATGTTCCATCCAATTGGGAAATGAAGGGTTACGGAGTGCCGATCTACTCGAATATCAAATATCCGTTCCCTACGGATCCTCCACATATCCCACACGGTGATAACCCGGTTGGAAGCTACAAACGAAAGTTCTCGATCCCTGCGGATTGGGACGGTCGTAAAATCTTCCTCCATTTCGGAGGATCGACTGCCGGCATGTATGTCTGGGTAAACGGCAATAAGGTTGGTTACGTGCAGAGCACAAAAAATCCGGCCGAGTTTGACATCACCCCTTATACGCATAAAGGTGAGAATGAGATTGCCTGTGAAGTGTATCGCTGGACTGACGGATCTTATCTTGAGGATCAGGATTTCTGGCGGTTGTCAGGAATAGAGCGCGACGTCTATGTCTATTCGACCGCGCGGGTGCGTATAGCCGATTTCTTTGTCAAGGCATTGCTGGATAAGAACTATTCTAACGGTGAGTTTCAGCTTGCAACTTCCGTCCGTAATTACTCTCCGGACGCTATGCGTGGTAAACTGGATGTATGTCTCTATGATACCGATGGCGTAAGAGTGCTCCGAAAGGAGGAGAAAGTGACACTCGGCGGTGATTCTGAAACGACGATTTTGATGTCGGATATCGTTAAGGAAGTCCATCCTTGGAGTGCGGAGACCCCTTATCTCTATAATATGGTCATCACATTGACAGATGCAAAAGGAAATGTAATTGAATCGACTGGTTCACGAGTGGGTTTCCGTACAGTCGAGATACGTGACGGTCAGCTTCTCGTCAACGGCAAGGCCATAGAAGTCCACGGCGTGAATCTTCATGAGCATCATCCGGTGAATGGACATACGGTCGATCGTGAGACCATGCTTAAAGATATACGTACAATGAAACGCCACAACATCAATGCTGTCCGCACAAGTCACTATCCTCAGACTCCGATGTGGTATGATCTGTGTGATCAGTATGGACTCTATATTGTAGATGAGGCGAACATAGAAATACATGGTATGGGTTCTGCTCCGATCCGACGCACGAATCCCAAGACACATCCCGCGCGATTGCCTGAATGGAAGAATGCGATCCTTGACCGTGAAAAGATGCTCGTGGAGCGTGACAAGAATCATCCGAGCGTCATCATCTGGTCACTCGGAAACGAGTGTGGCAACGGCGAAAATTTCCTTGCCGGATATGACTGGATCAAATCGCGTGACACCACCCGACCCGTACAGTTCGAGCAGGCAGGTGAGGAAGATCCTAATACTGATATCGTA
>NZ_JAIDBW010000007.1:0-81180 GCF_029056165.1 Duncaniella sp. | reverse complement strand
AATCAGATCAAATCACATATATTTCTTATGGCAAGAAAAAAGAAAGAATTACCACTCCTCAATGACGTCGAGATACTAGATGTCGCTGCTGAGGGAAACTCGATAGCCCGTGTGGATGATATGGTGGTGTTTGTGCCATTCGGCGCACCCGGCGATGTGGCCGATGTAAAAATTGACCGCAAGAAACGTAATTATGCCGAAGGACATATCGAAAAACTGACAAAACCATCGCCAATACGTGTTGAGCCCCGATGCGAACATTTCACACTATGTGGAGGTTGCCGATGGCAGCATCTCCCGTACGAATTTCAATTGAAATGCAAGCAGAAGCAGGTTGAGGATGCTCTGCAGCGGATTGCCAAAATACCTTTCCCGGAACTTACGCCGATACTTGGCTCTGAAAACATCTGGGAATACCGTAATAAGATGGAATATACCTTCTCAAACAAGAAATGGCTGACATTTGACCAGCTTCGTTCCGGAGAAGAGTTCCCCGAACGCCGTGCGGCGGGATTCCATATTTCCGGTGCATTTGATAAGGTATTGGACATAAACCGTTGTCACCTTCAGGATGATCTCGGAAACCGCCTGCGTCTTTTCATCAAGCACTATGGCATGGAGCATGACTATAGCTTCTACGATCTCCGCGAGCAGCATGGACTGTTGCGTACGCTGATGATACGAATCGCCTCTACAGGCGAGGTGATGGCCGTCATGGTCTTTGGTGAGGATGACAAGGAGAAGATCTCTGAACTCATGAACGCCATTGCGGAGAAATTTCCTGAAATCACATCGCTGCTCTATGTTGTAAACACCAAAGTGAATGACACTATCGCTGATCAGGAAATCATTCTCTTCAAGGGTCGTGAATATATCGAAGAGGAGATGGAAGGACTGAAATTCAGGGTAGGGCCTAAGTCTTTCTATCAGACTAATTCCCGACAGGCTTACAGACTTTACAGCGTTGCCCGTGATTTTGCAAAGCTCAAGGGTGACGAACTCGTCTATGACCTCTACACCGGCACAGGCACTATCGCATGTTTCATCGCGCCTAAAGTCCGCCACGTAATCGGTATCGAATATGTCCCTGAAGCCATTGAGGATGCTAAGATTAATGCGGAAGTCAATAATCTCGGCAACACTGAATTCTATGCCGGAGATATGAAAAACGTGTTGACCGCAGATTTTATCGCTGCCCACGGTCGTCCCGATGTGATGATCGTCGATCCTCCGAGAGCCGGAATGCATGAGGATGTTGTAAAAGTAATCCTTGATGCAGCTCCTTCGCGCATTGTATATGTAAGCTGCAATCCGGCTACACAGGCACGGGATCTCGCGCTGTTACATGAAAAGTATGATATCGAAGCTGTACAACCCGTTGACATGTTCCCTCATACGCAGCACGTCGAAAACGTTGTATCACTGACACTTAGATAAAATAAAAAAGCGTCCGCTGCATCGCGCAGCATGACGCCCGAAATTATAATCATCAATTCTAATTATCGGTATTCGTTTTCTCAAACTCATTCTGTAAGAGACAAGGCGGTTACACACAAACATAAGTGTGTGATCGCTTTATCTTTCAGATTGATAACAGCTTAAATTGATTTGGGATAGGAAAATTAGCGGTAATTTTTCATTTGATTCAGAAAAGGATAAGAATGATTATTCAATAAGATTTTTTAGATAATAATAGGTTTAATGTTGTCAGCGATTCTGAGAAATACTCTCTGTGACGCTTAAATTGTGGAGAGAGGGATCAAGATTTCAAATTAATCAGTTTTTGGTTTGAATCTTTTTTAGGAACGGGGTTGACATTTGCAATTATGATCGGATTATCGTTAGTTTAGCTGAAGCTAAAAATATGATTCCTTGTTATGAAGTTGTGTGCGTTATTTCATTTTCACAGTGCAAAATTATAAAGAATTCAATTCACTACCAAATGACTTAACTCTTATTGACCAAACTCCGGTATGATTTAACTATTCGGCACAAAATGCAATGAAATTAATGGAATTATTAACTTAAAATCTTAATAAATCTTCAAATGATTCAAAACGTCATATTAGAACACTTACAAACTGACCTAAGTCACTACCTATACTTAGCCCCCTATAAATTGTCCCATAATCTCGATTAGTACGAATAAAACCAGTTAAATATAGTTAACACTACTGATTATCTTTGACGCGCATGGCGAATTCCTTGACATTCTTAGAACGCAAATGGGATTCACGCTCATGAGCGGGTGGGAGAGTAGATTGATATTTTTCTACTTTCCGAGAGAAACGATCTGAGACGCGTTGTCGGGATAGGATCTCCGTGAGGATAGCAGACACATCACAATCAAAATTAATCAAGATATTACGATCATATTTCAATTGAGTCTCAAGGGCGATAAGATCAAAGAACTTAAAGGATACATCACGGAACTGATCAAGCCAATAAAGGTCTGATCCATGATAATGATCAAGCAGAGGATCTAAGTGTGAAAAACGAGGATATTCAATAAACATCTCATGTATGAGGCAGTCGAAACTATCAGTATCATGTGAATATGGAAGATTAAACTGTTTAAGATATTCATGACATCGATAGGGTAGATAATCATTCGAGAGACCAAATTTTATAAGGGCATCAAGGAGACAGAGGTTTTTACGATAGCGGATATATGCCATACGGACATGACGAGGAACGAACTGACGGAGCGCAGGCAGAACCTTATCACGGATATAGGCAGGGAGGGTGACAGTATAGACACGACCATCCACAGGAAGTTGTACTGTAGGAAATTCAGGAGTTGCACAGAGATCAAGAAAAGATTCCTGTTTACAGATTAGAGATCCTAAGCCACCATCAACACGGGAAGCAGTCCAAAAATTAGGATTCATACCTTCACCAACAGGGAAAGAAACATCCTTACCAACATACTTGGAAACGTATTTAGAAGCAGATCCGTCAACAATCTTAACATAAACAAATCCTTTGCCCCATGCTTTTTCAAGAATATCGATAAAGAAAAGACGATTATAGTCAGTAAGCCAATCTATGCCATAAAGAAGTCCATGATAATGGGGACGCTGATGCAAACTACCGTATTCAGAGAACACGACATGGCGGAAGTAGGTAGGATAACCGGCACGACCGAGATAAAGATGAAAACGGTTTAAGAACCGGCGAACATCCTCACGAGAGACACCATCAGAGGGAAGATTCTCATCATTGTATGTAAGGGTAATAAAAACCTGCGGACATCCATTATGCGACATCTGTTCAAGAAGCATCCGGGTACGGATAGCAGATCTCTTACTTTCGACACATTCAAGACATTTGTTACAGGGGACTTGCATGAAGATGGGCACACAGACACCATCAGGAGTTACCGCGAATGTATTATCACATTTAGAAACATCATTAGGAGCATGAGGCAGAAGAACAGGATAATAAGTCGAATCAGACAACTTGTGCTGCGGTATAGACTTTCCTTTCCAGACGATTTCGGAGAATTCATGGCGATGTTGAGAAAAACGGGGGTTAAGAATAATGGTAGGGTTTAAACACATAACGAAAATTTGTTAATGATTATTATTGGAGGAGAGAGGAGAATGAGTAATTGTTTGCTTCGGAACATCGTTAGCTCCTTCTTTTGTTTTGGGGTGAGGGAACTTTCCAGAAAGTACCATAAAGGCGATAAAGAGGTAAATTTTTCCGCGAAGCGACACACTGTGTCATTCGCTACGTTATACTCAAGTTAGGGGGAGGAAGGGCTTTGCCCTTCCTAACCTATTCGAGAAACTCTAAAAACTGTTGAACAATAGTATAAGCTTCTTTTCCCATATTGCCAGCTGCTTGCATACGGCGTTCATATGCACGAAACGAGCGATTAGTTGTAGTACCTTGATCAATTTCAAGATCGATCAGAAGACGATCATTTTGAATACCAATTCCTATGCCATTAAGCTCATTGAGATCTATCTGAGAATTATTAAGATTAATCTGAGAATCCGCAAGGCGAGACTTGATAAGGATATCACTAATAAGAGTTTTGGCTTGAGTATAATTCAAATGACATTCAGAAGCCATCTTTTCAATCTGAGCCTTAGCAATAGAAGTGTCAAGAAAAGTATGGACACGCTTAGAATATGTATCAGCACCAAGATTAGCAGTCTTAGCTTTAATCTCACCAATAGTGGCATCCAAAACATCAAATTGCTTTTCAAGGTTCTTAATTTCACGATACAATTTCTTTTTCTCTGCATCATTGAGAGAGATCTGAGAAGAACCGAGCTTTACAGTCATACTATTGCACTCGATCTGACCGGTAAGTAACTCTTCCTGATATCGATTGAAAGTCAATTTACCTTCAGTATCGGCATCAACATTAGAAGTCTGCGACTTGATATAATTAGTTTCAGCATTAATTTTTGCAATTTCAGCAGCACGCAAAGAAAGATCCGAAAGACCATCAACTGAGGGTGCTCCGGGAGAAGAAGCTTGAGATCCGGAGGGGGAGGCAGCTTCAGCCATTGAGCCTCCGTAAGCTAACTGCGGATTAAGACCGGCAGCAACCAAACGGTCAACCTGTGATTTTGGGGAGTTATAATCATTGGTACGGTTAAACATATCGACTTGGAACTGGCGGTTCAATTCGGCTTCATCATGAGCGAACTGTTGTTGCTTTTGCAAGAGTTCTGACTGGGCACGGAGTGAGGCACGCGCATCAGATCCGGAAGTAAGAGATCCGACAAGTCCATCGACAGCTTTTTGAGCATAAGGACCGACAACAGGGATAAAACTGGCAGCAGATCCGGCAACAGATCCGAGACCTTTAGCAATAGATTTAAAAATATTACCCATAGAGATAATTGGTCAAAAATGGAACAAAATATCAAAAGATCCTACCGGATCAGGGGGAGATCCGGCAAGATCTTAAAGGTTAAATTGGTCAAAATGTCTAATCGTAGGCTTCCTTATCAGCTTTATGGGCTGCGATCAATCTCTTACGAGCATCCTTCTGGGCATTCCAAACGGCATTGACATCGATACCGCGTTGATCCTCGATAGGAATATCAAAAGAGGGGTTAGAAACTCCATCGACAAAAGATTCTGACATCTGTGCTGAAATGGGAATACCTTTGGCGGCCATAAGAGCCATCTGAGTAGGAGAGACAGAAAGACCGGGAACGACCTTATCAACTCCATTGTCTATAATGTGAGCTATACGGGCAGACTTTGATCTGCGAATATTTTTAATCATAATAAATTATTCAAGACGTGGAACACCGAAACGAGGGATAGGACGTTTTGCCTGAACGTCAAAATAGAGCTGGCCGAGGATAGGCTGAATCGGTTCACCATCAACCTCACGGACAGTAAAGACATCATTCAACTGTTCAGGATCAATCACCGTAAATGACGGACCGAGAGCAGGAAGATTTTTAAAGACACGGTTCATAACAAAGTCACGGAGAGTGGTACGGAACTGACCATGCACTTCATCGACAGACTGGAGATAATCGTACCAAGCACGTTGATAGCCAAAAACACCCGAAAGATCAGACTTAGTACATTGCAAGGGTGCTACTTCTTGATTATGCACGGCCTGCATACCGATATGACCAAATTCAGGAGAATAATAGTCAAGTGAATCATCTGTCTTGAGGAAATGTTTGGGAAGCAACTGGGAGTAGTTAGGAACGGGGACAACTGAAAGAATACCGATAATGAAACCATGCTCATCACAGTAATTATCGACCGAGTTCTTTGAAGATCCTGATCCATACAGCTGACCAGCGTATGATCCAAGAGGCTCATCGGTGGGAGTAGTCTGAGAGACTGTATTAGGAGTGACATCACAGGAAACACCTCCAATAAATTCAGGCATATCCAATTCCTGATAGGAAATATCGACATCATAGTGAGACTTGATCTGATCACGATACTTGTAACCTCGACGGATATTGGTTTCAAGCCAACGCTGAAAGGCATTGACGTTGCGAAAATCATTGATAGAAATACCGGAGGAAGCATAATTTACAAGAGAACGTGTGACAGCCTTGGGGAGCGTCTCCGTAACATCGAAACCAGTAATAGTATCGGCATCATCTCCGGTTTGTGCTTGAACCTGATAAACCTGACCGGTATCAGGATCGGAAACAGACATAACACCAGTAGCGGAAATACCGACAAGAGGAGCGACACCCTGTTGGGGGGAAGCTACACACGTGGTAAGAAAATCCTGTTCCCAGTTACGATAACGTAGCTGATAATTGGTAGAATCAAAGCCACCGGCTTTAGTTGGAAGATATTTATTGTATTCCTTCTCGCCATCGATAACAAATGGATTATTACGTTCATCACGATAGAATGAATTGTAAATACTCTCGTATGCACGGAAGGGAAGTGCAGAAAGCATCAGGGAATCTCCATAGGGCCCGGAATGAATTTCAGGATAGTCAAGGAAGGTAACACTTTCAGAAGCAGAAAAACTGAAATTAGTGAAATACTCGAAATACTCAAGAGTATCACTGACAATAGGAGATACTACATCAACAACAAAATAACAGCGTTCTACTTCGATACCGAAAGAATCAGGCATATCGAATTCGGCAGCAAAGCCACCGACAGTTTGAGTAACAGATACCTCAATAGCAGAAAAGACGAGATTACTTGAATCACAGAAAAGTAGGGAAGCCTTTGTTGGGTATTTCATACGCATACCGATACCGAATTCAACTTTAAGGCGTTCAGAATAGGGTATCCCGTCAGTAAAGGTTATGCGGGCAGAAGGAGACCATTTAGTACCTATCGTAAAGGACGGATTACGAAGCCATTGAACACGATAACCGGATAAAATAAGTTTTTGATCATAGGAAAATGGTTCATTTGTATTCTCTAAAGCGAGAGCATATTGCGTACCGTCTTGGACAGCAAAAACAGCAGAGGCATTGACAGGGACAAAATTAGATCTACTGCCATATACGGAAGATGGCACGCCAAGGAAATCAGCGAGAGAACCAGTCTTGTAGAAATCAGAAGATTGTCCTTTGAGCACGGGGAACGAAAGATTAGATTTAGTCTTGCCATAGAAATCAGGCCAGTCTTCCCATAAGTTGCGGTTTCGTACATAGAAGAAATGGACATCAGCACGAATACGGGTTTGCAACGGGAAAGCCGTAGGCATGAAACGGAGACCGAAAGTTGTGTTAATGCGGAAGGAATCGCCGGGAAGAACCTCCTTACAGAAACAGGGGACAAGCGCACCAAATGGGAGCGTCAGATTATTCTGAAAAGAAAGATCAAATGTGTTGCGGGGAACACTGTTGGCGGGACCTCCATTTTTACCAAATGGATTAGCCATAAAATAAAGATTAAGATAAAGGTTTAAAGTGTGTGTTTAATCCCTAAAAGGATAAAGGCGCAAGAGGATGCGCAAGATCGTAGAGAGAATCAGATAGAGGATGCGCCAAGACAGCCGAGAAAGGCAGAAGCGACTGCAACAAGGATCTCCAAGATCTTTTTTATTACATCTTTTTTCATAGAGCAACATGGATGAATGAATCGTATTTAATAAGTTCAGTATGAGGCAGGGTTGAAAGAACCTCAAAGAGGCGATCCAAAAGACCACCGGAGCAGGAAATATCAGCAGCACGACCTTCAAGATGAAGGGAGGTAGGGACACCTCCGACAAGGCGGTTGAGTGATTGGTTACGGTAACCGGAGCTGACATAAATGGGACAGTTCAAACGGCAGCGGGCAGGTTCAAGAACCTCATTACACAATGTAGAGAGATTCTGAAACACCTTAGCATTGGGATAAAGGGTAATGCCATGGCGGACAGCAGTAGGAGGAGCCAAGAACTCTTCGAGGGTAAAATGCTCGGTAAGTCTAAGGGGTGATCCATTAGCGATACGCTCAAGGCGGGAACGGATATCATCCAGTACAGACCAAACACCGGGATCAGGATTAGGAAGGGATTGGAGTGACTGGACAAGAGAAACACACTGTAAGATAGCAAGCTTGTTAATTTGAGTTAGTGCCATGTAGCCGGGTACATAAAGTTGAAACTAATTGATAGGTCTGCGACAATTCTTTATAGAGTTCAGATTTCGAACCGAGGAATAGCACAGAACTGTAATTCCGTAGAAAGGATTGAAGATAGTCGGCATGTGACAATAAATTCTGCAACATCTTGCGAGGATCTGCAGCGTAGCAGGATTCAAGGGTTTTACGATTTTTTCGGGACATAGACAATAGCCGTTAGAATTACAAGGGCAAAATTAGTCCCATAATCTCGATTATGTAAAATAACGTCTATCTTTTTTTACAACGGCGGTAAATTTTTATCATTTCTCTCTTTCTCATCTTTCCGTCTTGTGGATGCTGGGCCACCCTACTTCATTTTCACGGTCCGTATTATTTTCGGATGTTATTAATGAAAAAAGATTCATATTCATCACGAGTTTTAGATCTGCACGCAAAAGATGCTTCAGTCTAAAAATTAACTCTGTTGTAGGATCTGTACTTGCACTTGCCGGATTCTACGCTTTAATTAGCCGATTTTCATATTGTCTTAAATTTCAGCCAATGCAAGTCCCAAACCTTCCAACCAGAAATTTATCCAGTCTGACACAGCCACATCCCGTCCTTATGCTTTTTTCTTCTGAAGAAGCTTTTTGAGTTTGGCTGGAGTCAGATCTTCGGGATATTCTGAGAAATTGAGACGCAGTGTGCAGCCCTCACGATAACGGCTACATCCAAAAGCCGTCTTACCTTTTAGTAGATGGCCTTGTCCACATACAGGACACTCGATCTGCTCAAATTTACGTGTGCGTGGCGCACGAGGTTTCGGTTTGTCAGGCTTAGCACTTACGCTACCATCTTTCTGATCCCCGTCATCAGATTTCTTCGGTGAATTATCCACAATAATTTTTGAACGGGAATTATCACTCAACACATTGATTACAATCTGATTAATCAGGATTTTCAGCTCCTGAATAAATTCTGCCGCCGAGTATTCGCCACGTTCGATCCTACGCAGTTTATTTTCCCAAAGCCCCGTCAGTTTAGCACTTTTAAGCAGCTCTTCATTTATGCTGTCAATCAGATCGATACCGGCCTGAGAAGCCATGATTGACTTACGGTTGCGATGGATATACTTTCTCTTGAAAAGGGTTTCGATTATTGCCGCACGAGTCGATGGCCGACCTATGCCATTCTCTTTCATTGCCTCACGAAGTTCCTCATCCTCAACCGTTTTACCAGCCGATTCCATAGCACGTAACAGCGTACCCTCCGTATAATACTTAGGCGGTTGAGTGGTACGTTTCTGCAATGAAGGCTCATGCGGGCCGCTCTCTCCTACCGTAAAATCAGGTAGAATACGGTCATCGCTATTGTCTTCATCATTCTTGGATTCATCCGGAGCGGCATTATCATACAATTTTCTCCAGCCCGGATCTTCGATTACCTTACCTGTAGCTTTGAAACCTGTCTTATCTACCTCTCCCATCACTGTCGTACTCAGGAATTTACAATCAGGATAAAAGGCAGCTATGAAACGGAGTGCTATAAGATGGTAAAGCTTACGTTCATGTCCTACGAGCACCGTCGGAGACTGTCCGGTAGGAATGATGGCATGGTGATCCGTTACCTTTGAATTGTCAAATACCTTCTTGCTCTTAGGTAGTTTCGATTCGAGCAAAGGAGCTGTAAGCGACGCATACGGCGTCATGTTGCGCAATATGCCGGGCACCTTGCCATAGATATCATCGGAAAGATACGTCGTATCAACACGCGGATAAGTCGTCACCTTTTTCTCGTAAAGTGACTGTATGAGACGGAGAGTTTCGTCAGCGGTCCAACCCCATTTCTTATTACACTCAACCTGTAAGGATGTCAGGTCAAAGAGTCGTGGCGGAGCTTCCCTACCCTTCTTTTTCTGCACATCTGTGATGACCATCGGGAAAGCCTTTATCGCTTCAAGAGTCGATTCAGCCTCCTCAGGCGACTTAAAACGTCCGGCCGTTGCATTGAACACCGCACCTCTATATAAAGTCTTGAGTTCCCAATAATCCTCCGGCTTGAAATTCTCGATCTCGAAGTGACGCTGCACTATAAGTGCCAGTGTCGGTGTCTGCACTCGTCCGATCGACAGTACATTGCCGGGAGATGAATATTTGAGCGAATAAAGGCGTGTGGCATTCATTCCGAGAATCCAGTCTCCTATGGCACGCGAAAGGCCTGCATGGTAGAGATTGTCAAAATCAGATTCAGGTTGCAGATGAGCAAAGCCTTCACGGATGGATTCATCCGTCAGCGATGAAATCCAAAGCCGTTTCACCGGACAATGGATCGATGCTTTCTGCATCACCCAACGCTGTATCAGTTCTCCTTCCTGACCGGCATCACCGCAATTGATCACTTCATCAGCTTCGGCTATGAGATTCTCGATTACCTGAAACTGGCGTTCAATTCCCTTATCCGGTATGACTTTTATACCGAAACGATGTGGAATCATGGGGAGCACACCGAGTGCCCACCGTTTCCAACGCTCTTCATAATCACCGGGTTCTTTAAGTGTACAAAGATGTCCGAAGGTCCAAGTGACTTTATAGTCCCCACCCTCGTAATAACCGTCGCGGCGCACATCCGCGCCAAGTATCTGTGCTATATCCTTTGCTACACTGGGTTTCTCGGTGATACAGAGCTTCATTTGCGTTTTTTAGTTGCGATCTTTTTAGCGGTAGTCGTTGACTGTCCGCGTGCTGTGGTGAAAAGAAGCTGCACTCCGGCATCAGGTTTCGTTGCGGGAAAGTCGATTTCCAAAGGTATTTCGCCCTCATCCTCCCACTGGAAGTAACGGCGGAAATCAACGCCATCAATATCTGTAGCCTTCCATGATGCACTATTGCCTACATACTGCACTTCGTCTATACGCGCTGAAGTGTGCGGACGGCCTTGCACACGCCCATAGACCCTCGTCAGGTCAGGACGATAGTCGATACTATCCACAGTAAAGGTCAGCACATTATCTGAAGTACTGGTAAAATCCTTTACGACTTTTGCCGAGAGCGTAGTGCAAACGAATGCGGCAGATGCTATGAGTGTGACGATTCTTTTCATGATGAATGGTAATGCAAATTTAGTGAGAATTATTAATTTGAGCAAACTTTCTCTTCAGCTCAATGCTTGGAGAGATACTTTTCAAGAGTGCTTACAGAGGGGTTAACGGCTACGATCTTTCCCTGTGGATCAATGAGATAAGATGAAAAACCTGAATCAAGACGATAATTTGAGGAAAGATGGCGAGCCTTGGCATCAGAGATATGAAATTGTGTCGAGTTATCAAGATTATCCTTCTTCACGATTTCACGGAACAGATCGGGGTCAGCATCGGTGTTAACCGACAGAAGTGAGAAATCATGTTCTGGATTCGCATGGAGAAACCTGTCATACTCACCCGCAGCAATACGCGAGACCGCATTTGAGGAGTCCCAGAAATTGACCAGAACGTATTTTCCTCGGAGCTTATCGAGCGAAACATTTACAGAATCATTGGCAAGAAGCTCAATTTCCGGCGCCGTGTAGCCTTCATCGGCTTTGACGACACGATCTGAATAAGCCGCTATCAATGCAATCAGCGCGGCAAAAAATACTATATAAGTTAATGCTTTTTTCATGTCTATATGCGTTGTAGAACTTTTATGGGCCTGAATTGCCCCATACTATTAAGACAACTCAGACCCATAAAAGTTCTATAACGCTCCTCTCTGATCATCAGAAAGGATAGCCTATGGCGAGATGGAATGCGAGTGATTTTTTGAATGATTCCATGTTGTAATATCCTCTCTTACCTGTATTATATGGAGCATGGATGCCAATTCCGAGGTCACCGCGCAGGACAAGCATCGAGATATCGAAACGCAGGCCTACTCCGGTGCCGAGTGCGAGATCCTTGAAGAAGTTATTGGCTCTCAACTGACCTCCGGGTCGTTCCGGTTCATTTTTAATAGTCCAGACATTACCGGCATCGAGAAATGCCGCTCCGTGCAGCGGACCAAGTATCGGGAAACGATATTCACTGTTAGCAATAAAGGTGAATGTACCTGTCTGATCGAAATAACCATTGACCTGACTTGCTGGGGCGTGGTATGAACCGGGGCCTATAGACCGGACTGTAAATGCACGCACCGAGTTCGCACCACCACAATAGAACTGCTCGCTGTAAGGAACCTGTGACGAGTTCCCGTAGGCGTATGCTGCTCCAGTGCCTATACGACTCACGAGCCAATGATCTCCGAAAAATTTCCGGCCATAGACAATCTGCGCGTAACCCTTGACAAACTGAGAGAAGGGTGTGTGGAACAATGTCTTCTCCCCTTTCTTTCCGCAAAGTTCATAGATGGACCAGAAAATATTGCCGGCTTCCTGAAGAGTAAACTGGACATTGATGGTATTGCTCTTGTTCATCGCACGGTCATAGACGAAACCATAGGACATCTGCGGGACATACTGGCTCTGGAAGCTTAGTGCAATGGCTGGATTAGCATTCATGATCGAATCAAAGACAGCCGTCGTGCGCTGAAGCTTATTGTAGGTCATCTTGAATAGTGTAAATGTATTCGAGATGTATCTCGACGATTGCCAATCGTAAGCTATACCGGCGTTGAACTGACTAAGTTTGAAATAATGGGGACGGTTTAGAAGATCAATGCCGAGTGACAGACGTGTCCAATTGACATTACGCCTCATACGTGGTATGACATTCGGTGCAAGCAAACGTGGAAAAGCAAGCGTACCGTTGAGACCTACCTCGTAGGAATTAAACACAGAATTATGTCGTCCGGAGCCTGTCTGCCATTCGTATGAACCCGTAAGCGCAACAGTCAGCAGCTCACCGCCACCGAAAAGATTGCGGTTGGTCAGGCCGAGACTTAGACCCGGCCCAAGATATGAATTGGATTTTGACGAAACATTAGCTTCGATAGATGCCTCCAGCGGTCGGTCATAGGTACACTCGATCGTCACGTCAAGCAGATTTTCAGAAGTGTTCGTACTGTCACGCTCAACGTTGATTGTTATATCATTGAAAATTCCGAGACGTGCAAGACGTGTTTGAGTAGCGTTCATCTGACGGACAGAAAATGTCCGCCCTTCCTGAAATACTATACAAGACGGGATCAATCCTTTGCGCAGACGCGACGGCATATAGCGGATCAACGTGCCTCGTTGAGTCTCTGTCGTGTCAGGTACACCACCTGAACGGTTCTTATATATATAGGTAGTGATCTGTCCTGTCTTATACTTTGCAAGAGCCAAAGACGGGATATTATTGGCAATATCCAGCTTAATCGCAATACTACCGGGATTGATAGTACTGTCGGCGAGATACTGTATGTATTCCGGTCTGAAGAAATAATAGCCGTGATTGCGGACAGCATTAGCGATATTTACGCGTAATGCCGACAAGGAATCAGTTGAATAACGCGAACCGACCTTAAAATATTTTGAGCGGTTGACGACGGAGTCGATCACATGAAAGAGAGGCACCGAATCCGGTAGCAATATCAGCGAGTCGATATTATAAGGATGTCCGGCATTTATCTTATAAAGGATCGAGGCTTTTTTCTTGTTGCGTTTCTGCACAAGTTCATAACTGGCAGTGCCCGAAAAATAGCCGTTATTGTCCAGCAGTTCTTCAAGCATGTGTGTACGCACCTCCGGGCGGACATCGCTCACGAGTACAGGAGTGGCAGCGAGTTTCTCATATATCCAGTGTTTCAGGCCCTTGGGAGGATTCGGCCAATTGTTATATACCCACAATCCGAGTGGAAACGGCACGCGGACAGATGCCGAACCGAGCAATGAATTGTTCGGCTTGACCGATACCGCTTCCGTGAGGGTCGAACGTACACCTGTCGGGAATTTCTCTTTATCAGGAGTTGTCACTTCTACCCCCTTGAGTCCTGTGTAAAGAATCTCGTCCTGTCCTATACGGCGTGTGGTGGAGCATCCTGCAAGCATAAGGCTTGCGACAACGTATATAAAAAGTTTCCTCATATATTATCTCTGGAGACTTAAATTATATTTCTTAATACTATACGGATGGTCACTTCTGTCAGTCCCTGCGGATACCGAAAAGTTCCCAAAGCGAATTGATTTTTCTCTTCAGCACAAAACCGACACCTGTCTGCGTGATCTCACCTTCAAGGATACTTTCATAGCCCGTGTGGCGGAAGATCCTGACATACATTGAGCCTGATTTGTTGAGCAGATATTCAAACGAGATATCGTTGATAAGATTCTGTGAGAAGTTTTCATCGGCATCCGAGTCTGTGTAATTACCTCCGACAATGATCTTGAAGCGATCATTGAAGAATGATTTGCTTACACGATAGCTGTAAGATGTCGTCGTAGAGGTATTACCACCGTATGTCTGGTCATACTGATCGATACCGAACGAGATATCCACGCCTCGGATATTATTCGCAGCCCATGAGTTGAGTCTGGATGTAAGGAACGAGTAGAGCTGATTGCCCGACAGATTTGCATTGCCCTTTGTGCCTGCTCCGGAATACACATTATAAAGGAGCATATTCATAGCCTGATTGGCTCGCTGCTCCGCAGACATTGATGAGAGTTCGTTCTGGACCGTTATATCGTCGTCAGTCGAGAGATCAAACGCTACGTTCATATTGGCGAGCGTGTTGGTTATGGCAAGACTGACATCGAAGTTTACGAGTCGTGAGTTCTGTCCCTCCTGAGTGACATTGGCTTTGATCACATCAATGGCATGAATGTTCAATGTAGGATTCATCATGTCACCGTTAAATGAAATGTATGACCCTTCCTGAAATGCGAAGTTCTTTTCGGACATGAAGGGAGGCGTATAGCGTACGAAACCGCTGTTGATATTTATACGTCCTGTCATACGTTCGCCGTTGAGTTCCGACATGGAGAATGTCACATTGCCCTGCGGCATGATCTGAGCTTTATTTGAACCGTTGGCGGAAAGATCGACATTGAATATCGCCCCCTCCATCAGATGCAGGTGTGCCTCAAGATCGAGCGACATTGAAGGTGTGACGAGCGAATCAGCCTTCACAACAACCGATGTGTCGTTGAACTGAACGAAATGGACCATATCCTCATCAGTCTGTGAGCTGAGGTTCTGCACACTTTCAGTCACGACATAGGTGACATTTGTACCTGTAAGCACACTGAGGTCGGCATTGACATCAAGGCGCGTCATGTCACCTTTAGCACTTGCATCAATATCAAGGAATGCCTTACCATAAACCTCCGAACCATTCTTCGCGCGGTTGCTGTTGACGATCTGTATATTATTTGCCTTGAGCGTAAGGTCAAGACCGAGATTCGCAAGATTGCGGGCATTGACTGTTCCGTTCACATATAGAGGATTCTCATTGCAGCCCGTGACCGCGAAATCATTAAATGATACGATACCGCTGTCAACAGGGATCTTCTCATCCGAGAAGCGGAAAGGAGTGCCAAGCATCGTTACTTTGACTTCGGTTGTGTCAAAGTCAATGAACCCATTGAAAACGGGGTGAGCCATATTGCCTGTAATTTCCATTTCACCGTTGAGCATACCTGACAGTTTGGCCATTCCCTGCGGTATGAATGGATTGACCACACGCAGCGGGAATTTGATCATTCGGAAATCAAGAAGGAAGGGATTTCCTGCAGTGCTGTCATTGAGCACACCATGAGCGGTTATGGTCTTTATGGAATCTACCATAAGGCTTACGTCGGCCATCAGCTTACCGCCGGGATTATTGGCCACATCAACAGCCAGATCAAAATCACCGACGCGATCGCGTCCATAGAAGAGATCCTTTAATCCGACACTTCCCTTTCCGGTCAGTACACCTGCATCATAGCTGATACGCATATCAGCGTTGAGATCACCCTTGATCGGAGGTGCGAACGGGTTGATCGCAAGCCAATCCTGTAGATGCACGTCGGAGATCTGAACGATCAGGTCGTCATATTTCAGGATACTGTCGTTTGTCATACCGACTGAATCCACACCGGCAGGATGCTCCGTGAATATTTTGATGAAACTGTTATCGCCATGCAAGGCAAGGGATGCTTCGAGATGACGAGTACCAAGATTATAACTTATGAAATTATCCTTGTTGATTGTCCACGGTTTGTAGGCAATGGTGGGTTTGGTAGGAACAATCTTTACTGTCACTACGCTATCGACCAGCAGTGCGGTAAGGCCGAGATTAAATCCGTTCTCTCCTTTTATATTCTGCTGTTTCATGTAGGCGGAGAACCGGTTCGTGCCCACGAAACCATTGAGAGCGACATGAGCAAAATCGTCAAACGTTCCGGGCCTATTATTGATATCGGCCTTATAGACAAGATAGAGTCCGTGCTGTATGGCATTGAATGTAATGGTGTCAATACGCGTAGTGCCGGTGGCAAATCTATAGATCTGCGTGTTGAGCCACAGGAGAGAGTCATTATGGACACCACCGATAACCTTTTTCATGTCAATGGCGGAGGACTCGCTAAGGAACTTGGCTGCAAGGTTATTCTGTCCCATTTCAAACAGCATATCGAATGGCGGCAATGCCTGATGCAGTCTATCCACATCGATACGCATACTGTCCATCTGGGTTACAGCCTCCTTCATTCCCGACGTAAGTCCGTTAATGAATGGGAAGAGTGTCTGCTGTGAATGGAGTTTTACATTCATATCGCCGTTGATGAGCGATCCGTCAAGCACAGAATCAGCCGAAACGAGTGTGAGGTTAACAGGCTGGGGAGACACTATGTCAAGTTCGGGAAGATTCCATGTCAGATTGCTGACATCGGCTTTCGCATCTATGTCTGACGATACGACATTATAGTAGCCGGAAGTCGAGAGATCAAGACTTCCGCGGTTGACTGTCGGAGACAGGCCGAGAGCCTGCAGGTTGATATTTCTTACGTTAGTAGTCAGATCCCAGCGCACGCTGTCACCGTCAATACTTGCATCAAAACGTGCCGAAGCATCAGCGTCGTGATTATAACTGTCGAGAGCCCCCTTTGCGTTACCGTCATGAAGCGTCGTGTTGAGCACAATATCGCGGTAAGTCTCCTTATTGTATCTGATACTGTCAAGCTTGACATTAGCATCAATTGTGGTATTCTTGCTGAGCGGATTGTAACCACGGCCATCAACGGTCAGAGATGCAGTCAGACGTTCTACTCCATACTCAGGCACAAATGCATCCACCGGGAAATTCCTTAAATTGAGTGTCGCATTGTATGATTCGGCTTTTGCCACCCATCGGCCTGCACCGGCAAGACGACCTCCCCCGGTTGTAAGAACGAGGTCACCTGCCACCTTACCGGGATAATAATCTACAGTGCCGTTGACAGCGAGAGCCGGAACTTTTTTGATCGGCAGGAAGGCAAATTGCTTGTCTGTAATAGTTGAGAGATTTCCGTCAAGGCTAAGCTGTCCACCGATCTTGTCAGGATCGAAAGCATCGCTGACCTCACCTTCAAGTGCGACATGTGCCAAACCGGGCATCCTCACATCAAAAGTATAGACATTCAAGAGTTTTGGTGTTCCCTCGATGTCGGCCGATACGGAAATCGGAGTCAAGGGTTTCAACATGCTTTTCATGTCAGGGAAAGCAATTGCAATCTCTGCGGGGTCAATAAGACCGGAAGCCTTGAGCATAAGCGGAAGATTTGGATCAGACATAAGGTCGCCCATACCCATCGATGCATTGACCAGCAAGGAAGATCGGAGTGTCTCGATCGAAAAATCTTTTGCGGACATTGCGTTACTGTCCATCTCAAACAGGCCGTCGGCGTGAAGCTGCAAACCGCTTCGCTCTAAACCGGAAAGTTCCTTCAGGGGAACGCGGATTGAGGTTCCTTTATTATAGAATGAATCAACCTCAATGCTGACATTGCTAACAGCTATGTATGACGGATCAAAGCCGGGAAGCGGTTTCACATCCTTCTGCGCATAAAGACCTTCACGGGCAGTCAGGCGTAAGGTATCGGCGGTTATCGTCCACATTTCGGATTCGGGTGTGACAACCGTATCAGCAGCTACGGGCACAGTCTCCGTAACAAGTGGATAGATATATGCAGCTGAAACACTATCGACATGCAGACTCTGACCATAGATGCGTTTGGTAGCCATATCGAAATGCCCGTTGCGTAACTCCATCCGGTCAACGCTACAACCAAGGCTGTCGATCATCGGCTGCATTGACATATCGTAAGTGAGATCAGTAATGGTTATCCGGTCAGCTTTCACATTCCAAGGTGTACCTTGTGCAGTGTCAACAGGAGTGGCTGTCGAATCCTCAAGCATACGCAGTTTTACCCTTACACCATCGATATTGACAGTGGTAAGGTCAATATTACCATCTTTAAGGATGATATCAGTAGCATTGATATCAGCGCGGGATATATTGGCTCTGAGCCACATTATGGAATCATTATTGCCGAGCTGATAAAAGACACTGTCAAGTTCAGCACCACCGATCTCGATATTGCCTTTGAAGAGAGGACTCAACTTGACATCAACTGCAAGATGCGCCGATGTCAACATGGTATCTCCGTTAGCCTGAATGACAGTGGCGTCATCTACTTTCAGTTTGAGGGGGAAACCAAGTCGCATTCTGCCGACTTCGATTTTCATGCCGGTGGATTTGCTCACCTGTTCGGTTGCAATCCTTACAGCAAAATCCTGCACGAAAGGAACGTAGAGGAGCACCGGTATTGCAATCAATAACAAGACGAGGCCAAGAATAGCCCAAAGGAAAATCCTCAGCAACTTTTTAGCTATGTTACGGCTCAAGGCACATCAATTTTTAAAGGTTAATATTTCAATTGTGATGAAAGGTAAGCCGAGATACAATTCCCTCCGGCCATACATATTTACTAACTGCAAATGTACGACAATTGTTCTAAAATAGCTATAAAAAGTTAAATATTCATAGAAGATGTAACACGCACACCGAGTATAATAGACTGATCAATGAGGATGAGTAGTCCGACGGGTGGATTATGGCAACTATATAATTTTTCATTACCTTTGCATCAGAATCAGTTCACATTGATATAAATGGCTAAATCTAAATCAAGCGACCTATTGCGAATAGTTTGTTGGATGGGACTCGGCATAGGTGTAGTCCTGTTTGTCGGAGGAAGTTGCGTACTCTATTCAGACACTCTGATCGACTGGTGGAAACCGGTGACGGGCTGCGCGATTCTCGCCGTCATATCAGCCTTGATCTACGGTCACCGGTGGAAACGATTTACCTGTACAGATTTCTTTCCCATAAATTTCTGCATACAGGCTATCGTTGGCTTCTCGGTGCTTATCTTTGCATTTTTCAGTGTGAACTATTTCTTTTCAGACGATGACGCTGGGCATACGGAGAATGTGACCGTCGAACGCCGCTACCGTGAGACGCGTTACCGGACTAAGAGAATCGGGCGTCGTGTGGTGGGGCGTGGTACTCCATATTATGTTTATTTCATTGAAATCCGTTTTTCTGACGGCAGACTCAAATCTCATCAGGTCCTCAAAGGAAGATATGACCGTATCCATCAGGGAGACACTATATCACTGGAAGTAAGTAACGGGTTTCTGGATATTCCTGTCATTAAAACCCGATTTTCATCAAAGCCAAAGCAATGACTATCGACAAAGACTTCAGACTTATGTGCGCACCGCTTCAGGGATTTACTGAAGCGGCATTCCGACATTTTCATGCCCAACTCTATCCGGCAATAGAGTCTGTAACATACTTCACACCCTTCATCAGAATTGAAAGAGGTGAGATCCGCTCACGTGACATGCGCGAAGCCTGTTCCACACTCAATACCAATCATCATCTCATCCCTCAGATAATTTTCAAGGACACGACCGAATTTTCAAAGCTGACGGAGGAGCTGTATGGAAACGGTTATCGGGAGATTGATCTGAACATGGGTTGCCCCTTCGTCCCCCAAGTTCGCAAAGGTCGTGGTGCCGGTATAATTGGAAATCCTGCAGTATTCAAAGATATTTGCGGGATCATACGGTCAATGCCTGAGATCCGGTTTTCCATCAAGATGCGTGTCGGGATCTCTGCTCCCGACGAATGGCGTGCCCTCATTGCAGATATTAATTCTACGCCTTTGAGTCATGTCACTATCCATCCGCGCACTGCTTCCCAGCAATACGGTGGGGAGTTACATTACGATCAGTTTGAGGAAATGCTCCATACATTTGAGCATCCCGTGGTCTTTAATGGTGATATCGAGAATCCGGATCAAATCGGACAGCTTCGTGAGCGTTATCCTGAATTAAGCGGGGTGATGATAGGCCGCGGTCTGCTGAAAAGACCATCAATAATAGCAGAATGGATTGAAAACCGCGAGTGGTCCCGCTCCGAACGTATCGCAAAAATTCTGACACTTCACTCAAGGATTGCAGATAATTACCGCAGCACTCTGACCGGAGGCGATACACAGATCCTATCTAAAATCAAACCCTTGTGGGAATATTTCGGAGAAGAATTTGACCGCAGGACAGTGAAGAAAATCATGAAAGCATCCACTCTCTCAAAATATGATGAAGCCGTAAGAAATCTAAGGTGAGAAAGACAACCGTTTAAATAAATAGTCTAAACAAATGGTTAATTACTAAATTTTGACTACTTTTGCACAAAAGTAACACTTAGCAATGAAAAACCTCATATTAAGAAGCATAACAGGCATAATCTACGTCGGTCTCATCTGTGCTGTCGTCCTTACAGGCGGTTGGTCCTACATCGTATTCTTCGGTCTGATAGCCATCCTCGCGCTTGAAGAATTTTACAATCTCACCAATGCCTCCACCGGTGGTGAAAATATGACCACACTGATCATAGATGTCGCAGGAGGGTTGATTATGTGCATAGGTCTCGGAATTGTAAATACCGGAGTGCTGACACCCTTCACCAAGGCCGTGCTCGGCGGTACATTCTTCACAATCTATCTCCTGTATCTGATTGTCCGCCTCGTGATGCAACTCTACAATCAGGAAGCCTCTCCCCTCACCAACCTCGCTTATTCCTATATGGGACAGATGTACATAGCACTTCCGCTGGGCCTCATGTCCATGTTCTATACCCTTCCCAACGGCACTCATCTTCTCCTTGCCATGTTCATCATGATCTGGCTCAACGATACCGGCGCGTTCTGTGTCGGCTCGCTTCTCGGCAAGCACAAATTGTTTCCGAGAATATCGCCTAACAAATCGTGGGAAGGATTCTTCGGAGGTGTATTTTTCGCCATCGCCTCGGCATTTGTATTCAAATACGGATTTCCCGATTACTTCAACAATATCTCGCTTGTCGGACTCTGCGGCCTCGGTGCTGTTGTTGCGGGTTTCGCCACATGGGGTGATCTTGTGGAATCTCTGATCAAACGTACGCTTGGCGTGAAGGATTCCGGAAAACTCCTCCCCGGTCATGGTGGCATTCTTGACCGTATTGATTCGCTACTGCTTGTCGTTCCTGCCTCTCTTCTCTATCTTACCGCCCTCCGTCTTTATTTCCAATAATAAGGATATATTTGGCCGGGCAATAGTCCTCTCTTCCGATCTATAGGGTATAAATTTAGTTTTCTATCATACTTACATTTTTAAGCTTTTAAACAGACATGAATAAACTTCTTTGCTTCGCATTTGCAGGAGCCGGATTGTTTGTAGCCTGTTCGACTGACAAGGCCCTGCAATCAACTGCAGACACAAATGATGATGTGATCCTTCACGCTTGGTCGTGGTCATTCGACACCATAGCAGCAAATATGAAAGACATAGCCGAAGCCGGCTATGCATACGTGCAGACCTCACCTGCCAACACATGTTTTGTAGGCGAGGATGGAGGCATGGCTCTATTTTCGCAGCCGGGTGATACCGTAAAAGGAAAATGGTATTATTACTATCAGCCAACCGATTGGAAAATAGGAAACTATCTACTCGGGTCACGCGATCAGTTCAAATCTATGATGGACAGTGCGGCTAAGTATAATGTAAAGGTGATTGTAGATGTGCTCCCCAATCATACTGCTGTGGATCACACGGCTGTCCTTCCATCTCTTGACGAAGCTGTCGGGGGTCACGACAAGCTATTTCATGCCAACGGTTTCACACCGATCAGAGACTATAATGACCGTTATGAATGCACCACAGGCGAGATGGGCGGACTTCCGGACGTCAACACAGAGAATCCCGATTTCCAGCACTACTACATGACGTATGTCAACGATCTTCTGAGCCTCGGTGTCAAGGGTTTCCGCTACGATACAGCAAAACACATCGGTCTCCCTTCCGATCCGCTTGACAGTCTTGCAACGAGAAACAACTTCTGGGATGTGGCTACAGGCCGTGAAGAAGTCAAGGGGCTTCGACTCGCTGTTCCGGCCGATTCACTTTTCATATACGGTGAAGTCCTTCAGGACAGAAATGTAAAGGAAACCGAATATGCCGAATACATGGATCTAACGGCAAGTGCCTATGGACACGCACTCCGCAACGTGCTCGGCAATTCGGATTTCAAGGCGGATTCTCTGCTAAACTGGCATCATCCCGTGGATGGAAAACACCTCGTGACATGGGTGGAATCACATGATACCTATGCCAACGAACATGAGTCAGCCGGCCTCACGGACGAACAGATCAGAATGGGATGGGTGTTCCTCACCGCACGCCAGAACGGTACTCCCCTCTTCTTCAGCCGCCCTGCCGGAAGCACCCGTGAGAATTACTGGGGAAATAACCGTGTCGGCGCACGCGGTAATGATGAATTCAAACATCCGGAAGTTGTTGCTGTAAATAAATTCCGACGCGACATGAAAGGACAGCCTGAAACCATCTCTGCTACGGACAATGGAGCTGTTATAGAGGTGTCTCGCGGAACTGCCGGAGCAGCCATTATCAATATCACCGGTGAAAATCAGACCGTCGAGAATCTCGCTACCTCCCTCCCTGACGGTGAGTTCACCGATGTTGTAAATGGAAACACATTCACTGTGACTGACGGACAGCTGAGCGGACAACTTGCTCCCTATACATCATATATTCTCTACGGAAAATAAAAAAACACACATAAAACAAGAGCACAAGGCACTGATGGTAAACCCATTGGTGCCTTGTGAACTTTTAGACATATAAAATTGTTAGCAAAATAGTAATAAATTTATAAAAAAATAGTATATTTGCGCCATAACGCTAAGATATCAGGCATTCAATCAATAAAATCTACTTTTTTGATACATTAATTCACAAAACAAATGAACACTGACATTATCGGTCTTAACGCAGGTCGCGTTTGGGCCGCCCTCAACGAGGCGGAAGCAGTCGGAACAAAGCAGCTTAAAAAGATTGCCAAACTCAAGAATGATAAGGAACTTTTCGCTGCTCTCGGATGGCTCGCCCGTGAAGGAAAAATCAAGTTTGAAGAGAGTGAGGATAGCAAGGAGCTGATCGTCTCTCTCGTACAGGAATAAAAGTACCCGCAAGGTTCATGAGGCGGATGTCAGATAAAAAAGAGTTACTCTTGATTATAACCCACATACACTCTCCTCAGATCCTCTCCCGCATCACTCCTGCCGATCCAATGTCCCGGCGGGAGATTTTTTGGTCAAAGCCAATCAGACACAAATTATTCTAACACGTACAATAGCTCGAATATAATATACATGAATCCACTGTTCTCAATAATTACCGTTACCTACAACGCCGCCTCAACACTGCCGGCCACGTTGCGCAGTGTCGGCGAACAGACTTGTAAATTATATGAATATCTTGTCATTGACGGAGATTCTAAAGACGGGACAGCCGACCTTGCCAATGCTTCAGGTATCGATAATCTGACTGTGGTCTGTGAACCTGACCGTGGTCTCTATGATGCCATGAACAAGGGATTGGGACTGGCTAAGGGTGACTATGTAATTTTCCTGAATGCGGGTGACAGTTTCCACAGTCCCAATGTGCTCCAGCTCATTGCCGATGCTATTATGGAGAATGATTATCCCGGAATTGTCTATGGTCAGACCCAGATAGTCAATGCTGACCGCAAACGCATCGGAGACCGTCATCTGACTGCCCCGGCCATTCTTACGCTTGACAGTTTCAAGGAAGGAATGGTGGTCTGCCATCAGGCATTCATCGTGCTAAGGAAACTCGTTGACAATTACGACACACGCTATAAGTTTTCAGCTGATTTCGAGTGGTGTATCCGCTGCCTCCAACGCTCTCACCGTAATTGTTATATTGACCGAATACTGATCGACTATCTTTCGGAGGGAATCACCACTTCAAACCGTTGGAGTTCATTGTGGGAACGATTCAAGATCATGAGCTTCTATTTCGGATTCTTCCCCACTCTCTATCGTCATGTCGGATTCTATTTCCGCAATATGCGTCGTAATAAAAACAATAAGTGATTGTCAATCCAATATGGATATATCGAATGACATGAAGCTGCTTGCTTCTGGTGAATGGATGAACGGTTTTAGCGATGAGCTTTCTGTTAGGCTTACGGAATGTGAGGAGCTTTGTTTCACCTTAAATTCACTCCCGCCATCACGCAGCAATGACCGACGTGAAATCATCAGGAATCTCTTGGGAAATATCGGGGAGAATTTTGTACTCCACAGTCCATTCCATTGTGATTTCGGATGCAACATTCACATTGGAGAGCACTTCGTCGGTAACTTCAACCTTACCATTCTTGATGAAGCCGAGGTCAGAATCGGTAATAATGTGTTTATCGGTCCGAATACAACCCTCTGTACCATTATCCATGCCCTTGACTGGGAAAAACGGAACGAGGGAATAATGCGTGCGCTCCCCATCATTATCGGTGACAATGTATGGATCGCGGCCGATGTGACGATCCTGCCGGGAGTAACTGTTGGTGAGGGTGCTGTCATAGGTGCAGCCAGTGTTGTGACAAAGGATGTCGAAGCATCGACAGTCGTGGCCGGAAATCCCGCAAGGATGATAAAAAAGATTGAAGGACATCAGACGGAATCGCATACATGATACGGGAGTCCAAGTCCTTCAATCAGTTAATTTTATTGTCAATTTTCATTATCGCACCTTTTTCATTGACTTCAGGATGTAAATTTGCAGTGTAAATCTCATTCTTACCTCTCCACATCCCACAGCTCAATGACTCTAAGACTCTCAATCCATTACCACAACCTTATCCATCCGACGTCGGCTGATATTCCGGTCAGCATGGTGCTGACCGATTCTACTTCACACGATCAGGATTCTTCGCCACAAAGTCTTTCCATGATTTTGGCCCTCCGGACGGGATGGGGCGCGATGACTCGTAATGATGGCATAATGCAGCGGCAAGAGCATCTGTCGCATCAAGTTCTATGTCAAGTTTATCGGCCGAGATGTTCAGGATTCGTCTGAGCATTTCGCGGACTTGTTCCTTGCTTGCAGCACCGTTGCCGGTAATCGCCATCTTTATTTTTCGTGGTTCATATTCCGTGATAGGTACGTCGCGCGACAAGGCTGCGGCCATCGCCACACCCTGTGCACGTCCGAGCTTCAGCATTGACTGAACGTTTTTGCCAAAGAATGGAGCTTCAATGGCCATTTCGTCCGGCAGGAACTGTTCGACCAGTCCGAGCACCCGCTCATGGATACGCAACAGACGCAGATAGTGGCTGTCAAATTTATTCAATTTGACAACGCCGAGGGCTATCAGCTCCGGTTTCTTTCCCTTGATGCCAAGGATACCGTAGCCCATCACGTTAGTGCCCGGGTCGATTCCGATTATAATCTTGTCGTGCATACAGTATCCCTTCCGGTCAGCAGTCAAGAGGGAGTTCCTCCATATAGGTCGTAAAGAACACCACTCCTTCACCAAAACGCTTGTGAAGCTCAGCGCGAAGTTCAGCTCCTTCGTTGTCGTGCCATTCGACAGCATTTTCTGCTGTCTCTGCTTCGAAACTTACCGCATAGCTCACACATTCCTCCTGCACCTCGATAAGCAAGGCTGCAAAGCGCGGAGATGTGAGCAGCCCTGATTTAACGGCTGACGGTATATAGGTCCTGCGCACCCATTCCTTAAATTCGGAATCAAAATTCAGGTGCACGTGAAAACTTGTATTCAGTATAAGCATGGATTATCGTTGGAATAAATTAATGATCAGGCCAGACCACCCTCCTCCGGGATTATGACCTTAGGGTTTACACGGGTATTGGCGAGGAAGCCGAAGCCGATCGTCGTGATTCCGGCAAGGATAAATGCAAGAACACGATTTTCAATACCGAAGAATTGTGGTGAGACAAAAACAAAACATGTAACCACGAATGTCATTGCAACTGCCGGAACAAGAGCGACCCAATAGTTTGAATTACGGCGTGCGAGCCATACATAGATTGTCCAGAGAACCACAGCGGCAAGTGTCTGATTCGCCCATGCGAAATAACGCCACACGATGTCGAAATTGATCAGTGTAATAGCATATCCCACAACAAAGAGCGGAATGCAGACCGCAAAACGCTTGAGGATGGGACGCTGATCGATATTGAAGATATCGGCCACGATAAGACGCGCACCACGGAATGCAGTATCACCTGAAGTGATGGGAGCGACGACAACGCCCAAGAGTGCGAGCACAGCTCCAACCTTACCGAGTGTGGTATTCGAGATCACATCCACAGCCCACGCGGCATTTCCACCGTTGGCTGCAAGTTGCTCACCAAGCTCTGTCGGCCCGTGGAAGAAGGCCATCGCTATGGCAGCCCAGATAAGCGCGATGATACTCTCTGAAATCATCGAACCATAGAACACCGAACGGCATTTTTTCTCACTTGTGATACAGCGTGCCATGAGTGGTGACTGCGTGGCATGGAAACCGGAAATAGCACCGCAAGCAATCGTGATAAAGAGCGTAGGCACGATGGGCAAGGCCTCCGGATCAAGCTGATAGTTATGAAGATTCGTAAGTTCGGGTATGGGATATTGACCGGTCAGAAGCACACCCAGAAGACCGGCGGCCATCGCCACGAGAGCGACACCAAACACGGGATAGACCTTGCCAATGACCTTATCGACAGGAAGCATAGTGGCAAGGATATAATATGCGAGAATGATCCACACCCATATATCTTTGCTGATGACCGGAACCATATTGGAAAGCAGCGCAGCCGGACTGAGAATGAACACTGCACCAACGAGAACCATTAGCACAATGGAAAATACCCTGACAACCGTGCGTGCAGGTATTCCGAGATAGATACCGATAATTTCCGGGAGGCTGCGGCCGTCATGACGCATGATCATCATTCCGGAAAGAAAATCGTGCATCGCCCCGAAGAAAATACCGCCAAGCGTAATCCAAAGGAAAGCTATAGGGCCGAAACATGCACCGAGGATAGCACCGAAGATCGGACCTGTACCGGCGATGTTGAGCAGCTGTATAAGGAAAACGCGCCAACGGGGCAGACGGATGTAATCCACGCCATCCTCCATGCGTTCCACAGGTGTCTTACGATCGGGATTGACGTCGGCCAGACGTTCGAGATAACGGCCATAAGTAAAGTATGCTGTGACAAGTAATGCCAGACAGATAAGAAAAGTTACCATATTGTTTCTTTTATATTTTCAGGTATGAATATTTCAATTATTGTGATTGGTCAACCTTGTTGAAGTACCACGGATGATTTATCATTTTAACTATTCCGGGAGTCCCCTCATTGCCTGCGATGCGCGATGCACCGCGATAAAACCGTTTGGAATAATCCGGATCGTTCTCGCGCATATAATTGGTCTTGACCAAACCTGATGAGTGGATATAACGTCCATCTTCGTCATAGACGGCAACATGTGAGATTCGTCCGTCAGGAGTGTTGGAGAAAAACAAAAGATCGCCCCTCTCCAGATCACTGAGTTCGGAAGACTCTATTCGTGTTCCTATCTCGATCTGCTGGCGTGCATCACGCAGTGTGAGCACTCCTTGATCAAAATAGATAACCCGGACAAGTCCGGAACAATCGACACCTTTAGTGGAACATGCACCCCAAAGATAGGGTGTCCCAAGCAACCAGTATGCGCTGTCGATGGCTTTGTCCATGTCAAAAGGAGTCGTCGCCCATTCTTCTGCTTTTACAAATGAGTTTGCATCTGCATAACCAATACGGCCGTCAGGCAGTCGGATTTCTACTATTGAATCGTTTAAAGCCTGTCCTTCCACGATTGATGAAAGCACAAGTTCGGTGACTATATCACGCGGGCCACGGCCTTCCATCGAAGCATAGACTTTTACTTCCGGCTTGGAGATAGAGACAAGTCTTTCGGCATTCCTCCATGACTGCATCTCTTCATCGGTCTTATTAGCGACACTTGACACATTCATATATCCTTCGTAACCTTCGGGACTCTGAATATGAAGCCATTCGCCATCCGAATCCAACAGGCGCAGGGGTGTCCCCATGATAGCTTGTGAAGTCATTTCAGTCGAATGTCCTTTACCGTCACGGATACAAGCAACCGGGATACGCACTTGCACCCATGCCGAATCCTGAGCCGAAAGCTCAGGAAGGAATGACAACGAAAACAATGTTATTAAAGTCCTTATGGTAGATCTGATAGCCATTTGCAATTTCGGATTTCTCAATCTATAGTTTAGAATAACAAAATTACAAAAAATAGGCCGGATTACCGGCCTCTAAAATGATAAAATATCACAAATTAACTGTTAAAACACGTATTTCGTCAGTAAGTACCAACTAAAACTGTCCTTATTTAATCCTGCCAAACAAAGCAAGGGCGTTAGCAGTCGTTATCTCCTCCACTTTCTCAGTTGGCATCCCGAATATGTCAGCAATACGAGCTGCTGTGTTTGCAATGTAGGCACTCTCATTACGTTTCCCCCTATGAGGGACCGGAGCGAGATATGGAGCGTCAGTTTCAAGGACTATTCTGTCAATGCCGATTTCAGGTAAAACCTCATGAAGACGGGAATTTTTAAAAGTGACGATACCGTTTATCCCGAAATAGAAATCACCGACTTCACGTATGGCCCTGACGTCATCGACAGATCCACCGAAGCTATGAAACACGGCTTTTGGCTTGACTTCTTTGGAGCTAAGCACATCAAGTACTTCAGGCAGTCCTTCGCGGCAGTGGATTATCACGGGTAAATCTTTCTCGATAGCCCAATCGACCTGTCGGGAGAACGCTTCGATCTGCTCTTCACGGTAAGTCTTGTCCCAGTAGAGATCAATACCGATCTCCCCTACCGCTATATAATCGTCAGGACAGCTGTCAAGTTCTTTCCGGATCTTAGTAAGATCCTCCTGCCAAGTCTCGCGGATCTCAGTCGGATGTAGCCCCATAGCCATGAATATCTGTGAAGGAAAAGCAGCGTGCAACTCCTTCATCGGGACGATCGTGGTGAGATCCACATTCGGGAAGATCATTCTGCTCACACCGGCATTGAGGGCGCGTTTAACTGTCTCGATCTTTTCGGGCGCAAAGTCGTCAAGATAGAGATGCGTATGAGTGTCAGTCAGCATTATTCTGATTAGGGAGATTCTACGTGATTACTTATTTCTCGTAGCCGATTTCAGGGCAAGCTCAATGAAGAATGCACGTGCGTCCGGCATGATCGGGAGTTGATCGAGACAACTGATGGCAGTATCGATATATGCACGGATAAGCTCATGGATTCTGTCGGGAAGTCCAAGCCGGTCATAGACCTCACGTACACGGCGGATTTTCTCTTCCGGATTTTCGTTGTTTCCGATAAGTGATCTGACTGTACCTGTCTCGTCCTCCTTCAGTGCCATGATCAGCAACCAAGTCTTTTTATCGTTGAGAATGTCGCCACCGATAGCCTTTCCGAACGTTTCGGGATTTCCGTAGGTATCCAAGAAATCATCCTGAAGCTGGAATGCGAGACCGAGATTCACACCGTAGTTGAAAAACTGGAGCTGAGCGTCGAACTCTGCATCCGCCATGAGCGCACCCATTCCGCATGCACATCCGAGAAGCACGGAGGTCTTGAGACGGATCATCTCCATGTACTCCTCAACGGTTACATCAAGACGTTTCTCAAAATCCATATCGTACTGCTGACCTTCATATATGTTCATCGCAGTACCGTTGAAAAGCTCAAGAGCCGAACCAAGGCGTTCGCCGGCTTTTATAGCGAGAAGCATGGTTGAAGTGGTGAGCATCGCGTCACCTGAGAGTATTGCTGTCTCCATGTTCCAACGCTTATGGACAGTAGGCCGTCCGCGGCGGACATCAGCATTATCCATGACATCATCATGGAGAAGCGTGAAATTATGGAACATCTCTATTGCAATCGCCTGATGGATCGCGGTCATAGGTTCTTTGCCCATCGCCTGACATGCTGCAAGTGTCAGGACGGGACGCAGACGCTTACCGCCGCAATCGAGCGTGTAACGTATCGGATCATAGAGCCCGGCGGGCTGTGCGGGAAGTTTCAGATTGGCTATCGCCTGATTGACCATTGCGATATACTCATCAAATTCCTTCATGGTGTTGTCTGTTATGGTTAAAGTTGTGTATTTGTGTTTGCAGCGGCCGGCGGATTAGACGCAGGTCGCTGCAATTCTTATTTGTTAATATAGTCTCTGTCAGGTTCTATAACGGTCAGAAGCCTGTTATGATCGGTTATTACCTGCGACGACGCTTTTTCTTTCCGTGGTTATTGGAAAGGGCTTCGGCGACAGTAACCTTTTTGCCTAACTCGTCTTCGCCGCTTTTACGCAGTGGTTGTCCCTTGTCATCAAGAAGGAAGAAGTCAAGCTGTTTCTTTTCAAGGTCAGCACGTGCGACCTTGATGTCAACATTATCACCAAGACGATAACGATGATTGTGACGACGACCTACGAGACAGTGGTTCTTTTCATCGAAATCATAGAAATCGTCCGCAAGATCACGCATAGGGACAAGACCTTCACAAAGATTGTCGTTAAGCTCGACATACAGTCCCCACTCGGTAACGCCGGAAATGATACCTGAGTAAGTCTCGCCGATGTGTTCCTGCATGTACTCGACCTGCTTATATTTGATCGACGAGCGTTCAGCGGTGGAAGCAAGAATCTCCATCTCACTCGAATGCTTACACTGATCCTCAAGCTTCTGGACATTCACACTGCGTCCACCTGCAAGATAGCGTTCGAGCAGACGGTGAACCATCATGTCCGGATAACGGCGGATAGGCGACGTGAAGTGAGTGTAGTATTCAAAGCCAAGTCCGTAGTGACCGATGTTGTCAGTCGTATATACGGCCTTTGCCATCGAACGTATAGCGAGGGTTGCAAGGTAATTCTCCTCACCCCTGCCCTTCACCTCGTCAAGCATACGGTTGATCGAACGGTTTATCTCACGTGGCGTACCTGATGCCTTTATCTTGTAGCCGAATGCGCGTGCGATGGAGGCAAGATCGGCAAGACGTGTGGGATCGGGCACATCATGGACACGATAGACAAATGCCTTTGGTTTCTTCTTGTCCTTTGGCTTGCCGACAAAGGTTGCAACCGTACGGTTGGCGAGCAGCATGAATTCCTCGATGAGCTTATTGGCATCCTTCATCACTTTGAAGAACACGCCTAAAGGTTTGCCTTCTTCATTAATATGAAATTTTACTTCCGGGCGGTCAAACTCAACCGAACCGTTCTCGTAACGCTGACGACGGAGGATCTTTGCGAGACCGTTGAGGGTCTGAATAGCTTCCACACAGTCACCGAGACCGGTCTCGATTACTTCCTGAGCCTCCTCGTATGCAAAACGACGGTCAGACTTTATGACGGTACGCGCGATCTTAGAGCTGAGCACTTTCGCCTCACTATCCATGTGGAAAATGACTGAAAACGCCAACTTTTCCTCATTGGGACGAAGAGAACAGATGCCGTTACACAGATGCTCCGGGAGCATCGGGACAACGCGATCGACAAGATAGACGGATGTGGCTCGCTTCTGAGCCTCACGATCGATGATAGTGTCAGGCTGCACATAGTGCGTCACATCGGCAATATGCACGCCGACCTCATAATTACCGCTGGGGAGAACGCGGAATGACAAGGCATCGTCAAAGTCCTTGGCATCCGCAGGGTCAATGGTAAATGTGAGGACATCACGCATGTCTATACGTTGCGCAATCACTTCCTCCGTTATACCGGCGTCAATCTTGTCGGCAGCTTTCTCTACTGCGGCAGGATATTTATATGGCAGACCGAACTCTGCGAGAATAGCATGTATCTCAGCATTGTTCTCACCGGCACGTCCGAGAATATCGACCACTTCACCACTCGGATTCTTGCTGTCTTCTTTCCACTCGACAATCCTTACCACTGCCTTATCACCGGTCTTTCCACCTTTGAGTTTGGCTTTGGGAATGAATATGTCGGTCGAAAGATATTTGGAATCCGTAAGAAGGTATGCGAAATGTCGATCGACCTTGAGCGTTCCGATGAACGTCTGATCCTTCTTTTCAATTATCTCTATCACCTCGGCCTCCGGCTCGGCACCACGACGGTGAGCAGCAATGTTGACACGTACCTTATCGCCGTTAAGCGCACGCATTGAATTGCGTTCGGCAACCATGATGGCCTCGCCGTCGGCATCGGTGATCACAGAATTCTTACCGTTGCTGCGGCGGACAAACACTCCGGTGGCCTCATTGCCACGCTGGGGTGATTTGTACTTACCGGGAGCTACTTCTATGATCTGTCCGTTGAAGGCCATTTCGACAAGTTGAAGCGCGATGTTCCGCTGCTGGGTTGCAGTGGTGGCCCCGATAGCATGGGCCACCTGCTTATAGTTATATGTGTTGTTTTTTTGCTGCGCGACAAATTCCTCCACCTTCTTCTCGAGGATGGCGGCACTTCGTGAACCGGCAGTTGCTTTCTTTGATTGAGCCATAGTATAAACGAGGTGTGTATGAATTGATGATTATTTTATGAATAAACGCTTGTAACGCATAAATCGTTTATGCGTCAATATTCGCGTAGTTGGCATTTGCCTCGATAAAGTCGCGTCTGGGAGCCACATCCTCGCCCATAAGCATCGAGAAAATACGGTCGGCTTCAACAGCATCACTGATCGTAACCTGTTTAAGGAGACGCTGTTCGGGATCCATGGTAGTGTCACGGAGCTCTTCCGCACTCATCTCACCGAGACCTTTGTAACGCTGCACTTTGGTTTTCTCTCCATTTATGGCAATAAACTGCTGCACTTGTGCGTCAGTCCAGCAATATTCTTCTTTCTTTCCGCGGATAGAGCACTTATAGAGCGGCGGAGTTGCGAGATAGAGATAGCCCTGCTCGATTATTGGACGCATGCGGCGGAAGAAGAATGTCATGAGAAGCGTGGCGATATGGCTACCATCCACATCGGCATCTGTCATGATGATGATCTTGTGGTAGGCAAGGCGCGAAAGGTTGATCGCCATGGGATCTTCCTCCGTACCGATGGTCACACGCATCGCACGGTAGAGACTCGTGATTTCCTGATTATCGAGGATCTTGTGATCCATAGCCTTCTCCACGTTTAGAATTTTACCACGGAGAGGAAGGATTGCCTGAAATGTGCGGTCACGACCCTGCTTTGCCGTACCGCCTGCAGAGTCACCCTCGACGAGGAAGAGCTCACAGTCCTCAGCATGACGCGAAGAGCAGTCGGCCAGTTTGCCGGGCAGTCCGCCACCTGCAAGAGGTGATTTGCGCTGGATTTTCTGGCGGGCATTCATGGCCGCATGGCGGGCCTGAGCAGCAAGGACGATCTTATCGACAATTGTACGGGCCTGTCGGGGATGCTCCTCAAGATAGTAGCGGAGAGCTTCGCTGACAGCAGCCGACACAGCACCCTGAACCTCGCCGTTACCGAGTTTAGTCTTGGTCTGACCCTCGAACTGCGGTTCGAGCACCTTTACGGATATGACCGCTGTAAGACCCTCGCGGAAGTCATCGCCCGAAACCTCGACCTTGCACTTTTCAAGGAGCTTGTTGTCCTCGGCATATTTCTTGAGCGTGGTGGTGAGTCCGCGACGGAAACCGGTCAGGTGTGTACCACCCTCGATGGTGTGGATGTTGTTGACGTAGGAATAGACATTCTCATTGTAAGTGTTGTTGTAAGTCAACGCCACTTCCACGGGAATACCCTGACGCTCGGTGTTGAGATGGATCACATCGTTGATAAGTGATTCCTTGTTCGAGTCGAGATACTGGACAAATTCGCGCAGACCGTCGCGTGAATAGAAAGTTTCAGTCTTGGGATTACCCTCGGCATCGAGCTTACGAAGATCCGTAAGGATGAGTGTGATGCCGGCATTAAGGAATGCAAGGTCACGGAGACGGTTGGCAAGTGTGTCATAATCGTACTCTGTCACAGTGAAGATTGAGTCGTCCGGGAGGAAGGTGATCGTCGTACCGGTAGTGTCGCTCTCACCTATCACCTGAAGCTCCGTGGTGGGTTTACCGCATGAGTATTCCTGCATGAATATCTTGCCTTCACGACGCACCTCGGCACGAAGATAGGTTGAAAGCGCGTTTACACATGACACACCGACGCCGTGGAGACCGCCTGACACTTTGTAGGAACCCTTGTCGAACTTACCACCTGCATGGAGCACCGTAAGCACCACCTCAAGTGCGCTCTTGTGTTCCTTTTCGTGCATATCGACAGGGATACCGCGGCCATTATCGACCACAGTGATGGAATTGTCCTTATTGATGGTCACTTCAATATGCGTGGCATAGCCTGCAAGAGCTTCATCAATAGAGTTATCGACAACCTCATAAACAAGATGATGGAGTCCCTTGAAGCTGATGTCGCCGATATACATGGCCGGACGTTTTCTTACGGCTTCAAGTCCTTCAAGCACCTGAATATTACTTGCGCTATACGCCTCTTCGCGTTCTTTGTCTTGTGACATAGTCTGATAAAATGATTTTCTCGAAATAGTTATATGTTTTCATGTCATCGCTCCTAATCCCTGACATCGGGGATAGCGGGCGTCCGACAGCTCTTTTGAGCAAACAAAATTACAAATTTTTTCGCACTCCGGCAAATGGAAAAAGCCAATAAATCCACTGTCTTGACCAGAAAAGTCTCCACGTAGGGGACTATCAATCGTTAGCCATGGCCAACGAGAGGCGATGCTCAAGCTCCGTGGAGCTCAGACGGGTGGTCAGGGTCCCGCGATGAGCGACAGAAATGTTGCCCGTCTCCTCCGACACCACAATTGCAAAAGCATCCGTCGCCTGCGAGATACCGAGAGCCGAGCGGTGGCGTAATCCGAGCGCACGGGGAACATTACGGTCATGACTCACCGGCAGGATGCATCCTGCGCTCCTTATGCGGTCATGGTCTATGATCATTGCACCGTCATGAAGCGGAGAATTTTTGAAAAATATATTCTCGATAAGCCGGGAATTGATATCGGCATCAATGATATCGCCGCTCTTCTCGTATGATTCAAGCGGCATCTCCTGACGAATCACGATCAGCGCGCCGGTCTTTGTCTTGGACATGTTAAGACAGGCATAGACAATGGGTAGTACATATTTGCGCGTATCCGATGCGCGGTCACGCTTGTCATGAATAAACAGATTCCTTAAAAACCGCCATCGCTTATGGTCGCCAAGTTCAACGAGAAACCGTTTGATCTGCTCCTGAAAAAGAATTACGAGGACGAGAAGACCAATTCCCATGAACTGATCGAGGATTGATCCGAGCAATTTCAGTTCAAGAATCTGCGACGTAAGCACCCACACAACGATAAATGCAAGCACGCCGAAGAAGATATTCAACGTGCCGCTCTCCTTCATTATCTTGTAAAGGTAATAAAGCAGAAGTCCGACAATCGCAATATCAAGAGCGTCTTTTATCCCGAAATGATCCATGAGGAAAGATGATTTTTAAAATGTTTTCATAAACAGTTTTACCGTCTGGACAGCTTCAAGAACATCGTGGACACGAAGGAAAGCCGCCCCTTGTGTAAGAGCAAATGCGTCCAACGCCACCGTACCGGCAAGAGCATCCGCCGGGTCAATATCAAGAGTGCGGGTTATCATTGATTTGCGCGAGATGCCGACCAACAATGGACAGCCAAGTGCTTCGAACTGCTGCAAGTTGCGCATCATCTCGAAATTCTGCTCCGTTGTTTTACTGAAACCAAATCCGGGATCGACAACCACATCAGCAACTCCAAGCAGATGAAGCTCACGCAATTTCACCGAAAGATCAGCAATGACATCAGCAGTAACATCGGAATAATCCGTCAGGGACTGCATAGTAGCCGGAGTGCCGCGCATGTGCATCAATATATACGGGACTTTAAGCCGTGCGACAGTTCTGAACATATCTTGATCAAGCGAACCGCCGGAAATATCATTGACAATATTCGCTCCAAGTTCTTCTATTGCGACCCTCGCGACTTCCGAACGGAAAGTATCTATCGAGACCGGGATTTGCGGATCAATAGATCTCAGCACTTTCATCCCTACACGGAGACGAGCTATTTCTTCCGCAGGATCTACGTCGGCCGCTCCGGGACGTGACGAATAAGCCCCCATGTCTATGAAGTCTGCGCCGTCAGCTATAAATCTTTCTATCCTCGATGCCAATGCATCTTCATCCATCGTGCGTGAAATCTTGAAAAAAGAATCAGGCGTGACATTGATAATTCCCATCACCTGAGGGCGGGAATACTCGCGGAGCTCACCTCCTATATTTAAGCTGAAGGGCTGAAACATGGTCTTGACTGGATATTAAAACAGCTTCGGTTAGACAGCGCGAAATTAGCAAAAATCCACGTCATATCCAAACTTATTTACCCCGGTCAAATTCTGATTGGCTAAAACGACAATACGACCTCTCCTCACGGAGAAGTCGTATCGTTGTCTTAGCAATAAGACTCTACAAACCTAACATAAAAACACATTTACTATTATGCAATTCTTCTCATATAACTAATGAATTACGCTAAGATACTAACAATCTATACTAACCCTAAAACTAAAAATATGCAATTCTGTCTGATTCGTAGTGATTACTTCGAGTTCCGGGCAGCCTGAAAACACTGCCTTTTTCCTCTCTGCATTGCAAAATTATATCGAAATCACAGCTCATGCAATATCCATGAAGCCGAATTGAGGGTATATAAATGTTGCATCACATATAACACTATACAAATCAATAATATATACCATGCAAAATTTAGCAAAAATACAAATATGTTTAGGAAATATCAGGCATTCATGTGGGTTATAGATCACCTATTGTTAACAAAACCGACCTATCATGAAACCGATTTAATGTTCATGATCATATCTTCAAAGGTATCCCTGTTGATGGCCCGGTTCTTCAGTTTATTGCGATAAGTATAGATAGTATAGACCGAATAATTTAGCATCTGTGCTATCCGCGTGCTCTCCTCGATCCCAAGGCGCATGAAAGCAACTATGCGAAGATCTGTGTTGAGTTTTTCACCTTCGCGGAGCACAATCTGCTCGTCAGGGCGCAGAAGCTTGTTGACCTCAGATACGAACTGAGGATAGATATGGAGGAAGGCGTCGTCAAACACATCATAGAATTCCTTGGATTGCTCCTCTATGAAGCGGCCCTGCTTTGTGAGTTTCAGCAGATCGTCAACCTTACCTGTAGTAATTTTGCGGTTCACCATCTTATTGAACTGGTTGAGCTTGTCCATATAGATCGAACAGAGATTCAGAAACTGCGAAATATAGACATCCTTAGTGTTATTGGCCTCCTCAAGTTTCAAGGCCATGCGATCCATCAGCTGCTTCTTCCGGTTAAGGATATAGAGCGTGACGGCAAGTCCGACCAGCAACATCGCCATTATAAGAATGACAATAAAAGTACGACGGTCAGACTTTTTAAGTTCTGATTTATAAGCACTCTCGATAATGGGGAAAATACTTGATGACTGCAACACACGCAGAGGAGCATCACATTCCACGGCCTCGGACAAGGCAGTGGAGAGATAATCGTAGGCATGATGAACGTCACCGTTCAAGTACATTATACGGCCGAGCTCCTGCAGGGATGAATTTTCAAGCGTAGCTCCGCGCGTATCAGCTATCGCTGAGAGCGCAAGATAATAGACGTAGGCATTATGCTCACCGTTCGCTTTTGAGATATCCGCGAGGAAGTGGCAGGCTCTGGCATATAGGTTGTCTTCTTCCGACACGCGTTCGAGAAGCGCGAAGAGTATGGCCTTGGCCTTGGCATATTGCTGATGAGAAAGCAGATATTCACCCTGATTCAACATGAATTTAGGCGAGCCCTCCTCTAACAGAGTCAGCAGGACGGCTTGCGAAGCCTGCGACTGCTTGATGTACTTATCATATACCTCAGGATGATTGATGTAATATGAAGCAATGTAGAAGTACATCTGACGTGCCGCATCATAATATTCCTCGCGTAAGCCCGCCGGTAGAGTCCCCGGATCAATCGATTCAAAACGGCGTGAGGCTTCATGCATGAAAGCGAGCAGAGGCAGATAAGTTGCTATCCTGAGTTCAAAACGCGTCCGTATGGAATCCTCCCCTATCGATGTGGCCAGCTCATACCCTTTGTTGTAAAATGTCAATGCGGAGTCTGTATTGAGCGCATTATAGCTGTCACCGAGCTCCAAGAATGATTCCAGACGATCTTCAGTTGAAATATCACCTGAAACCACCACGCGCTTCAAGGAATCGATGAATGCGTGACGGGCGTTAAGGTAGGTGCCTCGTTTTTCAAGTTCGGTATCAAGACGTTTAAGTATCGCATCGACATCCTTTGTCCCGATTTCATTACCGGCATAAGCGGCAACGGATGAGCAAAGGAGAAACAAACAGGCTAAAAATGAAATGAAAATATGCATCTTGGGATCAAAAAAAATGGGATATAGCAAGAAGGAGTATAGACGACCTTATCAAGGTATTATGAGATCAGGATTTTATATCCTGTGATGCACGGATACAATATAATTTTTCAGTTCCTACGGCAGTTCTTTAGATTAAATCAAGCCGGGAAACAGCGTTAGATCTAAGGGGGAGGAAAGTCGGTTGACAGGAGGGAGGAGTGGAAGTGCATTAAAGCACTTCCACTGTAAGTTTTTCATAAGCGCGATCAGCCTTGGCTCTCGCCTCCTCCACTGTGTCGGCGGTGGCAAGGATAACGGCCATACGGCGATGTCCCTTCACTTCGGGCTTGCCGAATATACGCATCTGCACTCCGGGCTCTTCAAGAACCTTTTCAAGTCCGCCCATCACGACTTCCTTACTGTCGCCTTCTACAACAACAGCACGTGAAGCCGACGGAGCGAGGAAGCGGATTTCAGGAACAGGGAGGCCTGTCAGGGCGCGTGCATGGAGAGCAAATTCGCTAAGCTCCTGCGAGATCATAGTGACCATACCAGTGTCATGGGGGCGTGGCGAAACCTCGCTGAAGATCACTTCATCACCCTTGATAAAAAGCTCCACACCGAAAATTCCGTAACCACCGAGAGCATCGGTCACCTTCCGAGCTATCTCCTGCGCCTTGGCCTTCGCAGCCGGCGTCATGGCCTGTGGCTGCCAAGAATAACGGTAGTCACCATCAACCTGAATATGACCGATAGGCTCGCAGAACGATGTGCCGGCTACTGAACGCACAGTAAGAAGGGTGATTTCATAATCGAAATTCACGAAGCCCTCGACAATGACACGACCAGCACCTGCGCGTCCGCCTTCCTGTGCGATTTTCCATGACTTCTCTATATCATCGGCTGACTTTATCACACTCTGGCCGTGACCGCTCGACGACATGATAGGTTTCACGACACAAGGAATACCCACGGACTCCACAGCGGCCTTAAATTCTTCAAAATCCGAAGCAAAACGGTAGGGTGAAGTCGTGACGCCAAGCTCCTCGGCTGCAAGACGACGGATACCCTCACGGTTCATTGTCAGCCATGCTGCCTTGGCTGTCGGGGTCACATTCTGACCTTTCTCTTCAAGTTCCACGAGCACGGGGGTGGCTATGGCTTCCACTTCCGGGATGATATGGTCAGGTTTTTCCTCTGCAATAGCAGCTTTCAGAGCTTCAGGATCAAGCATGTTGAACACGCGGCAGCTATCCGCCACCTGCATTGCAGGAGCGTTGGCATACTTGTCGCAGGCAACAACCTCGACACCCATACGCTGCAGTTCAATAGCTACTTCCTTGCCTAATTCTCCACTTCCGAGAAGCATGGCCTTGCGGCCGCTTCCGGTCCATTTACTTCCTATTTTTGCCATCAGTGATTAATGAAATGATTGGTTATTGATGATTACTGCCTGACTTTCCGGTCCGGAATCATCTTTGATTGACTGCTGCAAATTTAAGTATTTTTTTTCAAGTAACCGCTCAGGACACAAAAAATGGAGCAAATTCAGAGGAAATACGTGCGGCGAGCCAATATTGAAGCCCAAGAGGTTGAATAATTCAACAGAAATCGTTAATTTTGTCCTCGAATTTTCAAAAAACCACATTAATTAAGGTAAAAATGAGAAAAAACATCGTAGCAGGCAACTGGAAGATGAACACCACCCTGCCCGAAGGCATCAAGCTTGCTGAGGAAGTAAACGCAGCCCTCAAAGGCGAGACTCCCAAATGTGACGTAGTCATCTGTGTTCCTTTCACTCACCTCGCTTCAATCAACAACGTTATTGATAAGAACAAACTCGGCCTTGGTGCAGAAAACTGCGCTGATCACCGTTCAGGTGCCTACACCGGCGAGGTTTCCGCTCCCATGGTAGCATCCACCGGTGCGACATACGTGATCCTCGGTCACTCAGAGCGTCGTCAGTACTACAACGAGACTTCCGAGACTCTCCGCGAGAAGGTGCGTCTCGCCCTTGACAATGGTCTTACTCCTATCTTCTGTATCGGTGAAGTCCTCGAACAGCGTGAGGACGGCAGCTACTTCGAAGTCGTAAAGGCTCAGCTCGAAGAAGGTCTCTTCAACCTCGACGCAGAGGAATTCGGCAAGATCGTCATTGCCTACGAACCCGTATGGGCTATCGGAACAGGCAAGACAGCTACTGACGATCAGGCTCAGGAAATCCACGCCTTCATCCGCAAGACTATCGCTGACAAGTATGGTGCAGAGGTGGCTGATAATACTTCTATCCTCTACGGTGGAAGCTGCAAGCCCTCTAACGCCGCACAGCTTTTTGCAAAGCCCGACGTCGATGGCGGTCTCATCGGTGGCGCCGCGCTCGAAGCTGCTTCATTCATGGGTATCGTGAACGCATTCTGATCATAGATCACACGATAACAACCCCGAAAATATAATCACATTCTCAAAACCGCGCGGCCTATTACCGGTCCGCTCTGACAGTGGACAGTCAAGTCCGCGCGGTTTCTTTGACACATCAACCGCACCTCAAAATCCTTATGAAAGCAATCGTATTACCACTGATGATGCTCATGGCTGCTCCGGCCGTTAACGCCGATGTAGAAGTCGTGACCATCGTTGACCATATCACAAGGGGCAATTCGAACGTGATCAACCAACCGGACAAGATGCTGCTGCGTCTCGTCCCTGTAGAGGCTGCGCCAGAGGATGACAAGGAGAAAGAGGAGGTCAACCGCCCGGTCAACGGCCGCATGGCCGGTTACCGCGTGCAGGTGTTCAGTGACACAAATGTGCGTACAGCTAAGAACGAGGCCCGCTCGAAACAGCGCGTCATATCCTCCCGCTTTCCGGCTTATCAGACATACGTCATGTACAATTCGCCTTACTGGCGATTACGAGTGGGCGATTTTAGAACGCAGAGGGATGCCAACGCTGCGGCCGAAGAGCTGCGCAAGGCGTTTCCGGCCTATAGCAAAGAGATACGTGTGGTCCGCGATCGCGTAAACGTACAGGACTAATCTGCACTGAACATACGCACACGGATCAAATTGTCCCCAAACAAACTCAAGCACAGTGAAAGAACTAAGCGAAGATACCATCAAGGAAATAGCGTCACATTACGAGGCAATCATACGTCTTCTCGGAGAAGATGTCGAACGCGAGGGTCTGATCAAGACCCCGATGCGTGCGGCCAAAGCAATGGCCTACGTAACACGCGGCTACCGTCAGGATGCCGACGAACTGATCAACGGTGCGATTTTCTCATACGAAGGCTCACGCATGGTTGTCGTCAAGGATATAGAATTTCATTCTCTGTGTGAGCATCATATCCTCCCCTTCTTCGGAAAAGTTTCAATCGGCTATATTCCGGATGGTAAAACTATCGGACTGAGTAAACTCGCTCGTCTCGTGGATTTTTACGCACGACGTCTTCAGGTTCAGGAACGCATGACCGCGCAGATCTGCAAGATCGTGATGGAAAAACTCGGTGCTAAAGGCGTGATCGTAATCTGTACGGGCGAACACCTGTGCATGAAAATGCGCGGTGTGGAAAAACAGAATTCTTCAACAACGACTATTGAAACCGCCGGTGTATTTGAGGAATCGGCCGCGCTCCGCGAGGAGTTTTTCAATACACTGCGTCATTAAAACTATGGCCATAGATTAACAGACCTCTTCATAGAACAGAAAGGCTTGTTGCCGATACCAACATAAAAAAATAGTATTAGAGCATTGCTATATCCCACCCATCAGGAATGCTCATAGCTTATCCATATCGGATTTTATGTCCTCAAGCTTGACAAGATTCGACACGATTGCAAATATCGTTAGACCGGCCGGGGTATGGATGTGAAGTTTTGCAGCTATGTTGCGTCTGTGGGTCATTACAGTATTGACCGAAACATTCATTTCCAATGCGATCTCCTTGTTGGAGAGTCCTTTAACGATACCGACAATAACCTCTTTTTCACGTGGGCTTAGATCCTTTCCCTTGTCGCTGTCTTCATCAGCCTTGACATTCCGTCGGATCACGTCGATAATTGCAGTCGCATTATCGTAAATCGAAAAACTATCATCAAACCATCTTAAAGCCGTCTTTGGCATCTGCTGCGTAAGAACGGCTATGATCTTCATGGGTGACGACGATGAGCTTTTCAGAGCATCCCACTCAACGCCGTTTATGACCGGATCGACTATAAGTATGGCCGGATGCATACGTGCGATAGCCTCCATGTAGCCATCGGGCTGCAATTCCGTGACCGTGCATGGAAGATCGGGGAGCGAACGAAGAAGTGTCCCTATCCCCGCGACCATGAGCGGAGAAGGAAGCATAAGGGCGATAGAGATATGATGACGCATGGCTGACAAACTCCTCCTTTCCTTACCGGCAATGTTCGATCCGCGAGATCATGGGAACGAGAATATCGTTTTCGATTTGCGCATGTGACTTGAGATCCTGCTCGCAGTTATAGATGTCCACCAAGGCATCATACATTTTAAACGGCATGGAGGTGGAATAATAGCGCAGGATTATATTTTTAAGTTCCGAGAGTTTTTCCTCAATCTCATCGTCATGCTGTCGGCGGAACACATCGATGCTGTAGTCCGTAGGTGTGCCGGACGCAAGCGCACGGACGTAAGGGAAGACTACCCCTTCCTCGTAACTGAAATGTTGTTTTACGAGCGAGGTATAGTCATCGAAAAATTTGATTATTATCGGATTGATGTCACTGTGACCCTCATCGAGCGCGGTAAGCAAATTGGCCCTTATATGGGGAAGTTTGTAGGAGAGATAGTACTCATGGGAATTGTGAAGGAAATAGGCCACATCGGCCGGGCTCACGTAAGGTAGCGTAAGCTGATCTATCTCTCCGCTTAGGAGGAAATTGACCACCAGCAGGAAAGCCTCGGTATTTATGCCGGAATCCTCGCAAAGTTCGGCAATGGTCTTATGGCCGAATCCCAACGGGAGAGAAAAACGGCTGAGGACAGTGAGGACGTTATAATCATATTCGATCAAATCGACCACACTGTCCTCGGCGGTAAACAGACGGTTTATTTTCACTTCTCTTCGCTTTCAGGTGCAGATTTCGGAGCAGCCACCTCTTTTTCGGCAAATTCAGTGATGCCACCTTCAAGAAGTTGGTTGTACCATGTGAGAAGTTTTTTGATGTCGGAGGTATAGACGCGATCGCGGTCGAAATCAGGGAGGATCTCGGCGAAATACTCGCGTACAGCCTCGTCATTACCAATGGCCTTGATATCTACAGGCTGACCGTTGCTCTTAGCTTTGACGCTTTCAAGAACTGTCGGTAAGGGTATATCATCCTCGACTGTATAGATAGAAATATCGCCGAGAGAGATCACCTTGTCATGAGCGTAGGCGGGAGTACGCTTCTTTGTCGTGATGGATTCAACGATGAGCATATTTTTGCCACGGTTGACAAGACGGTATAGACCGGGACGGCCTGCTATTGCAAGTATGGTTTTAAGCATGGTTTTCGATAAATAAATTTAATTTTATTATTTAAGCGAGGGCAAAGATACAAATTTTATAACTGGCTTCCAAAAATTTTCATACCGACTGTTATGTCTGGCAGTAATCGGAATTATGCCAAGGCATACTGCTCGGATTTCTTGAAACGGGCGAGCTGCCAGCCTACCATGACAGCTGTAACGACGGTTGCAATTACGTCAGACGTAGGGAATGCCGCCCATACACCATCGAGTCCGTACTCCGAAGGCAAAATCAGAAGAAGGGGAATAAGGAAAAGCACCTGACGGGTAAGCGAAAGGAAAATCGAAGCTGAAGCCTTGCCGATGGACTGGAAAAGCGTTGTCGCGACAATCTGGAAACCAACCACCGTAAAAGCGAGCAACGAAATGTGGAGACAGCGTGATGTCTCGGCAATAAGCCCTGCATCGGTCGTGAATGCACGGCCGATATAAGCCGGCATCGTAAGTCCGATTATCTGACCAGTCGTCACTATAAGCGTTGACACCCCTACAGCCAACCAGAACGTCCGGCGGAGACGATGGATGAGTCCTGCTCCGTAATTATATCCTATGATCGGCTGCATTCCCTGACAGATACCAACAACAACCATGGTCATAAGCGAGGTATAGGTCGTGAAAATGCCGGCGGCAGCCACCGCCGTATCACCACCGTGGGCGTAAAGCGTCTTGTTAATGATAACGTTTATGAAGCAGGCAGCCGCGTTGACAAGCGATGGAGCTGCACCGATCGACAGCATCGGCACAAACACACGCATTCGTAAACTATACATAGTCTTATCCTGGAGGAAATGCAGAGTGCTCGACTTTTTGAAAAAGTGAGACAGCACGAAGAATGCCGAAATCCCCATAGATATATCTGTTGCAATAGCTGCTCCCTTGATCCCCATCTCCAGATAATATATGAAAATTGGAGCGAGCAGTAAATTCGAGAGCGCACCTATGAACATCGTGACCATGGCCCGCACAGGGTAGCCTGACGCTCTCATGAAATTATTGAACGTGAAAGCGAAATTGGTCATGAACATGCCCGGCAGTATATAGAGCATGAAATCCCTTGCATACGGGAGTGTCACCTGACTGGCACCGAAAGCAAGAAGAATATCGTCAATGAACACAGCAAAAACCGTAAGATAGCAGCATATTATCAACGAAAGGAGAACAAGCGCATTGCCGAGGACAGCCTGTGCCCCCTTATGGTCTTTAGCACCGAGAAGTATGGATATTCTTGCCGCGCCACCTGCACCGATGAGCACACCGAGAGCGGCCGACAGATTCATCACCGGAAACGTGATCGCAAGTCCGGCTATCGCTTCCGGCCCTACCCACTGCCCGATAAAAATACGGTCAATAATATTGTACAATGACATCACGAGCATACCCACGACTGCAGGCAGACTGTATTTCCACAGAAGCCTTCCGACAGGGGCTTCACTCAGCTCTTTGAGGTTTTTGGATTGTTTTGTAGCAGATTCCATCAATACAAAATTACTAAAATTAGAGATGCAGGGGCTTTTTTTAGCAAACTTTAGCGTTTGTTTAAGATATAAATAGTAATTTTGTGAAATAGACATCAGTTGGACAGTTATGAAAGCAATTATACTTCTGTTTGCCTCTCTTTTCGCCCTTTCAGCCCACGGTGCGGTCAACGATCTTGACATGTTCGGGCTCAAAGGGGCAGTGGATTCCATCTGTATAATCATGGATGACGCAGGTCTCGAATGGCAAACCGAATTTACATTCGATGAGGATGGAATGCTCATTGAGATCGACGGTTCGGAGGTGGAGTGTACCCGTGACAAACAAGGCCGCATATCAAGCATCACAGTTGAAGATGCCGTGGAGGATAATGAGGATGAGTTTACGACTATCGAAATGAAACTCACGTATGACAGTGCCGGACGCGTCATAAAGGTAACTGCTACATCCCAAGGCGAAAGCTGGGTACAGAATTACCGTTATGACTCCAGAGGCCTCCTCAAGGAGCATGACTATGACGGTGCGGATCAGGATGAGGCGCAGAAATATGAATATCTCGAATTTGATGCTCATGGAAACTGGACTCTCCGTCATGAGAAACTCGAATCAATGGATCAGACCATAGTACAAAAACGTAATATCACTTATCGTAATTAAAATCAATCGCAGACACTAAGTTATGTCAATGTTTAAAATCGTAGAGAAAGAACACTTCTCGGAAAATGTGGTAAAGCTTGTAGTGGAAGCCCCGATGATAGCGCAGTCGCGCAGGCCGGGCCATTTTGTCATTGTCCGCACAGGCGAAGGTGGCGAGCGTATCCCCCTCACTATCGCTGATGCAGATCTGCAACGCGGGACTATCACACTCGTCATTCAGGCTATAGGTGACAGCACACGCAAGATATGCGCGCTCGAACCGGGTGATTGTTTCACAGATGTCGTCGGACCACTCGGACAGGCTACGCATATCGAGAAAGTAGGCACAGTGGTGTGTTGCGGAGGCGGCGTAGGTGTAGCCCCCCTACTCCCGATCATCAAGGCAATGAAACAGGCTGGAAATCGCGTGATCTCCATCCTTGCCGCCCGTACATCCGAGCTTATCATACTTGAAAACGAGGTGGCGGAATTCAGCGACGAAGTGATTTTCATGACCGATGACGGCTCAAGGGGACAGAAAGGTCTTGTCACTGCAGGTGTGGAAGCCGTTATCGAACGCGAAAAAGTTGATCTCGTAGTGGCTATCGGCCCTGCGGTGATGATGAAATTTGTCGCGCTTACCACAAAGAAACATGACGTCCCGACAATGGTATCGCTCAACACGATCATGGTCGATGGAACAGGTATGTGTGGAGCTTGCCGCGTGACTGTCGATGGCCAAACTAAATTCGTATGTATCGACGGCCCGGAATTCGATGCACACAAAGTGGATTTCGACGAAATGATCATGCGCCTTAAGGCTTATAATTAAAACAACACCTTTCTTTTGGAGAAAGCTTTTTCATACCTCAGTTTTTTCACAGCATACAATTTCAGAAATGAATATAGATACAAACCGCAACGCCAAATGGCGTGAGGAACTCCGCTCCGCTCTTGGCGCAAAAGAGCGCACATCGATTCCAAGAGCCGTAATCCCTCAACTCGATCCTAAATATCGCGTTCACTCCAACCATGAAGTGAATCAGGGTCTGTCACAGGCGCAGGCCGTGCTCGAAGCTACCCGCTGTCTCGATTGTCCCGATCCCCAGTGTATCAACGGTTGCCCTGTGTCAATCGAGATTCCTGCATTTATCAAAAATATCGAGCGGGGTGAAATCCTTACGGCTGCAAAGGTACTTAAACGCACAAGTGCGCTTCCGGCTGTCTGCGGCCGCGTCTGTCCGCAGGAAAAGCAGTGCGAGTCACGCTGCATCTACAATAAAATGAAGAAAGCACCTGTGGCCATCGGCTATCTCGAACGCTTTGCTGCTGACTTCGAACGAGAGAACAACCGTGCAAACAACATCCGTCCGCAAGCTCCTGATGTGGAGAAAAACGGCATGAGTATCGCAGTCGTAGGCTCAGGACCTGCCGGTCTGTCATTTGCCGGCGATATGATCAAGAAAGGATATAACGTAACCGTCTATGAAGCACTTCATGAGATAGGTGGCGTGTTGAAATACGGCATCCCCGAATTCCGCCTCCCGAATGTCGTTGTCGAAGCAGAAATCGATGGTCTGCGTGCCGAAGGCGTAAACTTTGTCAAGGACTGCGTGATCGGCAAGACTATTTCATACGATGAACTTCACAGGCTGGGCTATGACGGCATATTCGTAGCTTCCGGTGCGGGCCTGCCAAGATTCATGGGTATCCCCGGTGAGAACTTCATCGGCATAATGTCGGCCAACGAATATCTTACACGAATAAATCTTATGGGCGCAGGTCGCCCCGGTGAGGATACACCTGTACTCAAAGGTAACCGCGTAGCTGTGATCGGCGGCGGCAACACTGCGATGGATTCAGTGCGCACGGCACTGCGTCAAGGCGCAAAGACAGCCATGATCGTGTATCGCCGTAGTCTTGAAGAGATGCCTGCCCGCGTAGAGGAGGTACATCACGCGCAGGAGGAAGGCGTAGAGTTCATGACCCTCTGTAATCCCCTGGAGTATCTTGCCGATGAGAAAGGCCGCGTGAGGGCAATGCGTGTTCAGCGTATGGAGCTTGGCGAGCCTGATGCTTCCGGCCGACGCTCCCCCGTGGCCATCGAAGGTGCAATCGACGAGATTGAAGTGGATCTGGTGATCGTCAGTGTAGGTGTCTCCCCCAACCCACTTATCCCCAATGCCATTCCTGAACTTGAAGTCTCACGCCGTGGCACGATCGTTGTCAATGAAGAGAGTATGCAATCGTCGATCTACGACATATATGCCGGAGGCGACATTGTCCGCGGTGGCGCAACCGTAATCCTTGCTATGGGCGACGGCCGCAGAGCCGCAGCCGCTATGCACAAGGAGCTTATGAAACAGGAAAAGTAATTTTTTCAACGTCTGAATATGAACATACCATTCCGACACATACTGTTGGCCTCAATGATTTCCTCCGTGATGGTTGCATCGGCAATCACCCCGGAGGAGGTTACAAAGGCCGTGAACCTCGCTCGTGAGGCACCCAAGAACAAAGTTCTGAACCGCAAGGCCGGTGAAGCTCTGCAGGAAGCAGGCCGCTATAAAGAAGCGGTGAGCTTTTATCTTAAAGGTGACAACGCGGCAAATCTTGGCGCGGCAGAGTGTTACTTCTACCTCTATGATTTTGACAAAGCTGAGGAGCATCTTGATAAATATCTTGCGAAAAGGACAAAGGCAGAGGAAGCCAAGGACCAGAATTTCTCTTACGGTGATGGAAGTGAAATGATCGACTGGACTGAAAATCTGAGCAACCGTATCGAACTCGGCCGCTCAATGCTTGACCGTGTCGAACAGATCGAGATCGTAGATAGCATCAATGTCCCGGCCGAACAGTTTTTCAAATTTGTCAAGCTCGCAAAAAGTGCGGGTGCACTCGCGGATGATAGTGCGCTTGACAAAGCGGTCAACGCTACCGCTATGGAACAGCTTGGCGTCAACGGTCTGTGCTCACCGGTGTATGTCAGCGAATCAGGTGACGATATTATATGGTATGGTTCTACAGGGACAGGAAACTCAAAAGTATTCGAGTCAATACGTCTTGCCGATGGAAGTTGGGACAATCCGACGGAACTCTTCGACTATGCATCCATCTTCGGTGATTCTAACGGCTCGTGGGTATCCTACCCGTTTCTCATGTCGGATGGTATCACACTTTATTTCGCTGCAGACGGTGAAAACTCACTTGGTGAACTCGACATCTTCATCTCGCGCAGGGAATCGGACGGTTTCCTCCAACCTTCCAATATAGGTATGCCATATAATTCTCCTTACAATGACTACTTATATGCAATTGATGAGGAGAATGGTATCGGATGGTGGGTTTCAGACAGAAATCAACTGCAGGATTCTGTGACAATCTATACTTTTCTCCCTAAGGATCTGCGCGTCAATTATCCGGTAGAAACTCCGGATCTCGCCGACTATGCACGTGTAAGTTCCATAGCCATGACACAGAAAGGCGAAACTGATTATGCACAGATCCGAAAGCAGATAGCTGCTATCTCAAGCAATACCGGAAAGAAAAATGAGGATGAAATCCGCTTTGCTTTACCGGGAGGACGCATAATTACCTCTACTTCACAGTTGAGAAGTCCGCGGGCCGCTACGGCTTTGCGCGAATACTTTGCAGCAGGAGCAAAGGTCGAAAAGATGCGTCAGGACTTGGCCGCTATGCGCACAACCTACGCCAAACGTGATAAGTCAATCGGCCCCCGGATTCTGGCTGCGGAAAAAGAGCTTGAACAGAAGGAAGCTGAACTTAAACAGCTGAAGAACCGTGTGATCTCTCTTGAAAAGAACTAACCCTATAGTCTAATCCATTAATCCCCTAATTTTGCCTATGGAGATAACATTAATCCTGATTCTGATTGCAGTAGTAATCATTATCTGTATCTTCTTCTACTACGTCCCCTTCTTCCTGTGGATCTCGGCACGAGTAAGCGGAGTGAAGATCTCGCTCATGCAGTTATTCCTCATGCGCATACGAAATGTACCCGCCTCACTGATCGTGCGTGCCCTCATCGAGGCTCATAAAGCAGGTCTCAACGATGTCACACGCGATGATCTTGAAGCACACTACCTTGCCGGTGGTAATGTCGAGAAAGTGGTTCATGCACTCGTGTCGGCTTCAAAAGCCAACATTGACCTTGGTTTCAAGATGGCTACCGCTATCGATCTCGCAGGTCGTGACGTGTTTCAGGCCGTACAGATGTCAGTGAATCCCAAAGTGATTGAAACGCCTCACGTCACAGCCGTTGCTAAGGATGGTATTCAGCTTATCGCAATAGCCCGTGTGACAGTCCGTGCGAATATCCGTCAACTTGTCGGCGGTGCCGGTGAGGATACTGTGCTCGCCCGTGTCGGAGAAGGCATTGTATCATCTATCGGATCGTCTGAAAGCCACAAGCAGGTTCTTGAAAACCCCGACAACATCTCGAAACTCGTACTCCGCAAAGGTCTTGATTCGGGAACTGCGTTTGAGATCCTTTCGATCGACATCGCCGACATTGACATAGGTAAGAATATCGGTGCGGCTCTTCAGATCGATCAGGCTCAGGCAGACAAGAGTATCGCACAGGCCAAGGCGGAGGAACGCCGCGCTATGGCGATAGCTCTCGAACAGGAAATGCGTGCAAAGGCTCAGGAAGCACGTGCAAAAGTGATCGAGGCCGAAGCAGAATTACCGCGTGCTATGGCTCAAGCCTTCCTTTCAGGAAATCTCGGTATCATGGACTATTACCGCATGAAGAATATCGAATCCGATACCACCATGCGTCAGAACATAGCCAATCCTCCAACAACTAAATAAAGACCAGTGAACATAAGAGAAATTATAAGCTCGACAAGAGCGTATAACCTTCATTCTCATACTCAATTCTGTGACGGGCGCGCCGATATGGCGCGCTTTGTTGAAGCAGCCATCGAAGCCGGGATACAACATCTCGGCTTCACTCCTCATTCCCCGATTCCTATTGCATCGCCCTGCAATATGAGTGCTGATGCGGTTGATGAATATATCCGGACATTCCATAATCTCAAGGATGAACATGCAGGGGAAATCGATCTCTACCTGTCAATGGAAATTGATTATCTTGGCAAGAACTGGGGTGCATCACACGAGTATTTCAGAAACCTTCCGCTTGACTACCGACTCAGCTCGATTCATTTCATTCCGACTCAGGAAGGCGAATTGATCGACATCGACGGTAGTCCTAAGAGATTTATCGAAAAGATGCACACCAATTTCCATGATGACATCCGTTATGTGGTCGATACTTTTTACCGTCATACTCTTGACATGATCGAGGCAGGAGATTTCGACATAATCGGGCACTTCGATAAAGTGGGGTTCAATGCCTCACATTTCCGTCCCGGAATCGAGGATGAGGATTGGTACAGAAAACACCTCGACAATGTGATCGATGCTCTCATTGCAAAAGATATCATTATTGAGGTCAATACCAAAGCATGGGAAGCTCCGGTCGGAAGCACGGAAGAAGAAGTGAAGAAATATGTCCCGCGAATGTTCCCGTCGCCCCACACTGTAAGACGTCTAAGGGATGCAAGTGCTGTTCTCGCAGTCAACAGCGACGTACATTACCCTGAACGCATAACTTTCGGCCGTCAGGCTGCTTTCGATATAATTGACGGGAAGGTGTGACGAAAACGTACTGCATCAAACCTTATAAGACCATCCGCGGACTGGATTATCAGAAATTCAGCCCGCGGATGGTCTTATAATAAATTACGCTATCAATCGCCGAACAGAACCTTACGATCCCTCCGGGCTGCCGGTGCAACAATATCTTCCGGTATGAATCGCCAGTTTGTATCGACCTTTGGTGAAATAGAGCCACGCTTCTCTATCTCCTTGATGAGATAGTAGCGCAGATCCTTGTCAGTGGAGGAGAGTATGCGGGATTTCAATTGGTCATGGGGAATACCTGCACCTTTCGTCAACAGATCTCCACCGCCGTTGCCACGATAGGAATTGACAGCGACCTTATAGACCTTCCGAGGATCAAAGGGAGTGCCGTCACTCATGGAGATGATATTTATTTTCTCACCCTGAGGTTTGGTGACATCCACAGTATAATCTATACCTGACGCGGAGTCAAAATTATAGGACGGATTGAGAAGCTTGGCATAATCTCCCTTAGCAGCTGTCTTTTCACCTGAGAAAAGCAAAAGATTATCGTCAGCCGATTTCATCACATCAGTCCAAAGCGAATAGCTCATCTCAAGGTAGTCCTTGATCTCCTGTCCGGTCATAGAAATTGTGTAGAGCATATTCTCATACTTATACAAAGTAAACATATCGCTCATGCGAAGGTCACCTTTCTTGATCAGTGCGTCGAATGAAAGCGGTGCAGCGAGTGAAATATCAGCTCCGGAGATGGCCAGTTGTAAATCATGCAGAAGCGTCATGAAAGCCGAAGGACCGAAATAGGCATCACGGACGGAGAAATCACCTTCGGAAGAACCAAGTCGGCGGCTGACGAACTCTTTGATTTCCTGCTGTTCGGGATGAAATGCCTGCATAAAGGCAGAGTCTGGTTTGAGATTATTAAGGGGGGTAAGCAATCCGCTCACCTTTTTATCCACAATCTTTCCATCGGCATTTCTCGTAAAGGTTACCTCACCCTCGGCAAGATAGCCGGCACTATTGGCCGGATTCAGGATGACAGCCTTGGATTCAGGGTGCTTGCCGTCAGTGGAATTATAAAGCGTGTGATCATGACCCATGAATATCATATCGAATCCCGGCACTTGATCAGCCACAAGAAGCGAGGCATTTTCACGCCATTCACCCGTCATCTTCCCGGAATCATGACCTGAATGGAACAGTCCGACAAGAAGATCAGGTTTTTCATTTTCGAGAATATAGGGAACCCACTTGCGCGCGCTTTCCACCATATCCTCAAATTCCAATCCCGACCAAAGATTTTCAGGAAGCCACGCAGGGATGGCGGGAGTGAGGAGTCCGAGCACTACAACCTTGACTCCATCACGCTCGATCACGGCATAAGGCTGGAGATAGGGCTTCCCTGTCGAACGGTCAACGACATTCGCTCCGAGGAGAGGAAGATTTCCAAGATCGGCACGGTAACGGTCATAAACGGCATGACCTGTCTCCACATCATGATTACCTATCGTCTGCGCGTCATACGAAAGGTAGTTCAGCATCCGTGCTGTCGGATGTGGGACATCTGTCTTGATAAAATTATAATAATAAGCTGTGGGCTGTCCCTGAAGGATATCGCCGTTGTCAAGAAGAATTACACGGTCATTCCCCAAGGAGTCGCGCAACTGACGCACACGTGTGGCCACTCTTGCGAGTGATCCGTTTCCGGGTGTCATTTTTATAAAGTCATACGGAAAGAAATTTCCGTGAACGTCAGAAGTAGCTGCGATTTTAAACGTCAGCTCCTCGGCCGCGGTATTAGCCGCGCCGAGGAGTGATGATGCAATAGTCATTGCCAAAATGTATTTTTTCAAAATATATGTGATTATTGATTTTACAGTAGTCAAAATCCTGATTAAGTCCATAATGACTTACGGTCCAACACCCGTCAGGGATTCGGTCCGGTGTAGAGTGCGCGGACCTTACCAACCGGCAATGAGCCTTCCACTTTCAAAGGTATTCTCTGCCCATCAGTAGAGATCCAGCCGGAAATAGGCTCAGAACTTTCAACACCTCTGCGGGTAAAAGTGAAATTTATATAGTATGCCGGATATGACTGGCCATTTAAGCTCACATTCTGACGGCCCATATAAGTGATCCTCAGTTTTTCTTTCTTTGAACCTGAAAAGATATTGACTGTCACACCCTGTCCCTTCGACATATTATCGAAATCCAGAGTTCGGAGATAGAAGAACGAGCTGAGCATATCGACAGTCATACCCTGCGCCTCAAGATCGAGCGTTGAAGATGTAATCGGTTCACCGGGTGCTGAACGCTTGTAGCGTACAGCCTCTGCGGTAAATGTATTACCGTCGCGCTGGAAATTAAGCACGTCTTTCTTGTACTTTCCATTCTCGTGGGCAATATAGACGTAGTTGATAGGAAAGAAACCGTCTTTCGTCATTGTAGAGTAAAGAGTGTCGCGCAACATGTAGATACTGTTGGCCCACGGTGCGTTTTCAGCATAAAGGGATGCCTTGTAACAATCGCCCTCATTTTGGAGCGACATGGTTGCGTAGCCTGCCACTTTATTAATGAAACCCCATTTATACATAACATCGTAGGTCAGAGTTTCATCCTCAAGTGCCACAGGGGTTGCCGCGTTTGCGGCTGAAGCAATGATGAACAAGCCGAAAAAGGCTTTAAAAAATTTATGTTTCATACAAAACCGTATTTGATACGTTTTATCAATCTGCCGTGAGTTCGCGGAATGGCAGAACCGAACGGTAGGACTGCTCGATGCGTTTATTGCGCCAGCACTTGCGGCATACGGCAATATAGCGGTCGTCGCCACCGATCTCTACCTGCTCTCCCTCCTCCACGAAATCTCCGTTACGGTCTATTCTTGCGTTGATGATTGTCTTTCGGCCACATGTACATGTCGATTTTATCTCATCAATAGTATCTGCAATTTCAAACAGACGGCGCGAACCTTCAAAAAGGTTACTCTTGAAGTCGGTACGCAGTCCATAGCAGATGACATTGCTGCCGAAATCATCCACGACACGTGCAAGCTGATCCACCTGTTCCACTGTAAGAAACTGCGCTTCATCTACCAGAAACCAGTCGATGACAGCCTCCGATTCCTCCGACAACTGTCTTGCCATCTCATAAAGGTTTGTATCATGATAGACCCATCTGCACTCACGCTGGATGCCGATACGCGACTTGATCACATTGGTCAGGTCACGAGTATCGACTACCGGTTTCAGGCAGACATATTTCATGTGCCGTTCCTCAAAATTGTAGGCCGTTGTCAGAAGGATAGCGGTCTTTGCCGACCCCATCGTGCCGTAACGGAAATAAAGTTTACCTTTCCTGTTCATCTTTCCATGTATAAGATTTCACAGCAAAGGTAAGGATTTTTTTCTTATTGCGGTGTGCCCTGACGGGTAAACACGCAATCCATATTACCGATCTCGAATTTCAGTAACGTGCCTTTGACCTTTACATCGTCGAGATGACGGATCGAGGAATAGCGCACTTCCAAAGCCCGCTTCATATTTGAAGTTACAGCCTGCGCTACAGACGGACGCATTGTCTCTATCTCCGGGGTCTGCGTGCCTATCATGTTTCCCTCGGCCACAATCTGATCGGGATCGACCATAACATTTAATGTGGCAGGATCAAGAGCGACCGTTATCTCATCGTCATCAATAGCGGTCCATGTGCCACTGATGGTCGAACGCGCAGAAGCTGTAAGAGTGAGAGGCTGCTCGATTCCTGTATCAGCCAATACCTGCGTTGAGATAGTCAGCATTCCGGCTATGGTTATGCTTCCGGTCTTACCGCCATTTTCAGGTGCAGCGAAATCATAAGTCTCAAGAATAGTTGTTGAGGCAACTGAATTGTCCATAAAATTCTCAGGCGTACCGCTCCAAGAACCTTGGATATCTTTGGCCAGACGGCTGCTGCCGTCACATGACACAAGAGAAAGCGCTGCAAAAATGCAGGCAGAAGTGATCAAACCTTTCATTGTCTTTAATTGTAGTTATTAACTATTTTTACCAAATAAACACTCATGTATTAAGATTAGTTTCGTGGCTATCGGAAAAAATGATTAATTTTGTGTGGCGGATATGGTCGTATGACCCTGTCAGCAGGAGATTCCATATCCTTTTTATCCCATTATCCAACAATTAAAAATCCAAGTCAAGGTGAGCGTCAACAAAGTCATACTTATAGGTAACGTGGGTGGCAATCCCGAAATCCGCTATATAGAATCACGGCCTATAGCTACTATACGGCTTGCGACAAACGAGCGCGAACGCACACGCCCCGACGGAACAAAGATCCCTGAAAGAACGGAATGGCACACTATAATAATGTGGGATGCCGCGGCTGAGTTTGCCGAAAAATATATCCGCACAGGCACACGCCTCTATGTGGAAGGGAAGATACGCTATCGGATATGGGAGGACCGTAATGCCATCAAGCGCACGGTAACAGAAATATATGTGGATAACTTCGAGTTGCTTGGAGCTGGGAAGTGACGCTTATCATCTACGGTTTTCTACCTGCCTTTCCCGCCTCGAGTTTTCAATCAAATAATGAAGGATAGGATTTACGCTGTCCCTGCCCGGTTGATGCATAGAAGCTGGCCGACATGTTAGGTTTAGCCTGCGTGTTGAGAACGACATTGTGTTGCTGTACCCACCCTTGGGTGCTGTTGCGTATTCTTAATGTAACCACTCCTTTTGTCATTTCTGCCTGACTTTTGACATGACGGAGCACATCGCCCATTGACTCTGCACCACGCAGACTGGTCGAAAGAAGAGTCACACCGCTGCTGAGAGCGGTAACATAGAGGGTGTCTGTTCTATTGATAGCTGTCATAATCAGAATATTTATGGTTAAAATTACTCCGGAGAGATTAATCTCCTGATTATAATGCAAATTTACCGCGATAGATGTGCCAATATTAAGCACACCAATTAAAATGAAGGTTAAAATGTCGTTATATACATGATTTTTTATATGTGATATGATGAACAGAGAATTTAATTGGGATGTTTGAATAAAAGCAACCCAACCTGTTATGAGAAAAATAATTCACGTTTTGACTATTGCATGCGGAATAATCTTCTGCTCAACTCAGATCTCATCCGCACAAAGCACCAATAGGGATCTTTTGAAACGAAATGTCCCTGACCGATGGATGTATGCCTCCGAAATGGAGCAGACTCTCCCCAGTGATGACCAGTGGTGGAAACGATTCAACGATCCGCTTCTTGACTCACTGATTTCCGTCGGTATGGACAATAATTTCAATGTACTGACAGCCCTCCACCGCATGGATATGGCAAAAGCCCAGATAAAAAGTGCGGAGGCGAGCTATTATCCTACCTTCGGACTCAGCGGAGGCTACACGAAAAGCCGCAGTGCAGGTGCAATGAGCGGCAGTAAAGTCCCGTCAAGCAATTCGAGCTATTTCAATCTCGGAGCAAACATGCAGTGGGAAATCGACGTATTCGGAAGGATCACTGACGGCGTGAAAAACAAAAAAGCTCTCTATCAGGTGAGCCGTGCGGACTACATGAGTTCCATGATCAGTCTTGCCGCAGATATAGCCACATATTATTTCAATCTCCGAATATTCCAGCGTCAGCTCTATGTCACCAAGGAACATCTTGCATCTCAGGAAAGAGTAGTTGAAATAGTAAAAGCCCGTTTTGAAGCCGGATTGGTGTCAAAACTCGATGTCGCACAAGCTCTGACCGTATATTATTCTACGGAAGCTACCGTCCCGCAACTTGAATCATCCATGAAACAAGCCGAAAACGCGATAGCAATCCTCCTCGGAGTATATCCTGAAGATCTTGCTCCACAACTTGAGGCTTCGTGGACCACACCTGACTTCCGACATCTCGTCCCTGCCGGAGTTCCTGCCAATCTTCTTCGACGCCGTCCTGACATCATCGCGGCTGAAAGTGAGGTCAGCGCATACGCCGCGCAACTCGGCGTAGCGAAAAAGGATTTTCTCCCCACCCTCACACTCAACGGTACAATAGGCGTAGGCGCACATGAGATTAACGATATGTTCAAGAACAATAGTCTGACGTACAGCATAGCCCCCACATTGTCATGGACGCTATTCGACGGATTCGCACGAAAAGCAGCTGTCAGCGAAGCTAAGGAGCAGATGAAAATCGGAATTGAGAACTATAATCAGACCGTCATGACGGCTATTCAGGAAGTCGATAACGCAATGCTATCCTACTCCGCAGCCCTCCACGCGATAGACAGCTACACCAATGTCATCAATCAATGCGACGAATCATTTCATCTGTCCGTGGATCTATATAAGGAGGGTCTGACAGCATTCACAAACGTCGTCGATTCTCAGATCAATAGTCTTACATACGCCAACACACTTATTTCAGCGAGAGGTAATGCCTTTATCAGCCTGATAGACTTGTACAAATCATTAGGAGGCTCGCCAATCGAATAACCATAATTCCATTCAATCATCCAAGTTTATTATTCCTGCATTATGAATAAGAATTTAGCATTGGCAGCCGTTGCCGCCGGTTTACTCGCCGTATCATGTGGCGGACATAAGAAAGATGAAATCCATGGCGCAGAAGAGGCCATTGACGTCGCGCTCCCGGAAGTGGATTCCGTGACACTCAGCAACACTTATCCCGGAGTGCTGACAGCAGCGCAGAAAGTCGATGTGGTGGCGCGCGTGAGCGGTCAGCTCCTATCCAAAAATTATGAGGGTGGCCAATATGTAAATAAAGGCGACCTACTATTCCGCATAGAGGACAGTAAGTATCGTGACGCTGTCCAGCAGGCCAACGCAGCTCTCGCCACCGCCATGAGCGAGAGAGATTATGCCAACAGTCACTATGAAGCCGTGAAAAAAGCCCTTGAGAGCGATGCCGTGTCCAAGATGGAAGTAAACGAGGCTGAAAGCAATCTGCGTCAGGCCGAGGCGAGCATAAAGAACGCTCGTGCGGCGTTAGAGACCGCAAGGACAAATCTGAGCTATTGCACCATTACGGCTCCGATATCAGGAGTCATAACATCCGCATCAATGGATGCAGGTAACTATGTCAACGGTGAGGGTAACGCGGTAAAGATGACCACCATATATGATAATTCAAGCCTTACCGCAAATTTCTCTGTGGAAAGCTCGCAGGATATCGACATGGAGATGATCGACAGTTCTTTCCTGTCCCACATACCTCTGATGTTCTCCGACTCCGTAAAGCATACATATTACGGAGATCTTAGCTACGTCGCTCCTAATCTTGATACATCAACAGGAACACTTGCTCTCCAGTGCAAGATCCAGAACACTTATGATGAACTCCGCCCCGGAATGTTTGTAAAAGTTGATCTGCCCTACAAAGTCGAGCCGAAAGCCATTCTTGTCAAAGATGCCTCGATCAGCACCGACCAGTTAGGAAAATATCTGTATGTGGTCAATGATTCCAATACCGTGGTCTATACTCCTATAAAAGTAGGTCCGCTCTACCACGACTCACTTCGCGTAGTTGTGTCAGGTATCACACCGGATTCAAAATATGTAACCAAAGCACTCCTGAAAGTCAGGGAGGGAATGAAAGTCAACCCCAAGCTTGTCAAATAGACCCGGCTACAGTTGACATCAGCCCGATGAAATGATTTCAGAAATCTATTAATCCACCCCTAATTTTCAGTAAAGAGATGTTTTCAAGATTTTTTATAGACCGTCCTATATTTGCCACGGTACTGGCAATATTGATGGTGATTGTCGGCCTTATGACCGTCAAGAGTCTGCCAATCTCACAGTATCCCGACATCACTCCCCCGACAGTTATGGTGTCTGCCTCCTATCCCGGCGCAGATGCAGCTACGGTGGCAAAAGTTGTCGGCGAACCTATCGAAGAGCAGATCAACGGCGTAGAAGGAATGATGTACATGAGTTCGAACTCAAGCGACGGCTCGTATAATCTGACTATAACATTCGAGAATGGAACAAATCTCGATGATGCAGCCGTGAAGGTTCAGAATCGTGTCTCTCTTGCAGAGGCTACCCTCCCGACGGCCGTCAAGGAGCAAGGCATATCGGTGACTTCAGAGTCATCCAACATCATCCTCTTCATTGCACTTGAGGGTGACAACAGCAGCCGCTACGACGCGCTCTATCTAACCAACTATGCGCAGCTCAACATCATCGACGAGCTTTCACGTATCGACGGTGTAGGTGGTGCGGCTGCCTTCGGTGCAGGTAAGTACAGTATGCGCGTATGGCTTGATCCTGAAAAAATGCGTTACTATGATCTCACGCCTTCAGATGTGAGCGCGATGATCCAGTCGCAGAATCTCGAAGTATCAGCCGGTAGCGTGGGCACGCCGCCTGTCAATAACGGAGTGGAATTCGAGTTCACATTGACCTCTCAAGGTCAGCTCAAAAGTGCCGAGCAGTTCGGTGACATCATTATCCGTTCGGCAGCCAACGGAGGTCTGCTCCGTCTCAAAGACATTGCAAAAGTTGAACTCGGAAGCCAAAGTTACTCCGGAGACGCTTCCGTGTCGGGTAAACCGGCAGGATTGATCGGCGTTCAGCAGCTCCCCGGAGCGAATGCTCTTGAGGTGGCAAATAAGGTTAAGGCCAAGATGGAAGATCTCTCAGAATATTTTCCATCGGGAGTTAACTATCGTGTAATTCTTGATACCACTGAATTTGTCACCGCATCTATTGACGAGGTGTTGGTAACGTTTGTCGAAACCACCCTTATCGTGATGATTGTCATTCTCATCTTCCTTCAGAGCTGGCGTGCGGTGATCATTCCGATGATAGCGATTCCGGTCTCACTTATAGCCACGTTCGCTGTAATGAAGCTTCTCGGTTTCTCGCTCAATACGCTTACTCTTTTCGGTCTCGTACTTGCAATTGCCATAGTCGTCGATGATGCGATAGTCGTCGTGGAGGACTGTGCTCGACTGGTTCAGGAGGGGAAACTGACCCCACGGCAGAGTGCTGAAAAAGCCATGGTCGAACTTGAAGGCCCGGTGATCGGCGAGGTGCTCGTACTACTCTCCGTATTCATCCCGACTGCATTCATCAGCGGTATCACAGGCGAGCTCTACAAACAGTTTGCATTAACCATCGCTACATCTGTAGCCTTCTCAGGCTTTAATGCACTCACATTCACACCGGCCATGTGTGCGCTCTTCCTCCGTAAGAAATCCGATCCCAACCCTCACTTCTTTCTCTACAAATGGTTCAACAAGGGCTATGGCTCTGTCCTCAAACACTACACTTCAACAATCGGGAAACTCCTGAAACACCCCATTGTCGCCATAGGTATATATTTCGGTCTTTGCGTCCTTGCCTTCTGGGGATTTGTGAAAATTCCGTCGAGCTACATTCCGCAGGAGGATATGGGCTACTTCATGACTTCCATTCAGCTGCCGACGGGTGCATCGCTTGAACGCACGGAAGAAGTCGTTGATAAACTTACTGACCAGATCAAGGATATCGAAGAAGTAAAGGACATCATCTCGATCTCCGGTCAGTCAATGATGGGTGGTGGTTCAGGTGGTAATATGGCATCACTGTTCGTAGTGCTCAAGCCTTGGAGTGAACGCCGTGGTAAATCTCATGATGTGAATGCCGTGATGGATAAGGTCAACGCGATAGCGGCTTCCTATCAGGAACCCATCGTGTTCTCCATCAATCCCCCCGCCATTCCCGGTCTCGGCATGACATCAGGTATGGAGATGCAGATTCTTGACATTAACAATCTTGGCGCGGATGCGCTTCAGGAGACACTGCGTGAAATGCAGGCTGCGGCCGCCAAGGATAAGAGACTGGCTCAGATGACCACTATGTTCCAAGCCGGCGTTCCGCAATATCGCATTGACATTGATCGTGACAAGGCCAAACTTATGGGTCTGACGATTGACAACATCTATAGCACCCTCGCTCAATTCATGGGCGGCAGCTATGTGAATGACTTCGTCGAATTCGGACGCACCTATCAGGTCAATATGAGTGGTAATAGCCTCACACGAAGCAGCATCGACCAGATCCCGAATCTGACGGTAAGGAACAATGATGACGAGATGGTCCCATTCTCATCATTCGCAAGCATTGTTCCGACAATGGGACAATCTACGGTGAGCCGTTACAACATGTATAACTCCGCATCCATTACCGGTACTCCTGCAGCCAACGTATCAAGTTCAGATGCTATCGCGGCTATGGAGGAGGTACTCAAGGAAACCGTAGGCGACAGATTTGCCTACGCATGGACAGGCGAGGCTTATCAGGAGACCCAGTCCGGAACGACAATATCTTTCGTGCTGATTTTCGCAATCATCATAACGATCCTCGTGTTAGCCGCACAGTATGAAAGCTGGACCGATCCGCTTGCAGTTGTCGTGGCCATGCCTACAGCCATCTTCGGAACTGTGCTTGGCTGTATGTTCCTTTCGCAATCCATATCAATCTACACGCAGATCGGTATAATACTACTGCTCGGTCTCGCGGCCAAGAATGCGATCCTTATTGTCGAGTATGCCCGTGATTTCCATGCGGCCGGCCAGAGCATACGTCAGGCTGCGGCCGATGCGGGTAGCATCCGCTTCCGCCCTATCATGATGACAGCATTCGCATTTGTCTTCGGTGTCCTCCCCATGCTGTTCGCTACGGGTGCAGGCGCACAGTCCCGAATCGCACTCGGCACGGCTGTGGTATTCGGTATGGCGACAAATGCCATCGCCGGCACTCTGTTCGTACCGGGATTCTGGGAACTTTTCGAGAGATTCCGCGAGAAGTACCTTTCGAAAATCTTCGCAGCCTCCACCGGTGGCAATTCGCAGCCGGGACAATCCGGGTCCGACACCCCGACTTCGGGTACAGGTAGTGGATCGGTATAATTTCCGGATCACCTACACAGGCCTTTTAATCTCTATTATAATCGAATACTGCCTGAAATCCGATTGCGGGATTTCAGGCAGTATTCCTATAAATATATGTGTATATCTCCGAAAATGCGCCATTCAACGGATTAAAGTAAGAAAGTTTAGGATTTTTTTGTAACTTTGCCGTAGAAAAGATTTACAGCATGACAATGGCGTCAAAGACCCGCGAAAGACTTCTGGACGTTGCCCGTCAACTCTTTGCCAGCAATGGTGTTGAAAAGACTACGATGAACGACATTGCCACCGCCTCTGACAAGGGGCGGCGCACCATCTATACATATTTCAAAAATAAAAAAGAGATATACGATGCTGTGATCGAACGCGAGAGTGAGGCCATAGTGATGAAACTCAGAAATGTGGTCATTTCCAATCTCGCGCCGGCCGAAAAACTCAAACGCTTCCTTGAGGCTCGATTTGATATCGTGGAGGAGACCATCCGTGAATCCACCACCAGTCAGATCATTTCATATATCACACTCGACTATAAGCGTCTTGAGCGCATACGCACACTCGCAGTCGCTAAGGAAAAGGGGCTGATCTCGCAGATGATCGACGAAGGTGTCAGTCAAGGCGTGTTCGATCCTGTCCAGTCAAGATTGTTTCCGGGAGTCTATGAAATGATTTTTCAAGGATTTGACTTCTGCCATCTGCGCAGCAACTTTGCGGATTTCAACCTCACAGCGGAGGAGATCCGTGAATCGGTCATCCATTTTCTGATCAATACGCTTGTTATTAAACCAACAACATAGTTCAACTAAAAGACATTTCAAAAAAATGAAATTACTTGAAGGAAAAGTAGCACTCATCACCGGCGCCGCCCGTGGTATCGGTAAGAGTATCGCCCTTAAATTCGCACAGAAAGGTGCAAATATCGCCTTCACTGACCTTAACCGCGATGAAAACATGGAAGCCACCGAGAAGGAACTTGAAGCTCTCGGCGTAAAGGCTAAGGGATATGCCTCAAATGCAGCTGACTTCGCTCAGACCGAGGAAGTCGTTGCTAAGGTAAAGGAAGATTTCGGTCATATCGACATTCTCGTCAACAATGCAGGTATCACTAAGGACGGCCTTATGATGCGTATGACTGAGGCTCAGTGGGATGCAGTGATCGCAGTCAACCTCAAGAGCGCGTTCAACTTCATTCATGCAGTCCTCCCCATCATGATGCGCCAGCGCAGCGGTTCCATCATCAATATGGCATCAGTTGTAGGCGTACACGGCAACGCAGGTCAGGCAAACTATGCTGCATCCAAGGCCGGTCTTATCGCTCTCGCAAAGAGTATCGCTCAGGAAGTCGGCTCGCGCGGCATCCGTGCCAACGCTATTGCCCCCGGCTTCATCGAGACAGCCATGACTGCCGCCCTCCCCGACGAAGTGCGTAAGGAATGGGCTCTCAAAATTCCTCTCCGCCGTGCCGGTCAGGTCGAGGACATCGCCAATGTCGCCACCTTCCTTGCATCAGACATGTCAAGCTACGTGTCAGGTCAGGTCATTCAGGTGGACGGTGGCATGAACATGTAATAAGCCGTTAACGTTTTCTTGACATAAGGGCACGGTCAACCGGATTTTCCGTAATCACCGGTCCTTATGTCATTCCTTATAATACAACGCTCACAATACCGAATGCTGACATACAACACTCAACTCAAACATCTCATTCTGCCGGAATACGGTCGTAATATCCATCAAATGGTTGACCATTGCCTCACAATCGAGGACAGGGATGAGCGCACACGTTGCGCCCACTCTATCGTCAACAGCATGGCCAAGCTTTTTCCGAAGATCCGTGAAGAAGAGGACTATCAGCGTAAACTTTGGGATCACCTTGCAATCATGAGTGATTTCAGTCTTGATATCGACTGGCCATTCGAGACACTTAAATCGGACAATTTCAATTCTCGTCCTGAAAAAGTGCCCTATACGGCGGAACACATCCGTTACCGTCATTATGGAAAAGATGTAGAGCTGATGATACGCAAGGCTGTCAGCATGGATGAGGGTCCGGAACGCGACGAACTTGTGCTGCTCATAGCCAACCACATGAAGAAACTTCTGCTCGGCGTCAACCCCGACGGTGTTGAGGATGTGAAGATATTCAAAGATCTTGCCGAATATTCCCACGGCGCACTGCGTCTTGATCCGGAGACCGTAAGATTACACGAGTTCAAGATAATCGCACCTCCGGCTGCAAGCAAGAAAAAGAAAAAGAGATAAGTCTAATCAACTAATCAATATAAATCAGGAACGTGATAAAGCTGTCGGAAATCGCTGAAGCCGGTCATTTCAACAAAGCCCACGGAATTAAGGGCGAGATGTCGGCCACTCTTGATCTGGATCTTGACCTCGATGAGATCAAATGTATCATTATCCCTATCGAGGGAATTTTCGTGCCGTTTTTTGTGAAATCATGGCGTCCGCGGACAGCCGACACATGCCTGCTTTCGCTTGAGGGCATTGACAATGAGGTCCGGGCACAGGAATTCAATAATATGCCCTTCTACATCCTTCGCTCTGACATTCCTGAAGATGACGAGGATGAGTATGATGACGAGGAAGGTTTTTATGCTTCTGACCTGATCGGTTACAAAGTTCATGATCTCAACCTCGGAGACATCGGTATGATTTCAGGTATCAATGACGCGACAGAGAATGTCCTCTTCCTGATCACAACTCCGGCCGGCGAAGAAATTTTCGTTCCCGTAGCGGATGAATATATTGAATCCATTGATCACGACTCAGAAGTAATCACTACCGATCTCCCGACAGGACTTATAGACTTAAATAGTTGAAACTTATGAAAGAATTTGACGAAAAAGAAGCTATCAACGCCATGCATGCCGTCCTCTCCGATGAAAGCTCGGTCCTTTATGACGATGATGAACTGCTCAATGTCATTGACATTATCTGGGACTGGTATGATGATCAGGGACTCCTTGACATCGATACTGAAGCAGATGATGAGGATATCAACACCGATGCCCTCATAAAGCATGTCGGCAAGATGCTCGCTAAAGATAGTGATTCCCCCATCCGACGCGAGGACGTAGAGCCATTGGTCATGGCTGAGCTCCGTTACGAACAGTCACTTGAAGAGTTCTGACCTCTTCTGTGGAAAACTCTACAATAAGCAACTCACAAATCCGAATATGAAAAAAATCCTCTTTGCTTCACTGACAGCACTCACGCTCTCTGTTTCACTGCCCGGCCTGACCGCAAAAGCAGGAAACAATGATCCGTATGCAGATTATGATGAGACTGTCTATATGGACATGGAGCTGGAGGAGAATCTGAAAGCCCCTGCCGTCGGTGAGCGCGAACATGCCGCCGTCAAGAATTATATGGGGCGTTTAGGACGGGATCTCGTACAGAAAAATTATATCGTTGATCTTATGCGCAACGATGAGGTGGTACTTGTGACCATCCCTACAGACGATCTCTTCCTGCCCAACGATACTCTCCTCACCCCGGCCGCACCGGGCAAACTCCGTCCGATCATCTCGCTCCTAAATGACCCGATGATGTTTAAGGTGGTCTATGCCGTACACACTGACAATACAGGATCGCCGACCTACAATATGAACCTCTCCCATGAGCGCAACACTTCAATCTATGAATGGCTTCTTGACCAAGTCAGCGAGGATCTAATCATAATCCCTTATGAATTTGGTGACACTGAACCGCTCGTGGCAAATGACTCCCGAAAGGGCCGCAAGGAGAACCGCCGTCTTGAAATTTTCCTTATTCCCGGTCCTAAGCTCATCACTCTCGCTCAAAAAGGGGCACTAAAATGACGGCTGCAATGCATAATTTTTCGTAAATTTGCACCCTCCTCGACTCACCTCTATTACAGACTACGAAACTACAAAAAATCAAGAATATAATTTCTATACATTTCTTTATACAATGGCAAAGGAACTAAAAGATCTCACCAAGCGCAGTGAAGACTATTCAAAATGGTACAACGAACTTGTTGTAAAGGCTGATCTTGCCGAACAGAGTGCGGTGCGCGGCTGTATGGTGATCAAGCCCTATGGCTATGCCATCTGGGAAAAGATGCAGCAGACTCTCGACAAGATGTTTAAGGAAACCGGCGTGCAGAACGCATATTTTCCCCTACTCATTCCCAAATCGTTTCTTTGCCGCGAGGCCGAACATGTCGAAGGCTTTGCCAAAGAATGTGCTGTCGTCACCCACTATCGTCTGAAGAATGATCCTAACGGCAATGGCGTGATTGTCGATCCCGACGCCCGTCTTGAGGAAGAACTTATCGTACGTCCGACCTCCGAGACAATCATCTGGGGCACATACAAGAACTGGATCCACAGTTACCGTGATCTTCCCCTGCTTTGCAACCAGTGGGCCAATGTGATGCGTTGGGAGATGCGCACACGCATGTTCCTCCGTACAGCTGAATTCCTTTGGCAGGAAGGCCACTGTGCCCACGCCACAGCGGAGGAATCGGAAGCCCGCACAGTTCAGATGATCAACCTCTATGCGGACTTCGCTGAAAAATACATGGCCATGCCTGTTATCAAGGGTGTAAAGTCAGCCAACGAACGCTTTGCAGGTGCACTCAACACCTACACTATCGAGGCCATGATGCAGGACGGCAAGGCTCTTCAGTCAGGTACTTCACACAACCTCGGACAGAATTTTGCCAAAGCGTTTGATGTGACCTTCGTCAACAAGGACAACAAACCCGAATACGTGTGGGCCAATTCTTGGGGCGTATCGACCCGACTCATGGGAGCTCTCATCATGACCCACTCCGATGACAATGGCCTCGTGCTTCCTCCCCATCTCGCACCCATTCAGGTAGTAATTATACCTATCTATAAGAACAGCGAGCAGCTTGCTGAAATTTCGGCTAAAGTTGAACCTATCATCAACGAGCTCCGCGCACTCGGTATCAGTGTCAAGTATGATGACTCCGAGAATAAGCGTCCGGGCTTCAAGTTTGCCGACTACGAGCTTAAAGGCGTTCCTGTCCGTCTCGCTATCGGTGCTCGTGACATTGAAAACGGGACTGTCGAGGTTATGCGCCGCGACACTCTCGAAAAGCATGTTGCTCCCCTCGAAGGCATTGCCGGTTATGTTGCCAAACTTCTCGAAGAGATTCAGGACAATATCTTCCAGAAGGCACTCAAACACCGCGAATCAATGACCCGTACAGTCGATACATACGAGGAGTTCAAAGAAGAGATCGAAAAGGGTGGCTTCATCCTTGCCCACTGGGACGGAACTACCGAAACCGAGGAAAAAGTCAAGGAAGAGACCAAGGCTACTATCCGTTGCATTCCTTTGGATGGCGATGACACTCCCGGATTCTGCATGGTGACAGGCAAACCCTCGGCACGCCGCGTCATCTTCGCACGTAATTATTGATCTATACCTGATGGGAACGTTAATGATTGTTTTGACACCCCATCATGAACCATATACTCATTCCCCTCTCTCCCATCCTTTCGGATGAAAAAATGTGTATGTATCCCGATATTGAAACATACATCGGAATCGGTGTGAGTCCGGAGAACTCTATATTTTATTAAGTTAAACAGCGTCCGCAGTGTGATATGATCTGATGATCAGCGCGGATTTTTGATTGAATAAGAAAAAATTGGACAACAAAGCATTTATCAGCCGTCTGTCAAAACGCCTCAACCGTGAACCGGCTGAGGTCACGACACTTGTCGAGGGGCTCAGCGTTATTATCCGGGAGGCAGGTTCTGAACTTGATTCCATCGCTGTTCCCGGATTCGGAACTTTCAAATCGACAAAGGAGGAAGAGAAAGTTGTGACTGACGAGGCAACCGGAGAGCGTAAGCTCTATCCTCCGATGATCACTATGGAGTTTCAACCCAGCATTGTACTTAGGAAAAAGTTAAGCCACAGATGAATCAGAAAATACCCTTCCACGAACTTTCAGCCCGCATCGCACTGGCCACAGGCATAGGAGCGGAAAGCGCGGAGCTGTTCGTCAAAAACTTCTTCGATCTGCTCTCTGAGGCACTGACAAGCGGTGAAAGCGTCCGCATCAAAGGTCTGGGAGCTTTCAATGTTACCGAAGCTGACGGAGAACGCAGCATTGAATTTTTGCCGGATAAGGAGATTAACGATACGATTAACGCTCCATTCGCAATGTTTGAGGCTGTGAGCCTCAGTGACGACGTTTCTGACGAAATGCTGGCTGAGATTGAAAACGATGTTCCGATCGAAGCTCAAGCTCCTGCAACCGCGGATGAGACAATAGTAACACCGACTTATGATCAATCCGTCACGATCGAACAGGAAGTCCTGAACGATAGCGAGGAAACACCGGCAGATACAATAATCGGAACTGATACCGTAGAGGAGAACAGCACTGTGGCTGCTTCAGAACCGGAGACATTGACTGAACAGGTGATTGAGGATGAACCGTCCGAACCGACAGAATCATCCGAACCTAATCAGACTGCTTCTACTGAATCATCCGAACTTAATCAGGTTACTTCCGAGGAAGCGACAGAGATTGTTGAAAAGGAATCTACCGATGTAGTCATCGCAGCCCAAGCTCAACCTGAAACACCGGTGGCAGCCGTGGAAACCGAACCTGTGATTGAAGAAATCGTCGAAGAGGAGCAGCAACCTGCCGAAAAGGATGATGAACCGATTGCAGCGGAATCAGCAACCGTACAGTCACAACCCATCCCTGCGCCTGTTCAATCTTTCGCTTCTCAACCTACGGTACAGGAAGAGCCTGTTCAACCTACCGTTTCTAAAACTGCCGTAGAGAAAGTTGCCACGACTGAACCAGAGGTCGTGCAAAAAGAAACAGCTGAAGCCATCAACCATCCGATACCTCCGGTCAGACCGGTAGCAGAATTAGTGGAGGATGAGGAAGAATATGTAACTCCAACTGCGGTCAAAACTAATGGAGGAGGGAATTTATGGATCGGACTCATTGTCGGACTTATTGTAGGTCTCGCTCTCGGAGCGTGTGGTGTCTATCTTGCCATTGACAAGATCTTCCCGACCATGCACCAGTCATCCGTATTCAATGAAGAGGATTCAGCGGAAGCTGATGAGCTCTTTGATGCTATCATGTCTGATTCCGTTTCAGAGGAAGAGACAGTACCGACCGATACCGTTGCTGCCACCCCCTCTGAATCCACCCCTGAGGTTCAACCTGAACCCGCCCAAGAAGATGAGCCGAAACAGACTGATACCGCTCCTGCCACCGCGACCACAGCTGCAACAGTAACCGATACTGTCCGTCGTGGCTATCTCATCCATGATATGGCGAAGAAACATTACGGCAACAAGGACTTCTGGGTCTATATCTACGAGGAAAACAAATCAAAGATCGGAAATCCCAACAACATGCAGGCAGGTGTTGTACTTGTGATCCCGCCGGCTGAAAAATACGGCATTTCCGCAAATGATCCTGAAAGCCTCCGTAAAGCCCGTGCCAAAGCCGGAGAAGTCCTGCGTAAATTCAGTAAATAACGGATACTTTGTCAAAATCAGCTCGGTTGTATGGCCTACGTTTTAGCCGGTCGAATCCTGCACTGTAATTAGCTGATTATCACATTGCCTTACATTTCGGCCAGCGCAAGCGCAGACCCTAAAACCCGGAATTTATCCATTCTGTCACAGCCTCTACCAGAACATAAAAACAAGCCCTCTGACAGCCCTGTCGCACCACTGATTGCGATATGTAGGTCAGAGGGCTTGTTTTATGCTTTTTTATATATCACATCCTATATGTTAAACGAAAAATAGCTAAAATTAACACACTTTTTTCACACAATAATTGTTGTTATTTATAATTTTGTACTTCAGTTAATCACTGCAGATAGATAATTAAATTAACACAATACATACGAAATTTCACTTTTGAAATCATGAGCGAGTCAGTAAATATCCGCGAACTCAACGACCTCGTAGCGGGAAAGAAAGACTTTATAAATCTCGTCACACGAGGGATGGATCAGACCATTGTCGGTCAGAAGCATTTGATCGATTCACTTCTCATCGCACTTCTCTCTAATGGCCATGTACTCCTTGAAGGTGTCCCCGGTCTTGCGAAAACTCTTGCCATCAAGACTCTCGCACAGATCATTGATGCTAAATACAGCCGTATCCAGTTCACCCCTGACCTTCTCCCTGCCGACGTCATCGGTACTATGATCTACAGCGTCCAGAAGGAGCAGTTCCAGATCAAACGTGGTCCTATTTTCGCCAATTTCGTTCTCGCGGACGAAATCAACCGTGCCCCCGCAAAGGTGCAGAGCGCACTGCTCGAAGCCATGCAGGAGCGTCAGGTGACAATTGGTGAGAAGACATTCAAACTCGACGAGCCCTTCCTCGTGATGGCTACACAGAACCCGATCGAGCAGGAAGGTACCTATCCCCTCCCCGAAGCGCAGGTGGACCGTTTCCTCCTCAAAGTCATCATCGGTTATCCGACAAAGGAGGAAGAGAAACTCATCATCCGCCAAAACATCTCAGGCGAGAAAGTCGAAGTCCATCCCCTGCTTCATCCCTCGGAAATCATCGAGGTTCAGAAGATCGTCGAGAAAATCTATCTTGATGAAAAGATTGAACGTTACATCGTCGATATCGTGTTCGCTACACGTAATCCGGCCGACTATAACCTCAAGGATCTCGCCGGTATGATCAGCTTCGGCGCATCACCCCGTGCATCCATCGGTCTCGCAAAGGCAGCACGTGCCTACGCTTTCCTCCGCGGACGTGGCTATGTGATCCCTGAGGACGTGCGTGCCGTGTGTCATGATGTCCTCCGTCACCGTATCGGCCTCACATACGAAGCCGAGGCAAACAATATCACTACCGATCAGGTTATATCTGAGATCCTCGATAAGGTCGAGGTGCCCTGATCCTTGTTAACCCCTATCATTCCGAGTCCTCCCTATGGAAGCCAACGAACTACTTAAAAAAGTTAGAAAAATAGATATAAAGACGCGTGGTCTCTCCCAAAACATTTTTGCGGGAGAGTACCATACGGCTTTTAAAGGCCGAGGCATGACCTTTTCGGAAGTCAGGGAATATCAGTATGGCGACGATGTGCGTGACATTGATTGGAATGTCACCGCACGTCACAACCATCCGTATGTCAAGGTCTATGAGGAAGAGCGTGAGCTGACGGTAATGCTTCTCATTGACGTGTCACGCAGCCGTCTCTTCGGAGCTGTCGGTGAAGAAAAGCGCGAAATGATCGCTGAAATAGCCGCTACTCTCGCCTACTCCGCCATCACCAACAATGACAAGATCGGTGTGATCTTCTTCTCGGACAAGATCGAGAAATTCATCCCTCCGAAAAAGGGAAAGAAACATATCCTTCTTATCATACGTGAGCTCCTCGACTTCACCCCCGAAAGCTCCGGTACGGACATCGGCGTGGCCCTGCGCTATTTCACCGATGCGCTGAAAAAACGTTGCACGACATTCGTGATCTCCGACTTCATTGACAGTCATGACTACACGCGTCAGCTTCAGGTGGCATGCAACAAACATGACATCATAGCCATACAGGTCTATGATAAGCGTGACACCTCTCTCCCCGACGTCGGGCTGATGAGAGTGATGGATCTTGAAACCGGAGGCACACGTTGGGTGAACACGTCTTCTAAACATACCCGTCAGGCATACGGAAAATGGTGGTACGAACGCCAGCAGGCCATGATGGCCACCCTGAGCAAATGTCGTGTCGATCATGCCTCAATTGCTACAGATGAAGACTTTGCCCGCTCACTGATGGCACTGTTCAAAAATCGTGGTGTACGCTGAAAAGATTCTCTATTTCACCCCTCCTATCATATCGGCTTTTACATCTTCTCCTTATCAGGCCCTAACGGCTGTCATAAACAAAATATTCAATTCAAGTCTATGCTTCGACCCCTACGCATACTTCTAATATGTCTCACCGCCCTGTTAGGGACATCGGCTTTCGCACAGAATCCGAGCGTGAAACTAAGCCTTGATTCAGCATTCCTGCTGATGGGACGCACCACACCCCTGCATCTTGAGCTTGTCGCACCCGAAAATCCCGAAGGCCACCTTATTATCCCCAAGGATTCTATGTGTGACAAAGTCGAGATCCTCAAGCTTCTGAAAGCTGACACAACCCAGCTCGGCAACGGCAGAATTGAAGTCAAACAGGACATCATACTCCAGTCGTTTGACTCCGGTGTCTATCGGATGAATCCGATAATGTATGTCGTGAATAACGATACTTTCCGCTCCAACCGTCTGGTGCTGAAAGTATATCCCGTAGAGGTTGATTCCCTTGAGACCATACATGACTATGCAGATGTGGCCGACATTGACAGAAGTTTCATCGACTATCTCCCGGACTTCGTGGTTAACTATGGTCTATGGATTCTTGCAGTAATAATCGTACTTGGCGGTGGTGCTTACGCATATTACCTGCTCCGCAACCGCAAAAATCCGTTTGCACCGGTTGCGAAACCTGTTCCGCCATACGAGAAAGCGGTTGACGAGCTTAACCGTCTGCAGTCGGAGAAACTTTGCGAAAGCGGACGCGAAAAGGAATTCTATACCCGCCTCACCGATATTCTCCGCATCTATCTGCAGGGACGCTTCGGCATCAACGCTATGGAGATGACATCCACACAGATCCGCAATACCATCAATACGAACGAGGAGACGCGTCTCTCCAAGGAGAATATGGAACGTGTGCTTGAGACTGCCGACTTTGTCAAGTTTGCAAAGGTCCGTCCTCTCCCCGATGATAATATCCGCGCATTCAATTCAGCAATGCAGTTTGTCGAGGACACCAAACCGAAACCCGAACCTGCTGAGGATAGTGCCGGCGATGCAGCGGACGACAATAAAAATGATAAAACCCAACCCAAAAACCATAATTAAGCGACAATGTTACTGGCAAACCCCGGATACCTTTGGCTGTTCCTGCTGTTCATACCGCTGATAGCATGGTACATCTATAAACAGCGTTCACTCTTCGCTTCGATGGAGGTCTCGACTGTGTCGGCTTTCGGTAAAGCACCGCGATCGCTCCTCGCTTCGATGCGCCACATTCTCTTTATTCTCCAGCTCGCAGCAATAGGCTGTGTGATCATGGTTCTTGCACGTCCTCAGACGCGTGACTCATGGAACACATCGAGCGTCGAGGGTACGGACATCGTGATCGCAATGGACATATCGACCAGTATGTTGGCGCGCGATTTCAAACCTGACCGTTTTGAAGCAGCCAAGGATGTGGCTGCGAAATTCGTGGCCGGTCGTGAGGGCGATAATATCGGAGTGGTTATTTTTGCCGCAGAAAGCTTCACAGCAATTCCGATGACCACTGACCGTTCGCTCATCGCCAACTACATAGGCGACATAAAGATGGGTATGCTTCAGGACGGCACAGCCATCGGTGACGGTCTTGCGACTTCCATCAACCGTATCAAGGACGGTAAGGCAAAATCCAAGAGCATCATCCTCCTCACTGACGGTTCGAACAATACCGGCAACGTAGCCCCGATAACCGCAGCTGAAATCGCAAAGCAACTCGGCATCAAAGTCTATACAATAGGCATCGGTACAAACGGCACCGCTCCCTATCCACAAGAAAACATGTTCGGTCGCATCGAATATGTCAACCTCCCGGTAGTAATTGACGAAGCCACACTTAAAACTATTGCCGAGACCACAGGCGGAAAATATTTCCGCGCAACAGGCAATAATGTGCTGAAGGATGTATTCGCAGAAATTGACCGTCTTGAAAAGACCAAAATGGATCTAAGGAACTTCACAAGCACCGAGGACGATTATCTCCCGTGGGCCATCGCGGCTCTCAGTCTCTTCGGCCTTGCAGTGCTCCTCCGCTACACAGTTTTCAGGACCATTCCCTAAATAACTTCTCTATGATCTCGTTTGCATATCCACATTTATTATATCTGCTGTTCCTGCTCCCGGTAGTAGCCGCCCTATTTATCTGGGCACGTTACACACGTCGCCGTAAACTTGCGCGCTACGGACGTCCGGAAGTGATCGAGGCCCTTATGCCTGAGGTGTCAAAATATATGCCTTGGGTCAAGATGGTCCTGTCACTCCTTGTCATTGCGGCAATGGTGTTCATGATAGCTCGTCCACGTGCTACTGGCGGCCTCGAACCGGATGCTTCAGAGACCAAGACTTCACGAGGTATCGAAGTGATGGTCTGTCTGGACGTATCGAACTCAATGCTTGCATCAACTACGGATGATGATAATGGTATCAGCCGTCTGCAGCGCGCCAAGCACATCCTTGAGAAGCTCATCGACAAGATGACAAACGACAAGGTGGGTCTTATCGTGTTTGCCGGAGATGCCTACACACAGCTCCCCATAACCTCGGACTACATATCCGCCAAAATGTTCCTTAACGGAATCACTACAGATATGGTGCCTACTCAGGGAACTGCCATCGGTTCTGCTCTCGAAATGGCCATGAATTCATTCACTCCGACGGATGATATGGGCAAAGCCATTGTGGTGATCACGGATGGCGAGAACTTTGAGGATAATGCGGTCGAGGCCGCAAAACGTGCGGCGAGTGCCGGTATTCAGGTCGATGTCATCGGCCTCGGAACTGCTAAAGGCGCACGCATTCCTCTCGGAAAGGGAACATACATGATCAACCCTATGACAGGCGAGGAAGTAGTGACACGTCACGACGAGGAGACCGCCGCACAGATTGCAAAGGCCGGAAACGGTATCTATGTCAACGGTGCATCCAATTCAGCCATTACAGCCATAGATGAAAAGATGGACGAACTTGAGCAGGGTGATTTCGAGCGCAAATCATTCTCACCGGCGAGCGAGCAGTTCCCTATCTTTGCCTTCATTACCCTGATCTTGCTCGTCATCTACTCCATCACCGTCACCCGCAAGATCTCTTGGCTCAAGAGATATCGTTTCTTCACTAAAGAAGAGGAAGGAGACAAAAAATGAAAAAGATATTATTCCCGCTTTTGGCAATGATGGCCGCCATGCCTGTAATGGCAGAAAGCAAAGCTACGACCACACGCAACGAGCGCAACTACATTGTCGAGGGCAACAAGCTCTACAATGATGAGCGTTATGCCGAAGCCGAGGTCGCTTACCGTAAGGCCCTTCAGGAAAACGCCATGAACGAGATCGCGCAGTTTAATCTCGCTGCATCCCTGTTACGTCAGGGTTCTGCCTCCGGTGAAACTCAGAAAGAGGCGATGAACATACTCCAAAACCTCACACGCGATGCCGAGAATATTTCAATCGCTGAAAAATCATTTTATAATCTCGGCAACATAGCTTTCAACGGTCAGGACTATGCAAAGAGTATCGAACTTTACAAAAATGCTCTCCGCAGGAATCCTGACAATGATAAGGCACGCGAGAATCTGCGTCTGGCACAGAAACGTCTGGAGGAACAGCAGAATCAGGATCAAAATCAGGATCAGAACCAAGACCAGAACCAGGATCAGGACAAGAAAGATCAGGATAAACAGGATCAGGACCAAAATCAGGATCAAAACCAGAATCAGGACAATAAAGATGACCAGAAGGATCAGCAGCAGCAACCGCAGCAGCCTGACCAGAAGCAGCAGCCACAGCAGCAACAAAGCGGCATAAGCCAACAGAATGCTGAAAAGATCCTAAAGGCTATGGAAAATGAAGAGAACGCGACAAGAGCGCGTGTCAACGCCGAGAAGCAGAAGAACGGTGCTCCTTCACGTCGCCCTGTCACTAATCCTTGGTAACATTTGAACTAACGACTCACCCTCACTCAAACAGACAACTGAATGAAACGTTTCATACTATCAATATTACTCGCCTTACTGGTCGCCGTCCCGGCGATCAAGGCGGAAGTAAGTTTCACCGTCAAGCCCCCGACGCGAGTTCACGAGGGTCAGCGTTTCCCTGTCACCTTCCGTCTGACCGATGCAAATGGTTCGGACCTGAAGGTATCACAGATCAATGGCTGCACGCTGCTCTACGGACCCGCCGTTTCCACGTCACACAGCTATCAGGTGATAAACGGAAAAGGCTCATCGAACACGGTGACTGAATACACATATTATTATAAGGCCGACAAAGCCGGTAACTTTACCATCCCCGCAGCGAGCATCATGGCTGACGGCAAACGGATGACTACCAAACCGGTCAATTTTGCCGTCCTTGATCTTGATGCTGCAAACACACCTGCATCGCAGCGTCCGGTTGATGTGAACGATGTCGATACTCAGGCTGCCGGTCGCCGTGTCAACAACGACGACGTATTTGTCAGGATCATCCTGTCGAAGTCATCAGCCTACGAGCAGGAAGCCATCGGATGCACCATCAAACTCTACACCAAGTACAGCATTTCATCATTCCTCCCGACACGTCAGCCCGCCTTTGACGGATTTCTGATTCAGGAGGTGGATCTCCAGCCGACTCTCAACCAGATGGAGACCTATAATGGACAGAACTACATGACCGCTGTCCTGAAAAAGTGTATAATTTTCCCGCAGAAGAGTGGAAAGCTGACCATCAACTCCGGCAATTACGATATCTCTGTCGTGCAGTATGACAATGTCAACATGGGCATGTTCCAAGTGCGTCAGCCCAAGGAAGCCAAGATCAAGGTCAACTCCAACTCTGCCTCCATCGACATTCTCCCCCTCCCCCAGCCCCAGCCTGAAGGATTTACCGGAGCAGTCGGTACATTCTCTATTGACAGCCGTCTTGTCGGCAACTCATTCCGTACCAACGATCCGGCAACCCTTATCTATACCATCCGCGGTACGGGTAATATAAAGTATGTCAAAGAACCTGTCATCGACTTCCCCTCTGAATTTGAGCAATACACTCCCAAGAGTGATATCGAAGCATCCGTCAGCGGCAACGATGTCAGCGGTAGCATGACTGTCGAATACACCTTCGTCCCTCAAAGCGTCGGTGACTTCACAATCGGAAGTGACAAGTTTGTCTATTTCAATCCGCAGACCAAGAATTATGTTACACTCAACACGCCCACATATCCCATCAAGGTAGCCAAAGGAATTTCCGCTCCTGTCACCACTGATCAGAAGGATGTTGAAAATAAGAATTCCGATATCCGCCACATCTATCTCGGCGACAAGAATCCATCAATGACTCACCCGATAGTGGTCCTCAGCTCGTGGTATTGGTTCATGTACATCGGTCTCATTGTTATTGTTGTGGTCATCGCGGTTGTGAACCGCCGGAAAGCCCGCATGAATGCCGATGTCATCGGTCGTCGTACGGCCAAGGCGAGCAAGATGGCCCATCGTCGTCTCCGCGTAGCCGAAGGCTTCATGAAGTCAGGTGACAGCGAACGCTTCTACGAAGAGATGCTGAAGGCAATCTGGGGCTACCTCTCCGATAAGCTTTCGATGCCTGTCTCACAGCTTTCACGCGACAACATCTCGGCCACGCTTGCCTCCAAGGGTTACTCCGAAGCGAGTGCCGAGGCCATTGTCTCAGTCCTTGATGACTGCGAGATGGCTCGTTATACCCCTGACAGCTCAAACCGTATGGACAGTGTCTATGACCGCGGTGTTAATGCCATTAACCAACTTGAAAGCAACAAAAAATGAAATATTTCGTCACCCTCATACTTGCTGTAGCCTGCTGTCTTTATGCAAAGTCAGAATCGACACTGATCCAGCAGGCTGACTCTGCCTACACAGCCGACAACTTTAAGGAAGCTGCCGATACATATCTCCATGCCATAGCCACCGAAGGCACATCGGCAACGCTCCAATATAATCTCGGAAACTGTTACTACCGTCTCGGTGAGATGGGCAAAGCGATTCTCGCTTACGAACGTGCCCTTCGTCTTGACCCTACATTCAATGATGCACGTACCAATCTTGAGTTTGTCAATGCCCGCATCGCAGACCGACCCGGCGAACGCGGCACATTCCTTGGCAACACTCTTGATGCCGCAGCCAATTCGGCACGTTCCAACGTCTGGGCATGGCTTGCATTCGGATGTTTTGTCCTCACTCTCATCGGAGGTCTCACCTACGCTTTTTCAGGAGCTGTCACCTTGCGCAAAATAGGATTTTTCGGAGGTTTTCTCACACTATTAGGCTGTCTCTGCTTCATCTATTTCGCATTCCGCTCCGCAGCTATTGCTACAGCCGACAATGTTGCCATCATCACCTCTCCATCAACCATACTTTCAACCACTCCGCGTGTCCCTAAGGATCGTGCTCAGGAGGCAATGCTCCTCCATGAAGGTACACGGGTTGAAATCCTTGACTCCGTTCGTTCGACAACGGATTCAATCAATTCACTATGGTATGATGTTCAGGTTGACAATGCTCACAGGGCATGGATCAATGCCGCTGCGGTTGAGAAAATCTGACCCCGAAGTCATTAGCCATTGGAGGTCAAAAGGTTATTCTCCCTTACGGCTGGTTTGTGAAGAGAAAGTGTTGTATAACATAGATTTTTTTTCTTCATTTATTTGCCTGAATAGAAATTAAACCCTAATTTAGTGACGTGGAAATACTCCACACATAACCAACCTCAGTATTAACCCCCCCAAACACCTATAGTATCATGACTAAAACTATTTCGTTCAATGACCTCCGCCTCATCAAGGATAGTCTGCCCGATGGTTCAATCCGTCAGATAGCCGATAAACTCAACGTCACTCCACAGACAGTCAGAAACTACTTCGGTGGCACAAATTATGAATTCGGCAAGAATTGTGGCGTACACATCGAGCCGGGTCCCGATGGTGGTATTGTAGTCCTCGATGACACCACCATTTACGATATGGCTATTGAAATCCTTCAGGCCAACAAGGAATAATCAGGGAATAAATCCCACTCTTTTTCCGATCGGTAAAATATTGCGAAAGGACAAAAAGTGCGCTGCTTGCCAACGACTTTTTGTCCTTTCAATTGTTTCTATAGTTGTAAGTCAAAATATAAAAAACTGTAGAAGTCATTCTACCGACAAATCACAATCATCAATTCTAACGACATGCAGAACGACAGACTCATCACCATTGCCATACACACTTATGAGAAGGCGCATCAGCTGAAGAATATTCTCGAATGCGAGGGCATAAGCGTAGTGCTCCAGAATGTCAACCTCACGACACCTGTCGTATCGTCAGGCATCAGAGTGCGTATCCACGAAAATGACCTCCCGATGGCTCTGCGACTGATTGAAAACATTGAGATCTTCTCCCCTTCAGCCGTAAAACAATGTCCGGCAGGTGGTCCGGAGATACTTGTCCCGATCGACTTCTCAACATCGTCGATCCAAGCATGCTTCCTTGCATTCCACATCGCATCGCTTCATAAGGCCCACATAAAGCTCCTGCACTCATTCTGCGATCCGATCATGGCCGACGGTGCGGCAATGCAGCTTTCCGATACTATGACATTCGACACCACCGCCGATGTCATCGAACAGATACAGGAGGACAAGCTACTCACTGAAACAAGCCGTAAGGACATGCAGGAAGTCGAAAGCCAATTGCGTGAAAAGATAAAAGACGGAGTCATCCCTCCAGCAATGTTCTCCTCCGATATCACTGAAGGATTACCGGAGGAAGTCATCAACAACTACGCCTCATCTCATAATCCATTCCTCATTGTGATGGGTACTCGCGGAACTAATAAGCAAAATCGCGCAATGCTCGGTAGTGTCACGGCTGAAGTTCTTGATACCTGTCGGTCATGCGTGCTTACAGTTCCCGAATCTCTACGTTTCAAACGTACGGATGAGATACGTGAAGTGATCTATTTCGCGGCATCGCGTCAGCAGGACATCCTCGCGCTTGACGCTCTCTACAGGATTTTCCCCGAAACCTCACTGTCCGTCACTCTCACGGTTCTTCCTACTAAAAAGAAACCGCAGGGCGACCCGGAAGTCATCGCAAACCTCCTTGATTATTGTCGTAAAAACTATCCGGCCTATACGTTCAAGACCATGACATTGTCGCTATCCCATGAAATGGAGGAATTTGAGAATCTCGATCAGCAACTTC
>NZ_JAIDBW010000063.1:0-2504 GCF_029056165.1 Duncaniella sp. | reverse complement strand
TATTAGGAATGATATTAATATGGCTAAATAATATATGCGGATTTTGAATTCCTATCCGATAAATTGACCGAAAAAAAAGTGTAAATCGCTTAATGAGCGATTTTACTCTACACTGCAAAATTACTCATTTATCCTGAATTTCAGGCATTTCTACATGTTAAAAATTACACTCAAAAATGCCGTTTGGTCAATATTGGTCAACTTCATTGACCAAATGTAATTTTTCGACACACTCAATTCATTGATATATAAATCTTTATGAAAACATAAAATCGCTCATTAAGCGATTTTAGTTATAATCGTGGAAATGAATTGATAATGAACAAATTACAGACAGTTAAAAATACGCAGATAGATGTCAATTTGATACACACATGTGTTATCATTCTTCTTTGTGCGCTCTGTACGCTACAGCTTAAGGCTGAGAAAGTAGAGCCTGATTCGCTCGACCGTTTTGCTGTCAGCACAAACGCTCTCTACTGGCTCATGACGACACCGAATGTCGGTATTGAGATAGCCACATCGCGCCGTTTCTCTCTTGCCGCATCCATCGGTTATAATGCTTTTAATCTTCCCGACAAATTCGGGACTCCCGGTGCCCTCTCCAATCCCAAGCTCAACCATTGGCTGGTTACGCAGGAGAGCCGTTTATGGTTGCGTCGTGTTTATGAAGGATCATATTTCGGTTTTCATCTTATGGGTGGAAAATACAATATCGGAGGTCTGACTTGGCCAAAGATTCTGCGTGGTTATCGTTACCAAGGATATGCACTTGGTGCCGGATTGTCATACGGTCACGAATGGAAACTTGGAGATCACTGGCGTATCGGTGCTTCAATCGGTGCGGGATGGATGTATCTCAATTATGACAAATATAACTGCGGCAGTTGCGGCAAGCGCGTGTCGCACCGTGCGCGCCACATAGCTACTGTCACAAACGCCTCCCTCTCATTCAAGTACATATTCCCGACCCACAGGCGTACTGTCATCAAACATGTGCCTACATATGTGGAAGAAACTCCGGTGGTTATCCACGAAACACCCGATACGGCTCATAACGCCATCGAAGAGCTTATATACGAGCCTGAGAAAGAAGTGAATGATACTTTAAAATTCGGAGTGTACTATGATGTCAATCAGCACGAGCCGATACAGTTGAGGTTGAATTCCTATCTTGATTCACTGCGTGGGCTTGAAATTCTGGCGGTGAAGATAGACGGCTATGCCTCGCCTGAATATACAGCTATCTACAACCTGATGCTGTCGGAGCGTCGCGCACGTGGCGTGGCTGAGCAGATTGCGAGAGTCCTCGGCATTCCGGCCTCCGGCATAACGATGACGGCTCATGGCGATGATTGGGAGGGACTCAGACATAAAGCCGAGGTTGTGATGATGGGTGATGAAGTCAACTTTATCCTTGACAGTAATTCCGACCCTGAAATCCGCAAACAAGATTTGCGCGCACTGAGCGACTACCGTGTATTGCTTTACCGTGTGTTCCCGCTTTTGCGACGAACCGAAGTAACAATCATTTATCGCTGATTGATGAAACAGGCTATAGCACATATAATTTATAAAGCTATGGTTTCCCTCACACTACTTCCGATCATCCTCTCAAGCTGTCAACTTGAGGATGATCGTGACCTCTGTTGTCCCGAGCCATTGACGATGCATTATGTCTACCTACCCAACGGAACAGATGTTTTCTCTGACAATATTCGCTCACTACGTCATTTCCTATTTGACGTTGACGGAATTTTTATCCGCGAATTACCGTCAGGAGAAAGACTGAAAAACCAACCTCTGGATTTGAATGCAGGAACATATACGATGGTAACCGTTGGCAATATGACAGATATATCCGTTCACGAGCATGGCAGCGATAATAAATTGGAGAATTTCTCCCTCAGTCATACGGTAAAGAGTAAGTCGAGCGAATACGCATACACCAATTCTGACGAACTATTTTGGGGAATCAAGCATTTCGCAATCGACTCAGAAGGACGTGGCTTGGAAGTAAGTAAAGATGGTATGGGGTTGTCTTCAAACCGTCTCACGACAGAGATGGTCAATATACATTGTCATCTGAAAGTAACCGTTGAATGGGCTAATCGACCTCCGCATATAGGAAGCTATGAGATGGATCTTATAGGAGTGAATACACAATACTCACTTGACACTGAAAAGGTATCCCTTACAGCGGATGGTCTAGAAGTCCCCTTAGGGAATAGGTCTGAAACATACCGGCTTAATGTCCCTCTGCGTCAGCTCGAACTTCGGGCGGAGTTTGTGACGCTGAGATACACCGACACGCAGATTCCAACTCTGCGAATCAAGTTTGACGGCCTCCCCATAATCCCTGACATTGATCTCGGCAAAGCGTTCCGCACATGGGGATGGCGACCATCGGTCACCCACGTCCAGGACTACGAGATACTGCTGAAGGTCATCAACGAAAACCGTGTGGATCTCCTTCCTATGGTCGAAGGTTCGGTAGCTGACTG
>NZ_JAIDBW010000062.1:0-45236 GCF_029056165.1 Duncaniella sp. | reverse complement strand
TGGGAAAGTAGATAACCGCCCCCTCTACGAGCCGGAGCTGAAATGCGAAATGCATATCAGCTCCGGCTTTTTTTATTGTACAAAAAAATGAATTGGACATTTATCCAATTCAAATATGTCTGTAGAAATACAGATTCATCCTTGTTCATACTGCTCAAGAGCTTTGCGCAGACCTTCTGTGACCATTGCGCGGAGTTCTGGAGGGGAGATGACCTTAACGTCAGCACCGAGCGACAGAAGCTCCTGAACGAAGTCCTGAGTAAGACGCAGATGATAATGGAAATCTGAAAAAGCGTCGTGGATCTCCTCGCGTTGCGAGTGGTGGAGCGGAAGCGCGCGGAGATATTTTGCCTGTCGGGCAGTTGCACGTATGACCACTGAATGAGGTTCGGCTTGAGTGAAGATGATTCCGAATGAATCACGCACGAATTTCTCGGCATCAAAAGTCGGATCGGGTACAAATGTATCACTCCCTATCGAAACGTCCTCCATGCGGTCGAGAGCGTATGTTTTGATAGCATTGTCGCGCGTATTGCGTCCGGTCACATACCAACGTTGACGGAATATCTTCAGGAAGTAAGGTTCGATGACTACATCCCGCGTTGGATTTACACGCGTGTATGGCCGGTAAGTAAAATGTAGCGGATGGTGTTCGCGCAGGGCAGATATGACCTGCGAGAGATACAGGCGTGCCGACGGTACATCCTCAAGGAAAATCGCATCCGACACATCCTTTACCGATGAGAGCACATTGCTCATGGCTGCTGAGTTGAGAAGCCAGTCGGTGACGCTTGCCTGATGAGAGTCCCCGGAATCGATGTAATACTCGTAGGTGGTTGGATTACACTCGATGTTGATATTGAAAAGCTCCTCGATGGCCGTGCGGTAGTTGTAGAACGTACGTCGCGGGAGGGGATCACCATCTGAATACGGTGATTGCATCCACAGCTCATTGAGTTTTTCACGTGTGATCGCGCCATACCGGCGTATGGTATCAATTAGCCAGATATATCGTGCAAGAAGATTACGGGACATTATAAACGGGTGTAAAAAGGAGTTTAAAAGTGGGGTCGCGTTTCAATACGTCAGCGTCCAGTTATGACATTTTCGTGTTTTCCTCTCAATTCAACCTTCGCGGGAAAAGAAAAACGATCGAAAGAATTATCATCCCTGCGAGAGCCCAAGGATAGTACAGATAGGGAAATGGCGCAGCCGGTGAAATACCGGCGAGCGATGTAGCCAGCAAAGTCTGGGCTCCGTAGGGAATGAGACACTGCACCACACAAGAAGCCGAATCGAGGATTGATGCACTCTTGCGAGGATCGATACCGTAACGCTCCGATATGTCACGTGATATTCCCCCGACGGTTATGATGGCTACCGTGTTGTTGGCCGTGCAGAGATTGACTATCCCTACGAGCAGGGCCAGTATCGCTTGTGCACCACGTCGTCCGGATATACGGGCTGTGAGTCCTTGGAGCAGAAACTGTATGCCACCGGCGGCCTTGATCAGTCCCAGCATACCGGCTGCAAGGAGTGTTATGATAATGAGGTCGCCCATGCCGTCGATACCAACCCCCGCGAACGAGGCCATATCCATAAGACTTACACCGTTGATCATACCCATCACAAGCGCGCTGAATATGCCTAATGAAAGTACGATGGTGACATTGATGCCGGCAATGGCTGTGGCAAGCACGACTATGTAAGGGATAATGAGAAAATAGTCACTCTCCTTGGCCAGCGATATCGCAGGAGTATCCTGACCCATGAAAATATAAGCACCGAGGGTGATAATGGCAGCCGGAAGAGCTATCCATAGGTTTGCTTTGAATTTGTCAGCCATATTGCACCCCTGCGAACGCGTGGCAGCGATTGTGGTGTCGGAGATAAACGAGAGATTGTCTCCGAAAAAAGCTCCTCCGAGCACCACCGCAACATAGAATGCTATGTTGGCATCGACCATTTGCGCAATCTCGATGGCAAGCGGTGTGAGAGCCACAACCGTACCGACAGATGTGCCTACGGACAAGGATATGAAACAGGCAGCGAAAAAGAGGGTAGGCACTACGAATTGAGGCGGAAAGAAGCGTAGCGTCAGATTGACAGTCGCGTCGATCGCACCGATTTCTTTGGCCACGCTTGCAAAAGCTCCTGCAAGAATGAACACCCATATCATATAGAGGATATTGAAGTGTCCTGCGGCACGTGAGAAGGTCTCTATGCGATCCATTAGCGGCCGGCTTCGGTAGATAGCGACCGCCCACATGGAGGCGACAACAAGAGCGACGGCAATAGGCATCTTATAGAAATCATCAAGGATGATCGAGACCGCTACATAGAGCAGCAGGAACACGATTATGGGCGACAGCGCGAGCCATCCCTGTCCAGAAGGAATACGCTGTTCGGTATCGATTGGAGATTTATACGACATTTTTCTGACGGGTAGTGGGATATTAAGTTGCGGTTGGAAATTCGGTAGATGCACGCGGGAGGGGGTCAGAACGGCATTTTATCGACTGTGCGTCCCCAGTTTCCACGGTCGAGGTTGCGATATGAGAGAGCCTCGTGGAGATGGTGGGGGAGTATAGGAGAGTTGACGGCCTCCTGCATTGCAGAGAGAGGCACTGCGGGAGTGGATGATTTACCGTCGGCAGAGGAAGGATAATTTTGTAAAAGCATTGTGGCCTGTTCGAGATCCGCGATAGTGCGTGCGACTTTAAGTATGCGGTCGTATGCACGTGCGCTCATGTCGAGACGCGTCATGGCTTCGCGCAATGTTTCAAGTCCCTCGCGGTCAATGGTTGCGTGGCTTCGTAGCAAGCGTGAGTTCATCTGGGCATTGCAGTGAATACCCCTTTCAGCCGCGAAGCGTAATGCTTGGATCTCGCGTGCGCGGACCACACGTGCCTTCATCACCTCGCTCTTCTCCCCTTCGCGGGCAGATGACAGTTCATCGAAAGCCACCGGATAGATTTCAACCTGAAGGTCTATGCGGTCAAGCAGAGGGCCGCTGATACGGTTGAGATACTTCTGCACAGCCGCCTGCGTACACATACATTCCTTGGTCGGATGATTGTAGTAACCGCAGGGACAAGGATTCATCGAAGCCACGAGCATGAAGCCGGCGGGATAATCAATGGTATATTTCGCACGGGCTATGGTGATACGGCGGTCCTCAAGAGGCTGGCGCATCACTTCGAGCACCTGACGTGAAAATTCCGGAAATTCATCGAGAAACAGCACTCCGTTGTGGGCGAGTGAGATCTCGCCCGGCGCAGGATTGGCACCGCCACCGACGAGGGCTACGGGTGAGATGGTGTGATGCGGTGCGCGATATGGACGTGTAGTCATCAGGCGCGAACCGCTGCGTAGTTTTCCGGCTACGGAATGGATCTTAGTAGTTTCAAGTGCTTCTGCAAGGGTAAGCGGCGGGAGGATGGTAGGCAGACGCTTGGCCATCATTGATTTGCCTGCGCCGGGAGGACCGACAAGCAGTATGTTGTGACCGCCGGCACATGCTACCTCAAAAGCCCGCTTCACAAGTTCCTGACCCTTCACCTCTGAAAAATCGCAATCAAACACTGCGGATGCACGTGCAAATTCCTCGCGTGTATTGACTATCACAGGGCTTGGGGCTATGCGTCCGCTCACGAAATCAATGACCTCGCGGAGAGTGGCCATGCCATACACCTCAAGATTGTTCACGACGGCAGCCTCCGTAGCATTGGCCACTGGGACAATCATCCCTTTGAATCCCATCTCGCGCGCCTTTATGGCCATCGGCAACGCACCCTTTATGGGGAGGATAGAGCCGTCAAGTGACAGTTCACCCATTATCATGAAGGAGTCAAGCGGGATTGAGGGGGTGATCTGCTCACATGCGGCGAGTATGCCCAAGGCTATCGGCAGGTCGTAGGCTGCTCCTTCCTTGCGGACATCGGCGGGTGAGAGATTGACCACAATCCTGCGGCGCGGCCATTTGTAGCCAGACTGGCTTATAGCGGATATGACGCGTTGATAACTCTCTTTGACGGCTGTATCGGCCATCCCGACGAGTGAGAACTGCACGCCGTTCTCCGCCACCGTCTCGATGGTGATGATCAGTGCATCGATGCCTTGAACGGCAGCTCCGTAGGTTTTGATCAACATAGTTTTGAGTATATGGTATGAGGTATATGGTATAGAGAGGGAGGATATGGAGTATTGTATCAGTTGTGGGCTAATAGTTTACGCACCTCCTCGTCCGTAAGTCCGCGGCGTGAGGCGTAGTCGGCTACTTGATCATCACCAACAGATCCGACCATGAAGTATGTGGCTTCCGGATGGGCTATGTAAAGACCGCAGACTGTCGCTGACGGCTCCATAGCTCCGTTTTCGGTGAGACCGATGCCTATTTCCTCGAATTTCAGGAGCGGGGCAATGGTATGGGTGAGTTTCTGATCTGGCAGTGATGGATAGCCGATGGCAGGTCTGATACCACTGAAATGTCCGGCAAACATTTCGTGTGGCGTGAGATCCTCACCAGTAGCATAGCCCCACAGTTCGCGCCGTACTTTGGCATGAAGATATTCCGAGCCGGCTTCTGCCAGACGATGTGCCAGACTTTGGACGAGAAGCGACCGGTAGGAATCCCCCTCGGCCTCAAAGCGTCCGCGCAACGCCGATAGGTCGATCGTCACGGTGAACGCTCCGATATAGTCGTTGTCGGTGGCCAGATAGTCGGCCAAAGCGCGGGTCGGAGCATCGGGGGCCGGTGTCTGCGAGCGCAGGGTCGGTATGCGCACTTCCCCATCCTTATTTCCGGGAAGAGTTATCACTATGTCATCACCATCGGCATGAGCCTCGTTAAGACTCACGGCTGCTTTACAGGAGTAGTTTTCCTTACAGAGTTCGCTCAGAAGAGCCTTGGCATCGTCATAGAGACGAAGCACTTCGCGTCCTTTAGCCGGATCGGCGGGTGTATGGCGTTCGATCCATTCCTGACGGCAGGCCGGGCAATCACCAAGAATGGTCACGGATGAGAAGTTGCCCGGAATCTTCCATGCGTTGAAGAAGAAACGCCAGTTGATGTAAGGCAGCAGTTCTCTGACAGGAATTTCGAGCACACTGCGCCCCTCGACGGCAGGTCGGACAGGCGTATGTGGTGATAGGGAAGACCGGATTGAACGTTTCCGTGCTTCTGCGAGTGGTATTTTGGGAAGCGAACGGCTGTGTTCGCGTTCACGCAGAGCGGCATATTCCTCTTTCAAGGCTGCTATATAGCTGTCGCGTGTCGCCGGGTTGAGCAGTCGGGCTGCAATCAGTGGATTTTGCGAAGCATCCGGAACATGGATGACGGGTGAGGAATAGCGGGGAGATATCTTCACGGCGGTATGTATGCGCGAGGTTGTCGCACCCCCGATCATTACCGGTATGTCGAGATCGTTCTTACCCATAAGCTCCACCACATGACCCATTTCTTCAAGCGAGGGGGTTATGAGGCCCGAAAGACATACGAAATCGGGCTTTTCGGCGATTGCCGTGCTCACGATCTTTTCGGCCGGTACCATTACACCGAGGTCTATCACCTCGTAGTTGTTACAGGCAAGTACTATTGAGACAATGTTCTTACCGATGTCGTGCACATCTCCTTTGACGGTTGCGAAGATCACCTTTCCCGCTTTTGTCGTTTCCCGCGAGTTGCGTCGGGCTTCAATAGCAGGAGTGAGGAAACCCACGGCTCGTTTCATCGTGCGTGCGGTTTTCACCACCTGCGGCAGGAACATCTTGCCTTCGCCGAAGAGCTGTCCCACACGGTTCATTCCCTCCATCAGAGGACCATCGATTATACCGACCGGATCAGAATATTTCTCAAGAGCTTCCGTCAGGTCAGCCTCAAGATGATCATGGATACCGCGCACAAGTGCGTAGGTAAGACGTTCCTCCACCGGGAGATGACGCCATTCTTCCTCGCGTGTTGTGACTGCTCCGTGGTTGACGGTGGCCGCCTCTTTTTCGCGCAGCATCTGCTGAGCATGTTCGATGAGTTCTTCCGCAGCCTCTTCACGGCGGCAGAGCACCACGTCTTCCAGCAGCGACCGCAGGGCAGGGTCGATATCCTCGTATGTCACGGATGAGGATGGATTGACGATCGCCATATCCATTCCTGCTTCTATGGCATGGTAGAGGAACACGGCATGCATGGCTTCGCGCAGATAATTGTTTCCGCGAAATGAGAAGGAGAGATTGCTGACACCGCCGCTTACCTTCGCGCCGGGTAGATTTTCCTTGATCCAACGGACAGCACGGATGAAATCAAGCCCATAGCGGTCATGTTCCTTCATTCCGGTGGCTATAGCGAGGATATTGGGGTCGAATATAATATCTTCAGGATTGAATCCGAGTCGGTCGGTCAACAGTCGGTAAGCGCGCGTGCAGACTTCAATCTTACGCTCGAATGTATCGGCCTGACCATCTTCATCGAAGGCCATCACCACCACGGCTGCCCCAAGCTCCATAATGCGCCGGGCACGGGAGAGGAACATCTCCTCACCCTCCTTCAGGGATATGGAATTGACTATCGGTTTGCCTTGGACACATTTGAGGGCGGCTTCGATGACATCCCATTTCGATGAGTCGATCATCACGGGGACACGCGCTATGTCAGGCTCGGAAGAAATGAGGTTGAGGAAGCCACAGATCTCTTTGCGTGCATCCATCATTCCGTCATCCATGTTTATGTCGATGATCTGCGCGCCATCCTCAACTTGCCGCCGGGCTATGGTGAGAGCCTCGTCCATATTTCCCTCTTTAATTAGACGGAGGAATTTACGTGAACCGGCCACGTTGCAGCGTTCGCCCACGTTCACGAAAAGCGATTCGGGCAGTATCTCCAGCGGTTCGAGTCCGGAAAGACGGAGGGCGGGAGTGACGGCAGGGACAGCACGCGGTTTGAACCTGCGTGCTTCAGCCGAGAGCGCGGCTATATGTTCGGGAGTCGTGCCGCAGCAGCCGCCTGCGATATTGAGAAGTCCTTGTGAGAAATACTCGCGCAGATGTATGGCCATTGTCTCCGGAGTCTCATCATATTCGCCCATTGCGTTGGGGAGACCCGCATTCGGATGACAGCTGACGGGATAGGGGGCCATACGTGAGAGCTCCGCGACATGAGGGAGCATGTCGGCCGCTCCAAACGAGCAGTTGATGCCTACGGTCGCTATGTCCGCATGACCGATTGAGGCGAGGAATGCTTTGAGTGTCTGACCTGAGAATGTCCGTCCGTCAGGCCCTGATATGGTCACAGACACCATAATCGGACAGTCGCGTCCGGCCTCTCTGATGGCGTGACGTGCGGCATCAAGTCCGGCTTTGAGGTTCAGGGTATCGAAAACTGTTTCGAAAAGCAGCAGATCCACTCCACCATCGATCAATGCGGCCACCTGTTCGTGGTAGGCGGCATAGAGATCATCGTAAGTAACGGCGCGGAGTGCGGGATCGCTGACATCGGGACTCATCGAAGCAGTCTTGTTGGTCGGGCCGATTGATCCGGCTACTAATATGGGCCGACCGAGTTCGGCTGTGCGCAGGTCTGCCAGATCGCGGAGCAGACGTGCAGCCTCGCAGTTGATTTCCGGGACGAGGCTCTCCATTGCGTAGTCAGCCATTGAAATGGCGTTGGCATTGAACGTGTCTGTCGAGATTATGTCAGCTCCGGCATCTATGTAGCGCGATGCTATTTCTATGATCACATCGGGACGCGTCAGGACAAGCAGATCGTTGTTACCGCGAAGGTCACACTTCCAGTCGGCGAAACGCTTGCCACGGAAGTCAGCTTCGGTAAGTCCATAGGACTGTATCATTGTGCCTGTCGCACCGTCGAGGATAAGGATGCGTTCGGTGAGCAGTTTATTAAAATCGTTGTTGTCCACTGAGTATGAGTACTGTATGTAATATTGATTCAATCAATTATCGTGCGCAGATAGGCCGTCAGCTCTTCACCGTTTCTGGCAGCCTGTGCCGCCGATGGGTGATGATCCGCACCGTAACCGAGTTCGCCTGTCTGCTCCGAGAGGTCGAAACGGTAATAGTGGTCATCGGTTTCGGCCAGACGGTCGAGCACTTCTGTCACATCTTTGAGGGCCTCTCCGTGGAGCATCGGACCGGTGAGCATTACGATCTTGGCCTGCGGCTGGAGGGTGCGGAGATGGACAAGGAATTTCTTATATGCAAGCTCGAAGGCTTCTATGTCGTAGTTGCCGAGCGACGTGTCGTTAGTGCCGAGATTTATGCAGATGATATCGGGACGGAACGACAGATGATTCCAGTAATGTGCGGGATTGTAGATGAGAGTACGGTCATATTCACCCGGCATGCGCTCATCGGGAGTTCCCTCACGAGGGCCGTTGTAGCTGCGGTACATTCCGATACCGGAGCGCGCCACGACGTTGAAGTCGGCATCAAGCGCACGGGCCGTCAGATAGGCATAGCTCAGGGTGTGGTTCTGATTGTCGTAGCTGTAGCGGACACTTCCGTTGTCGGCCTCCGTCCCGTAACCGCAGGTGATGGAGTTGCCGATGAACTCGATCCGGAGTTCAGGACGTTCGGGAGCGGGGAGGAGGGCGGCGTTGTCACCACCGATTATGAATCCGTGAAATTCGGGATGCTTCTCCCAGCCCTCGATGGCGTAAGCCACGCGCAGGGAGTGAGGGCCTTCCGACAGCGAATCGGCCAGCAGGATCACCGAATCGGAAGGGGTGAAATTGATTTTGAACGGTGCGAGTGAGTCTATCTCGACCATGAACTGTCCGCTTCCGGGCGAGGCACACATTTCGATTGATGATCCCTCGAAGTTAAGCATGGCCGTCGTACCGGGATAGGTGAAGGTCGGGGGCAGTGAGTCGGAAAACAGGATGCGCCCCATGTAGAGGATATCGGGATTGTCAGGGGCGACACGCAAGCCACGATTATCGGAACACGATACGGCAAGCACACATAGGGCTGTCACGAGTCCCGAAATTTTAAATTTATGAAAAGTACCCATTGAAGATGCGTGATTGGGGAGGTTTTCCACAAAATTAAGCGTTTTTATCGTGACGGCAAAAAGGGAAGTGAATTTAATATTTTTATAAAATGTTAAATTAAGATTGAAAGAATGAAATCCATAATCTCTAATTACCTTATTATGCGTTATTTAGTAGTAAGATGAGCTAATAACGTATAGTTTTTGTTTCCCAGATGGATGGGCTAATTCTAATACCCTCTTTTAAAGCCTCGGCTCTGAGCCGTTTCATATCGAATTGAATACGGACATATTCTTGTGCCATTGTAGAATATGATGAAGAATGATTCCAGTTTGAAACGTCACTAATACGATCACCTCGATTATTAATTTTTATGGTAATAGAGTTATAAATTGATTCAGCATTTCGTTCAAATGAACGATACATTTCCATATAACTGGATGAATCATAGGATGGAGAATCGTATTTGGAAGTGGTGGAATTAGAACCATTGGCAAATCCATTTGTTGCAAATCCGTCTGATGTTACCGAGGTATAATATCCAGTAGTCTTATCCAAAGTTTGTATAATTGTTATAGATCCTTTACCATTACAAGAGCTGCATGTTCCTAGTCCCAAACAATAACAAATCTCTCCATTAGAAAAGGGGATAAAACCTTTACCATGACACATAAAGCATTTTCCTGTTCCTGCACATTTAAAACATCTGATCGTTTTCTCATTGAATATTATGTTATCATTCTTGGTTGTAGATTCTATGCTTTTACGTGTGTTAGTGAGAGGTGGGGTATCAGCAGTAGTATTTTCATCGTTATAAGACTGATAGACCCTCTCCCAAAATTCAACGTTATTCTTACCTGATTCAACACTATCTTTATATGCCCAAAGTTTGTATGAAATATCCAAGATTTTTTGCTTATCCGGATTCTCTTGTAAAATAAGTAGGTTATATTCTTTTTCAAGTTGATGATGTGTTATTGAAAAATTCATACACTTCTTTTGAGCGTTAAGATACATTTTAGCGGAAAACGCTTTCATGAAGGATTTTGAAAAATATCCGGCATTAATTGTGGGTACGCATACCATTACCAAAAGAATTAGAATAATTCTCCGAATGCCACAATAAGATTTTGAGCTCATTTTGGAAGAAAATTAATATGAAAAAAATGATAAGTTATAGAAAGGGCTTCAAGAATATTATTGTATAATTAATACCTTATGTGAATTTTCGTTAACATAAGTATAACGCTTATATGTGTGAAAAGGGGTATGAAATCACATCAAAATTCAATTATTTACTTTTGGCTACGGTAGCTTTCATGTCAACGAGATCTGTATCCCTGACGAATATAAGGCGTTCGGCGAGAGGCTGATTGGACGAGCGGTCGATAAGTGCGATATTTATCACTCCCGGTTTAAGGCTGTGCGATGATATCCTTATCGGGGAGAGGTCTGTCAGCTCCTTGGCCAGCAGGTTTCCTGAACCGGCGACTACCAGTGCCAGTCGGTTAATGTCGATGGAGGGGGTGACGCATGGCTGTATGAGCACAGTCCCCATGCGCTGGTTCACTGATAGGGTGGCCCCATGTGTCTGTGGTTCTGGAAGTTTCGTGCGGCATGAAAGACCATCGGCTGTCGAGGCTTCCAGCCAAAGCTCCTCACTCGCGTCGGCAGTAACCCACAGATAACCCATGCCGAGGTGCTGTGACGCGGATTCGCTTATCACGTCGCCTGCGGCATTTAGCAGCCATACCCTTACGTCTATCCCTCGGCCATCGTCGGCTATGGCCTTGTAGGCGATGCGCTGCGGGAGTCCGGCGAGGAGGTTACCCCCTTCGGGCATCACATCAAGAGCGATCGAGTTGACTACGCGTGATCTAACGACGGGTTGCGCTATGCCCTCGTCCGGATTCACGACGTTCACCGATTTTTTGAAGAATAGGTCCTGCTCAAAGTTCTGCATCCAGCGCGTATAGGCTGCCAAGGTGTATGAGCCGCTTTTCATGCGTGGGGAGAGCGGCATCGCGTTGGCGAATATTCCTGCGCTGTCGGCTTTGATCTTTATGCGGGTCACCAGTGTGTCGGCGGTATTGTCGATCAGTTCGAGATAGGCGAACTTGGATCTGTCGCTTAATTTATTGGAGGCTGCATCGACAACGAAGATGCGGAACCAGATGCTGTCGCCGGCGGCATAGTCGCCTCTGTCCGTGTGGACATAGATCTTTTCCTGAGGTACTTTGGCATAGTAGTCCAAGAAAGCGGCCGTCAGGCTGTCGGCCGACAGTGGCTCGCTTGCTGAGGCAGTAGCCGCGGAAAGGGCTGCTACTGCCAGACTCAGCAGTATGGCCTTCATCATGGCAATCATTGCTGGTCGGATCATGGGAGCTGAACGTTTTTGGTGATGTCGATGATTTTACCGTCGGGTGTAATACCTTGGACAGTGAGATTGAGGCTCTTGAGCGAGGTCGGATTATAGATGTCGATCTGAGTGGGGCTTTCAGAGTCGAGGCGCAGGGCCGGATTCCAGTAGAGGGTGGCGCGGTAATCGGGTGTCGCGGGGGATTGATCGTCGGGAGCGGGATATTTAGGAACGTAGAATTGGACTGGGGGACGGTAGCCGAGAGGGGTGATGTTGGTCCATGACGGTTGGGGAGTCCTTCCGCCCTCGTTGCCATATTTTGTCGTGATGAGCAGGAGACCGCTATGAAGCACTTCCATAGCGTAGGAGGCAACACTGGAGTCGCCGCGTTTGAAATATTCGATTGAATTTATATTTTGGGGGTTCAGGGTGAACACCTCGCTCTGCTCACAGCGGAAGCCGTCGATAAAGACGGGGGTTGGAATGAACGTGTTCATCACATATTCGCCGAATCGCGGTTCGGGGAGAGCTCCGCCGTAACTCTGGGAGTGGCGGAGAGGTACGGTGAGGCTGCGCAGCATGGATTCCATGGTCGGAAACCGGCTGATCTTCTCATCGCCCTCCTGATAGCCCCGGAAGGGTTCAGCTTTACTACGGTTGGTCCACTTCCCGTTTTTGCGGGCGGTGACGCTTACTTCGTCAAGCGTCTGGGTATCAAGTAGTGACACAGCACGCGGTTGCTTGCGGGTGAAATCGGCGAATGTCTGCACCCGGCTGCTATCCTGATCGCTGTGACCCTCAAAGTCTTTCAGGGCTGACACTCTCGGTAGCCGTGGATCGTCAATATGAATCGATGTTGTCCTCACTCCTCCGCTCTTGGTCTGCGCTTCGAGGGTGAACGGTGTCCCATCGACGAAGTCAAGGGAAATGTTGAAGCGGCTGCTGTCGCCGAGTTCGATTTCGGCCATTTCGAGTGTAGTGGGCAGGAACAAGGCTACTTTCATCCCTTTGGGGTGCTTGTTGAATGAGTGCTCGACATGACCGCTGATGTTCTGGAACTGCTCGATCGGAAATTCGAACTTCGGCAAAGCCCCGGATGTAATGTCGGCACTCTCATATCTGCGCCAGCCCTGCGTCATCATGAGGAGATCGAGATCGCTGTCAGTCTGTGCGTCAGGATTATCAAAATAATAACGTGGATTTTCGATATATCCCTTTAATTCGGAGTTAAGGAGTATTTCGCTGCCGATTGACGTAGCGGTTTCAGGTGGCAACGAACCGTCGGAGACGGAAAATGAGAGGATCGTGCCGGTCACATCGAGAGAATCTGAAGACTCGACGACAATGCGGTGTCCTCCATTCAGATTAAGATGTATCGCTCCACGGATAGACAGACTTAAGACTAATGCTATGATTGTAAAGTAAAATTTCATGGTTGAGTATTAACTTATAGCATTCTTGCAACTAATTTTATTGATTTTTTGCAAAGTTAATTAAAAATATCGAAATTCATGATGTGTGAACCGAAATATTTAGGGATTGAAAAGGGGATTGGAGAAAAATAAATATATGCCCGATTGCAGGGGCTGTGCTCCCCGGAAATATTGATCTGCGGTCAACCAAATTTCCCATGCGAAAAAATTTTGTCAAAGTTTTGGATTTCACTTGATTTTGCGTACCTTTGCAGCCGATTTCGTAATCTCTGGCAGGACATGCAGCCTGCGAATATTGCGATTAGTGTTAACATTTTTAATATTCGAATAGAAAAATGGACTTAATTAAAGTTGCTGAGGAAGCTTTTGCAACAGGCAAGCAGCATCCCGACTTCCAGCCCGGTGACACTATCACAGTTGCTTACCGTATCAAGGAAGGTAACAAAGAGCGTATCCAGCAGTATCGTGGTGTGGTAATCCGCATCTCAGGTGACGGCGACAAGCGTCGTTTCACTGTACGCAAAATTTCTGACAACATCGGCGTAGAGCGTATCTTCCCCATTGAGTCACCCTTCATCGACTCAATCACCATCAACAAGTATGGTAAGGTACGTCGCGCAAAACTTTACTACCTCCGCGGTCTTACAGGCAAGAAGGCCCGTATCAAGGAGCGTCGCGTAGTGAAGAAGGCGTAAAGATATTGAATACCCGCCCGTCCGGGCGTCCCCCAACTCCATCGCCCGGACACAAAAAGAGCCATCAGCCCTATCACCGTGAGGTGAGTAAGCTCGGATGGCTCTTTTAATTTTTTTCGGAGAAATGTCTCATCCTGACGGATGGGTCTCCGGAGTGTGTTTTTTTATTTATGTATGGCTGTAAGAAATTCTCTAAAAAGGAAAGGGGGGTATAGCTACGGCTGATCAGCAGAAAGGTGTGATTAACGCTGCTACGTCTGTGTCACCGAAGAAATCCGCGATGGTGAGCCACACGATGAGGAGTATGATAAGGACTACCGCTCCGATGGCAACCCAAAGTGAAGTGCCTGATTTGCTTTTTCTATCTCTCATAATAATAGTTGTTTTGATGATTGACGTTGAAATCTGATTTTGTAATTATTAACAACGTCAGTGGCTGAAAAGTTGAGACGGAAGCTGAAAATTATGTTCATTTTGAACGTAAGGATTAAAAATCGTGGGATTATCGGGAATTTTGCGTAACTTTGCGCGAAATTTTTTTGTTCGTAACCATGAAACGTAAATGCTATCAGGGGATGAATTTCCGCCCCTTCATTTCGAATACACAGATCTCGGAACGGATATCCGGTATTGCAGACTCGATTACGTCGGAATATGCCGGCCGTAATCCGTTGTTTGTGTGTGTGCTCAACGGTGCTGCTCCCTTTGCGGTCGATCTGTTCCGTGCATGTGAGGATATCGATGCCGAGCTTACATTCATACGGCTGAAGAGTTACGAAGGGACCGGTTCCACCGGTGTCGTGAAAGAGGTGATGGGTCTGGGTGAGAATCTGGAAGGACGTGACATCATACTTGTAGAGGACATCATAGATACCGGAAACACTATGGTGAAGCTTCTCGCGGATCTTGAGGCGAAGAAACCGGCTTCGATACGCATAGCCACTCTTCTTTTCAAGCCTGATGCGCTGCAGCATCCTGAACTGAAGCCTGATTACGTCGGTTTTGAGATCCCGAAAAAATTTATCATCGGTTATGGACTCGACATCGACGGTCTGGCCCGCAACCTGAACGATATATATATCCTCGATGAGGAACAATCATAAATTACGGTATAAGAATCAAACACAGTGACGTCAGAATCATGAGTGGCGGGATGTAGGATTACAGGCCCGACATCTGCATGGTCAATCAAACAAAAGGTATTAATTAAGGAAAAGAATGTTTAATCTTGTAATTTTCGGTGCTCCCGGAAGCGGTAAGGGCACCCAAAGCCAAAAACTTATCGACCGTTATGGTTTCACGCATATCTCGACAGGAGATGTGCTCCGCTCGCAGATCGCCGCAGGAACAGAACTCGGCAAAATAGCTGACAGCTACATATCCAAAGGCCAGCTCATCCCTGATGACCTGATGGTCGATATCCTCGCACAGGAAGTGGATCGTCTGCGTCCGCAGTCCAACGGTTTCATCTTCGACGGTTTTCCCCGCACAATTCCTCAGGCCGAGGCTCTGAAGAAGATGCTCGAACAGCGCGGTGAGGAGGTTCACTCAGTGATCGGTCTTGAAGTGGCCGATGAGGAGCTTATGGAACGCCTCGTGAAGCGCGGTGTCGATAGCGGACGTTCGGACGATAACCCAGAAACTATCGGACGCCGCCTGAAAGTGTATCACGACACCACCTCGCCTTTGCGTGAATACTATTCAAACGAAGGAAAATATACCCCCATCCACGGATCAGGTCATGTGGATGAGATCTTCACCAACATAGTCAACGCTATCGAAAGCCACCCGGCTCTCAAAGCCTGATGCGGGGGTTGGACTGTTAAGTAATTTAATTCCGTAACATACTCTCCATGACTGAATTCAAACCTATCAATGAGCTCACTTACGCGCAAAGCGTGAGTGAGCTTGAAAATATTCTGAGGATGATGCAGAGCGACAACTGCGACATCGACCATCTCACGGCCTATACCCGTCGTGCCACGGAGCTTCTCAAGGCATGCCGTTCGCGCCTCACCACCACCGAGGAGGAACTGCGCGACATTCTCGCTACCCTCACTGCTGAATCAGGAGGTAATGCCTGAGATTGGTTTTATTGAAGAAGATGCTTCTTTGTCGGATAATCAAAAATTGATAATATATTCCGGATTGAGCACAGCAGCATATAGCACTGCCTATTGGGCGGAGAAGACCAGAGTGCAATGAACAGGCTAAAGTATATTTTATTCCTATTGCCATTGGCTTTCTTTGCACAGGCAGAGACACCTCAGACAAGTACTGTTCCGACAGTAGATTGGGCTGTCATGGGTGCGTTTGACATAAATATGCCTATGGGAGTTGCCAAATATGGCAATGATCTGAAACTGGACTACGGTGGAGGTATCGGAGCTGCCGTACGCATCAATCTGCATCAGGGCTGGGTGCTTGAGCCTTCTGTCCTGTTCAGTTATGACGACAAGCGGATTGCGACGGGTGATGATGGGGATGATATGTCCATTTGGCATATGTCGGTGTCGATGCCGTTACTTGCAGGATATCGTTTTGATCTCACCGACAATATGGGCCTGACTCCTGTAGGCGGGGCTGAGTTTTCATGTTGTTTCAGCAATCATATTGATCATAAGAGCTATTCCGGCGACAGGTTCAGTTCGCCCCGCCGCTTCAATGTTTCCTTGGGAATCGGAGCCGGGATCATCTATGATGAACTTGAGGTCGATATCGTAGGTTTCTTCGGCCTTATACCCGTTTTCAAAGGCGGAAAGGAGAATATGAATGACTATAAGGTGCGGGTGATGGCGAAATACTATTTCAAAATGTAAGTAAGGGCGAGGGGTAGGCGTGTTTTTAGCGGGTGTTCATGCCGGAAGTCCCGACACTTTTGCGTAACTTTGCACTCGCTTTATATGCAGGTGAATAATAGACACAAACTTTACAAATCATATCACTTTTAACATGAAATTACTTCCAATCGCAGCAGTTGCCATGACACTGACAGTTGCCGTTACCGGATGTAAGCAGAACAAGACCGAGCATCTCGCCAGTCTTAACGTGGCTTACATGGACACTACCGTCGCTCCGGGTTCTGATTTCTACACCCATGTGAACAAGGGCTGGATGGAGGCTCACCCCCTCACTGCCGAACATGCCCGCTACGGACAGTTTAACATCCTCAACGATTCATCCGAGGAGCGTGTCCGCAGTCTTATCCAGAATCTCGGTGCTTCCGATCCTAAAGAGGGCACGGTGGCTCACAAGGTATGGACCGTCTATTCGCAGGCAATGGATACCGCACGCCGTAACGCCGAAGGTGCGCAGCCTATCCTCGCTGACCTGAAGAAAATCGAGGAGACTCCCCACGAAGGTATGGAGGATCTCTTCCTCTGGATGCACGGCAATTATGCAAGCCCCTTCTTCGGTGCAGGTCCTATGGAGGATCTCTCCAACTCTACCGTTTATGCGATGTACGTGTCAGGCGGCGGCATGGGTCTCGGTGACCGTGACTACTATCTGCTCAACGACGAGCGCAACACCACCGTCCGCAACGCCTACAAGAAGCTGATTGCTGATCAGATGAAGAATGCCGGCTATTCGGAGTCCGACGCACAGCGCATCGTGAGCAATGTCATGAAGATCGAGACAGCTCTCGCTGATTCAGCCTTTACTCGTGAGGAGAGCCGCGACATCCCCCGCATGTACAATCCCCGCACATTCGCCCAGCTCAAGGAGATGTATCCCGCCGTCAACTGGGATCGCTTCTTCATCGAGACTATGGGTATCGAGTCGCCCGACACCGTCATCGTGACCGAGCTCAAGAGCGTAGCACAGGCCGACAAGCTCATGGCTTCGCTTTCGGATCGCGAGATCAAGGACTACTATCTCTGGAAATACGTGAGTCAGGCTTCATCGAAGCTCAGCGATAACTTCACCAACGCCAACTTCGAGTTCTCCAAGGTGATGAGCGGTGTTCAGGAACTCCGTCCGCTCTGGAAGCGTGCGCTTGACGCAACCGAAGGTGCTCTCGGTGAGGCTGTCGGCGAGCTCTATGTCGAGAAATATTTCCCTGCAAGCTCGAAGGAGTACATGCTCGGTCTCGTGGAGAATCTCCGCACCGCTCTCGGCAAGCATATCGAAAACCTCGACTGGATGAGCGACTCTACCAAGATGCGCGCACAGGAGAAACTTGCCGCCTTCACTGTAAAGATCGGCTATCCCGACAAGTGGAAGGACTACTCTTCAATGGAGATCGATCCCAAGCTCAGCTATTACGAGAATATGCACAACGTGAACATGTGGCATCAGAAGGATACTTATTCTAAGTGGGGCAAGCCCGTGGATCGTACCGAATGGGGTATGACTCCTCAGACTGTCAATGCTTACTACAATCCTCTGGCAAACGAGATCGTGTTCCCTGCAGCTATCCTTCAGGCTCCCTTCTTTGATCCGAATGCTTCCGACGCAGAGAACTACGGTGGTATCGGTGTCGTGATCGGTCATGAAATGACTCACGGATTTGACGATCAGGGCCGTAACTTCGACGCCAACGGTAACATGACCAACTGGTGGACCGATGCTGACGCCAAAGCTTTCGAGGAAAAGACAAAGGGTCTGATCGCACAGTTCGACGAGGTCGAGGTGCTCCCCGGCGTTCATGCTAACGGCCAATACACTCTCGGCGAGAATATCGCTGACCAAGGTGGTCTGCGCGTGGCTATGACTGCATTCCTTGACGCTCAGCAGAAGAAGGGTGTTGATGTGAAGTCACCCGAAGCCATGATCGACGGTTTTACCCCCGAACAGGTGTTCTACATGAACTACGCTAATCTCTGGGCAAACAATATCCGTGACGAGGAGATCCGCTCACTCACTACCGGCGACGTCCACTCGCTCGGCCGCAACCGTGTGAATGTCACTCTCCGTAACATCGCTCCCTTCTTTGAGGCATTCAACATCACCGAAGGTCAGCCCATGTTCCGCCCCGAATCAGAGCGCATCGTGATCTGGTAATCGTAACTATTTGACAAACACTAAGTCAACGTGCAAAAAAGTAACAGCCCTCAAGCTTATTGAAGGCTGTTACTTTTTATACTTACATTCTATTAAGATTAGATTAATTAAATTTGCTGATAACACACGAGGTTTCATAATATGTTGACGTCCCAAAAGATTATAAGAGGAGGGTATTACCCAAACATGGATCTGATGCGCTATGTGTTAGCATTTGGTGTTTTTATAGCACATTATAATGAACTTGCGGGACACTCTGTTTGGTATTTTATTTCATCGTTTGATTGCGTGGGGGCTTTTTTCGCACTTAGTGGTTTCCTTGTCTATGGCTCTTATGAGAAAAGTAAAAGCTTTAGAAAATACTGTGCGGATAGGGCACGACGAATTTTACCACCATATTTTTTTATTGTAATTCTGTGTGCTTTAGGGTTGGCGTTTGCGAGTACCTTACCCCTGAGTAAATATTTCAGCGTACTTGGCTTTTGGCAATATTTAGGAGCTAATATCAGTTTCCTTAATTGGTTGCATCCTGATTTGCCGGGGGTATTTGTCGGGGATGAATACGTGTTGCCAGCTGTGAATGGATCATTGTGGACAATGAAGGTTGAGTGGAGTCTGTATCTATCGGTTCCAATTGTAATATGGGTAATCAATCGGTTCGGATTGAATAGGCAGAAAACAGTAATGGTTATTATAGTCTCTTCTGTATTATATCGTTGGATATTGATTTCGCTATATGACCATACAGGCATCGGGTTACTTGAAATTCTTTCGAGACAATTTTGCGGACAATTAGCGTATTTTTATACAGGAGTACTTATTTATTTCTACAAATATGAATTTCAAGCACATCTTGTTAAAATGTTCTTGATAGGCTTACTCTTGTTTGTTTCTGTAGGTTATATCCCGTATGGAAATATTTTTATATCACCGGTTGCGGTAAGTATCTTAGTATTGGCCGTGTCGCTGATAAAAAGCACGCCAGACATATTGCGGCATAGACATAATGTATCCTATGAGATGTATCTCTTTCATTTCCCGCTTATTCAACTATTGATTTTTACAGGGATAAACGGATTACCAACATATATTTCATTTGCGGTAGTGGTTATGTCCACGATTATTCTGTCGGTTATCTGTCATTTTACAATATGCCTACCTTTCCTTCGGAGGAAATCCCAGCGGTATAATTAGAGTATCAGCAGTGTCTTCTATAACTGTTTATGCTTGGACCGAAAGGATATTCGCTTCACCGGTTGCTGTTATATGTCGCAGGGTGGCAGGGAATAGGAGGGTTTCACCGCGGACGATGTGTATGCTCTGTGAGTCGTCGGGATTATTCTCTTTTGTAGAGCAAGTGAGCAGTGCCTGTCCGTCAAGGCACATTACAATGGTGAATGACTCCCGCGTACGGGGAAGCCGTATCACTTCTTTCCCGACATTGTGTTGAGTGACGACGAAATATGGACAATCAGCAAGCAAGGAGCCTTTAGGTTGTAATTTATGGATCTGATTAACGGTGTAATCGATGGCGTCACGCGCCTCTTCAGTGTGGAGCTGGCGCGTGTTTCCATCCTTATCAAGACGGCCGTAGTCGTATATGCGGTATGTGATGTCGCTTGTCTGCTGAATTTCAGCGAGAAGATTACCTGCGCCGATTGTGTGGATGCAACCGGCCGGTAGAAAGTAGGTATCACCTGCAATAGAGTTATATGAATTGATGACATCCATTATGCTGTGATCAGCCACACGACGTTCGTACTCATCTGGAGTGATAGGTTTTTTTAGGCCTATATGTATCTTTGTATTCGGTTTGGTATCAATTATATACCACATTTCCGTCTTACCGTAGCAGCTATGACGCTTCATCGCAAGAATATCGTCCGGATGCACCTGAACGGACAGATCGTCACGGGCATCAATGATTTTTATGAGGAGTGGAAAGTTTTCGCCGAAACGCTCATAAATATCCTGCCCGACAAGTTCCGGACCGAACTCACGGATTAATTCTGTTATGGTTTTTCCTTTATAAGGTCCTCGATCAACCACGGAGATGTGCCCGGGAATAGCGGAGATTTCCCAGCTTTCGCCGATGGAGGTTATGTCGGTATCAATACCTTTGAAAAGAGCAATACGTTCCCCTCCCCACACCACTGATTTGAGGTAAGGAGCGAAATGTAGTACTTGAGTCAGCATAGCAAATGATTGGTAAAATTACAGAAACGTGGATATTGAATATGACGGTTTGAGGCTATAACCTCCCCCGGTCATCACAACATCCGTAATGCATCGAGGAGTTCGAGGACATCGAGGCGGGAAAGGGTGCGGCGTTGCTGGAGAGTAGTAGCGAAGTCGTGAGCCACGGACTGCACTCCGCGATGGCTGAAGACACGGTTGAGATATGAAATGTTCTTATTGAACAGACGGTCAATCTCGTCATCTTCAAGGGAGCATGATTCATGTCCCTCTTCAACGGCAAGATCGTGGAGGAAATCGTGGAATTCCTGCGGTAAAGCCTGCTGACGGTTGACGATATGGCGGCAAAGAAGATTGCCCATGAGCATGCCGAGACCGATATTATAGTTCTTGAGGATCTGATTCCATGCGGTTTTTGCAGATACGCCTGGATTACCTGCGAAGTAGAAGTCGGGTGACATTGCAACCATATCGTTCGGGTCACCGTCGAGAGTTATGGATGCGAGCATATCCTCGCCGTCAAATACCATCAGGCCGATAGCCATGCCGGTAGCACCATAACTGCGGTCAGTTTCGTCTGTGTATTTAAGAGTTTTCATATTTTAGTAAAAAACGTCTGTATTTTTAGAATGTTGCTCTCCCCGGCATTCCAGAGTCAGGAAGCGGGGACAGCACTTATTAGATCTGATGAGCTTTTCAAGACATACTTTAGATTCAACCATACTCCGGCTGGTTTAGTTCACCACGAGGATCTTAGCCACTACATCTCCTTGCGATGAGGTGTCGTCCGACGTCGAGGCGAGGACATAATAGATGCCACTCCTTACACGTGAGCCGTTGAGGTCACATCCATCCCATGTGGCCATGCCTGCATCGGATTTGGTCTGATATACAAGGTGCATACCGGCATCCATGATCTTGATGAGGGAGGATTCCATGAGGCCGCGTATGGTGATGAGGCCGGTATAGTCCGGGGTGACGGGATTGGGATAAGCTATCACATCGGAATAATCCGGTTTCGCGGGAGAGGCTGACGATGAGTATTCATATAGTCCGCTGAGCGTGGCGATGAACACCGAATTGGAGTTTGGATCAACGAATATGTCAGAGATACAATTGGTGGCGAGAGGAGAGTTGGACGTGTTGAAGTTGGCAAGAATCTCATCACCGTTGGGACTTACGAGATAGAGACCGGATTCGGCCGTTCCGATCCATTTACGGTCGGCCGCATCGACAGCTATCGCGTAGATCGTCTCTGTTTCGAGCAGATAGTCGGCAAGGTTAGTGCCATCGTTGCGTGGGACTTTCAGGCGATTTATGCGGAAGTCGGAGGAAAAGACATTTGCTGGCGACGTGATTTCCATTATGCCGCTTGTCGTTCCGACCCACACCCGGCCACGGCTGTCCTCTGCGAAACAAGTAAGATAGTCAGGTGTGAAGGTTTTACCGTCCTGATCATAGAGGACGGATAGTTGCACATGACTGTCGTCCGAAGGGTCGGTTATGGAGCTTCCATAGTGCAGAACTGTAAGACCGTGACGGTACTGGGAATCAAAAAGGAAGATTATCGGGAGCTTGCGACAGAGATGAAAAGTCAGATCCCTCTCCTTTATATTGTTTCCGAAATCAAGAGTCACCCAGTCCTCACGTGTCACTGTCGTTGGATCTTTACGGCGTTTGTCAGCGGGTAGGACTACAAGGGGCGATTTTGATGCATCGTTAGTATAGACTCCCGCAAGCAGATTGCCTTTTGAATCAATGGTACCGGAACATACGCTGTAGGACCAGTTAGACATGTAGGTAATAGGCGAATTTTCACTATTGAATTTACAAATTTGTTGACCATCTTTTATTACATATATCCCTTCACCTCCGGATCCAACGTAAAACAAAGAGTGGTCATCGGGATCTTCGATGAAGAAGGTCGGAGAAAAGGCATGATCACCAAGGTTCTTGCAAAGGTCATTAGAAGCCCATGAATCAATAGTAAAGCCTTTGTTGGCCGGAATATCAGTGATACTGCCGTTTTCATAACGGTTTCCAGTAAAGATGGTTGTATAGCCTTCGTCGGCACCGCCGGCCTTGTTTTTGCGGAGTCCGCGGTTCGACAGGAGGAAGCCGCGATTATCGGAAAGGGGCGAGAGCATGGCCACATCGGAGAATGTCGTGGCATCAGCTGGACGGTACTTGTCGCGCAACACCGTGAGCGTGCCCTCCGGGCTCAGGCTGTAATGGCCGAGCCCTTTCTCATCGGCAGCCCACAGCGATTCCGTTCCGGAAAGAGTCGCTATGGCATTGCCCTGCAGTGGTTCAGGCAGTGAGGCCGCAACGGTCATGCCTGAGGGTGGAGAGACATGGTAGAGGGCGTTGGGCCTTAAGAACCACGCTCCGTCATCTGCTGCCGAAAGGCTCGTAGCGTCGGTGATATCAGTAGTCGTGATATCCACGCGTCTGGTTACGTCGGAGATTGTCAGGTGGTATATTCGTTTTGATGTGGAGCGGATGGTGAAGTGATATTGCTTATTCTCAGCATCGACACCTGTCCTTACCATATCGGCCGGCTGATACGGCACAGCCCCTATGCGGGTGAACTTTTCGATATTGTTGTGTCGGCCGTTCTTAGGTGCGCAGTAAATATTGTAGGTCCACTCTCCGGGCCATGCGATAATGATGATATTATCGCCGGTGAGATCGACCACAAGGAGTTCGTCGGGGTACATGCCTGACTCCTTGACCTCGAAATTGGTGTCGTCGTAGATCACGAGTCCGAATGTAGTAGCTACATATATGAGACCGTCGTCAAATTTGACATCGTTTATGGTTTTGGTCTTGCTTACGTTAGCATCGCGTATATCGGGAAGGGATATACGCTCGCCATCGTCCGGAATCACGTCCATATTTCCGTCCTCATAGACCACGACGAGATAGCCTTTGTCGAAATTGTAATATATGTCCTTGACACAGTCGCCGCTAAGGTCTGTGCCGGGATAGTAGGCGCGTGACTCGTCGTTGACCTTATCGTAGGAATGGAGAGCACCGGCAGTGGCCACATATACGAACTGCGGTGTCTCGATTATACGGTCGGTTTTTCCGAAAGCCAGATAATTTTTCCAGCTACCGGTAGCAAGCTGCGCGGAGAGAGCGAACGGGATTAAAACGAGGATAAGAAGTGTCAGTTTTCGTAGCATTGCGTGGATTTTTGACTGGTTTTGGAGAGTTACTTCATGGATTTGGGGACGGATGCGTGCTCGCGCGGTTAAGCTTCAAGAAGATAGTCCATTAGCTTGGCCGTAGCGCGTCCGCGGTGACTGATGGCATTCTTGGTATCCGGGGTCATTTCGGCGAAGCTTACTGTGCTTTCGACGGGTTTGAACACGGGGTCATATCCGAAGCCTGCCGATCCGTGTGCTTCGTTGAGGATCTCACCTTCCACCTTGCCTTCAAATGTCAGCTCACGGCCATTGAGGATGAGGGCGATGACGGTGACGAAACGGGCACTTCGCGCGGTAATTCCTTCAAGATTTTTCAGAAGCAGAGCCATGTTTGCGGCACTGTCGTGACCCGGACCGGCATAGCGCGCCGAATACACTCCGGGTGCGCCGTCGAGCGCATCGACCATAAGGCCCGTATCATCGGCGAAACAGTCATAGCCGTAATGCTCCTTCACGTAGCGGGCCTTCATGAGTGCGTTTCCTTCAAGCGTATCGGCCGTCTCAGGAATATCCTCTTCACAGCCAATCTCTTTTAATGAAAGTATGCGGAACTTTCCACCGACTATCCGGCGGATTTCTTCAAGTTTATGTTGATTGTTTGTGGCAAATACTATAGTCTTGTCTTGCATATCGTCATAGCATATTAATTATTAACGTATTCGGTAATTTAATATTGCTTTTGCACAGGATAATTTTGCGGGTTTATGGTGTCCGGATGGGCTATCCTGACCTCGGACAGACGGTTATAACACACTCCTGACGCGCTCAGGCAGGGGTGTCGGCACAGGAGTGTGGTTTGCATTTGTAAATACATGGATGTGTTGTGAATCAGCTTATTGCATAGATTTTGATAATTTAATAAAAAAAGTGGCGTTTTTATGCTGTTTAGTTTTGCAAATTTTTGTAATTTTACACCCTCTAAATGCAGTATAGCAACCTGTCTATTGATATGCCAGAAGAAGTTTACCATATTCCCGCCTTGTTGCCTGAGACAATCGAGGCACTTGATGTGCGTCCCGGCGGTATTTATGTCGATGCCACTTTTGGCGGAGGCGGTCATTCGCGTGCCATAATGGAGCGGCTTGACCTTTCGGCCGGCGGCCATCTCTATTCTTTCGATCAGGATGAGGACGCCGTTAAGCGCGCCCCTGCCGACGATAGGTTCACCATGGTCTATTCCAACTTCCGTTTCATCACCAACTTCATGCGCTACTATGATGTCGATGGGGTGGATGGTGTACTGGCCGATCTCGGTGTGTCGTTCCACCATTTCGATGATACCGAGCGCGGCTTCTCTTTCCGTTTCGACGGCCCGCTGGACATGCGCATGAACCGTCAGTCGTCCCGCTCGGCTGCCGACCTGCTCAACACTCTTCCTGAAGAGAAGATCGCCGATATACTCTACATCTACGGCGAACTGAAGCAGAGCCGCGCTGTGGCCCGTTCGATCGTCAAGGCGCGGAGCGCAGCACCGTTCTCGACCATCGGGCAGCTTATAGAGGCAGTGAAACCTCACATTGATATGCGCAAGGAAAAGAAGGAACTTGCCCAGATTTTCCAAGCTCTCCGTATCGAGGTCAACGATGAGATGGGTGCTTTGAAGGACCTGCTGCAAGGTGCACTTCAGGTGCTGAAACCGGGCGGACGTCTCGCCGTCATAACTTACCACAGTCTGGAGGATCGTCTGGTGAAGAACTTCATGAAGACGGGCGATTTCGCCGGTAAGGCTGAAAAAGACTTCTTCGGTAAGATCGCGGCTCCCATGAAGCCTCTCGGAAACAAGCCGGTTGTGCCCGGTCCGGAAGAGATTGACCGCAACCCCCGCTCGCGCAGTGCAAAGCTCCGCGTCGCGGTGAAACTTTAAAGATGAAAACTCCCTCCCAATCATTAACTCTCAACTCAATTTGACAATTGGCAACACGAAACGCTAAAGCTTCCCGACATCTGTCCATCATCCCCCGCCTCTTCAGGGGTCAGGTGCTGTCGAGCGATTTTTTCGCCCGTCACTGGCTTCCTGTCGTGCTCGTAGTGGTGGTGGCGATGGTCTATATCACCACAAAATACACCTGTCAGACAAACATGGAGAAGATTGCTGAGCTTGAGCGCAAGCTTGAGATCGTCAACAATGAAAAGTCGCGCGAGCGCAGTGCCTTCATGGGCCGTATCCGCGAAACCTCCATGCAGCAGATGGTCGATTCGCTCCATCTCAATCTTAAAGTACAGTCACAGCCACCCTATAAGATCCCTAAATAGTGAAACAGGATAACCGCAGTCATATTCTCATACGTTACGGTATCGTCATTATCTTGATCCTGCTCCTTTCGGGAAAGATAGTGGTGAAGCTCTGCAACACGACTGTAGTTGATGCCGATAACTGGAACAGAAAGGCAAACGAGCTTCTGTCGCAGACCAAGGAGATCATACCAAGCCGTGGCAACATCCTTGCCTCGGATGGTAGTGTGCTTGCGACCAACCTGAATTTCTATACGGCACGTATTGATTACCGTGCGGAGAAATTCAACGAAAAACTCTTCCGCGATACCATCGATCACCTCGCCGCCCGTATGGCCGAGTATTTCCCCGTGCGCAATGCCGAGGAATGGAAGAAGCATCTGCTCAAACCTCTCGACAAGGTCCGTGCCAAACGTCCGCGCGCCTATAAGCTCCTTTCGGGTCTCTCACATGCCGACATGGAGACAATGCGCACATTTCCTTTCTTCAGCATACGCAACCGCAACCGTAACGGACTGACTTTTGAAAAGTATATGCGCCGTTTCAATCCCTACGGCGATATGGCACGCCGAAGCATCGGCGGCGTAGGCGAGACGACCGAGAGCAAGGAGATCCACGGAATTTCAGGTCTCGAAAAAGCCCTCGACTCGCTGCTCTACGGAAAAGTGGGCTACAGCAAGATGATCAATCTTACGAAAAAGATCACCGACTGGACCGACATTCCTGCCGTCCCCGGCAGCGATATCGTCACTACGATCGACATCAATATGCAGGACATAGTGGAGAGTGAGCTCAACAATGTCCTCGACACCTGTGGCGCGGACTGGGGTGTGGCAGTCCTCATGGACGTGAAGAACGGTGATATCAAGGCCATCTCGAATCTCGAACGTAACCCGCGTGGTGCAGGCTATATCGAGGCGCGTAACCGCGCCGTGATGGGCTATGAACCCGGTTCGGTTGTCAAGACCCTTTCGATGATGATAGCCGTCGAGGATGGTCTCGTACCGGATCTTGACGAATCACTCCCGACGGGCAACGGGTGGGCATACGCGGGAGGACGTCCGATCACTGACTCGCATTACACAGGCTCTATCCGTGTCGGCGAGGTGCTCGAACAGTCATCCAACATAGGCATGGCACGTATAATCACCCGCAAATACAATGATAATCCCGGTGCGTTCTATTCACGCGTCAAGGATCTGGGCTTTCTTGAACCGATGAACACTGGTATCGCGGGTGAGGTCCCTCCGCGTTTCGACAGCATCGCCAGTGACCGTGGAGGCCGTATAGCCCTCTCACGAATGAGCTACGGATATGCAACCGAGATCCCGCCGCTCTACACGCTTGCCATCTACAATGCCATCGCCAACGACGGCGTTTTCGTGCGTCCGCGTCTCGTCAAGGAGGTCAAGGGGGCTGTCGATTCGATCCTCCCGGTCGGATATATGGGCAACGGACGCGCCTGCTCACCGCAGACTGCAGAGACACTGCGCAAGATGCTTACCAATGTCGTCTGGGGAGAACATGGTACGGCCCGCTTCCTGCGCAACAACACCGTAAGGATTGCCGGAAAGACCGGAACATGCTACATGATCGAGAACGGTGCCTACAATCAGTCCAAGAAGCGTCTTGCTTTCTGTGGATTCTTCCCTGCGGAGAATCCTAAGTACTCATGCGTGGTGCTCACCTGTCATCCGACAAAGAACTTCTTCGGCGCGGCCACCACTTCTGGTCAGGTGTTGCGAAATATAGCACTGAAACTCTATTCGCGCGGTATGCTCGACAATAGTTCGGATTATAAGAGCCTGACTCCCTCGGACGCTGCACCGACATTCTATGCATCGGCTTTCGGACGCAAGGCGTATGATAAGGTCAAGACGGAATTTTCCATCCCTTCCCATCGCTCGCTTAAAGCTCCCGGAACTGTTCCCAAGGGCACACTCCCGGATGTCAGGGGCTACAGTCTGCGTGAGGCCGTCGTCGCACTTGAGTCGGCAGGCTACAATGTCGATTACAAGGGGACGGGTTATGTCCGTTCGATGTCACCTTCGGCCGGTACACGTCCCCCAAAAGGTTCACAGGTGAAACTTGTGCTCGCCAACTGAGCCGTTACGGAATATAATTATTAAAACTGTCACATCTCTAACTCTATATTTTAAGGTGAAAAATCTCAAAGAGCTTCTCTCCCCGCTGGACATCACGAAAATTATCGGAAGTGATGATAAAGAAATTACATCGCTGACCTCCGATTCGCGCAAAGTCGCGCCCGGTACGCTGTTTGTCGCAGTCCCCGGCGTGAGCGTCGATGGCCATAAGTTCATACCGATGGCCGAGGAAAAGGGCGCGGTCGCTGTGGTATGTCAGGAACTTCCTGAAGTGCTTTCGACACATGTCACCTACATAGTGGTGTCATCATCAGCCTTGGCTCTCGGCTATCTTGCATCGCAGTGGTTCGACAATCCTTCGCGCAGGCTCAAACTCGTAGGAGTGACCGGAACAAACGGCAAGACTACTACCGCCACCTTAATATATGAAATGGCTCGTCTGCTCGGCTATAAGGCCGGTCTGCTCTCGACCGTGTGCAACTATGTCGATGATACCGCCTATCCGACTGACCACACGACCCCTGATCCCTATACCCTCAACGAGATGCTTCATCTGATGGTGGAGGCCGGCTGCGAGTATGCGGCTATGGAGGTCAGCTCCCATGCCGCCGATCAGCAGCGTATAGCCGGTCTGCACTTTGTTGGTAGTATATTCACTAATCTTACCCGTGATCATCTTGACTACCATAAGACCTTCGAAGCCTATCTCGCTGCCAAGAAGAAGTTTTTCGACATACTTCCCCGCGAGGCGTTCGCACTTACGAATGCCGATGACAAGGTTGGTGAAGTGATGCTTCAGAACACACGTGCCCACCGTTACACCTATTCGCTCCGGAGCGAGGCTGATTTCCGAGGTCGCATCATAGAGTCGCGCCTCGACGGCACGCTCCTGTCGCTCAACGGTCAGGAAGTTGAATTACTGTTCACCGGCAAGTTCAATGCCTACAACCTGACTGCCGTCTATGGTGCATGTGTGCTTCTCGGATGGAACAAGGAGGACGTATTGCGCGAGATGTCGCGTCTCGTACCCGTAGCCGGACGTTTTCAGGCCTTCCACTCCCCCAAGGGCTATACAGCGATTGTCGATTACGCCCATACTCCCGATGCCGTGGTCAATGTGCTCAATGCTATCCGCGAGGTCATCGGTAAGGACGGCGAGATCATCACCGTGGTAGGTGCGGGTGGCAACCGCGACAAGGGCAAGCGTCCGATAATGGCACGTGAGGCTGCTGCGCGTAGCGAACGCCTTATCCTGACTTCGGATAATCCACGTTTTGAAGAGCCGGAAGATATCTTGAAGGATATGGAGGAGGGGCTTGATGCCGAGGCTCGCACGCGCACACTTCACATCACTGACCGCCGTCAGGCCATACGGACTGCCGCCACTCTCGCAGGTAAAGGATCGGTCATCCTCATCGCCGGCAAGGGCCACGAGGATTATCAGGAAATCAAGGGTGTCAAACACCACTTCGATGACCGCGAGGTCGTGAGGGAAATCATTGCCTCAGAAACGGCCGGTTGAATATCGGCGGATTCATTTCGGCCATAACACGGCTTCAATACATACGCTGAATCACTGAGAGAACATCACTGAATCCTATCGCTCCTCAGACAAATTATTAAAAACTTTTTTTGAAGTGCTTTACTATCTATTTGATCTCTTACAGGAATACAATTTTCCGGGCTCACGCCTGATGACCTATATCACCTTCCGTTCGGGAGCGGCATTGTTGTTGTCGCTATTCATCGCGCTGGTGTTCGGACGCAAGATCATTGACCGCCTGCAACTGATGCAGGTTGGTGAGATCATCCGTGACCTCGGTCTGGAAGGCCAGATGCAGAAGACCGGCACGCCGACCATGGGAGGTGTCATAATCATCATTTCTATCCTTGTCCCATGTCTGCTTGTCGGTGACCTGAGCAATATCTACATGATCCTCATGCTCATATCCACCATCTGGCTCGGAACTCTCGGTTTCTGCGACGATTATATCAAGGTGGCTAAACATGACAAGGAGGGTATGAAGGGCAAGTTCAAGATCATCGGACAGGTGGGCCTTGGCCTGATGGTCGGTCTGACCATGTATATCAGCCCCGCCATCACCCAGCGTCAGGTCATACCGGTCAAGTATTCGAGCGATAATGTCGAGACTGTCTATCTCAGTCAGAGTCAGGATGTGAAATCTACCCAGACCACCATTCCTTTTGTCAAGGACAATAACTTTGACTATGCCTATCTCACGGAGTGGATGGGTCCATACGCGCAGACCGGCGGCTGGATCGTATTCGTGCTTGTGGTTATCTTTGCCGTAGCCGCCACGAGTAACGGTGCTAACCTTACGGACGGGTTGGACGGATTGTGTGCGGGCACATCGGCCATAATCTGTGTGGCATTGGCCATCATGGCCTATCTCGGAGGCAATGTCATATATTCGACATACCTTAATATAATGTATATACCTCAGTCAGCGGAGCTGGTTGTGTTCATGTCGGCCTTCATCGGTGCGCTCATCGGTTTCCTCTGGTACAATGCCTATCCCGCACAGGTGTTCATGGGCGATACCGGCTCACTCACCATCGGCGGTATCATCGCTGTATTTGCAATCCTAATCCATAAGGAACTCCTGATCCCCATCCTCTGCGCCATCTTCTTTGTTGAGGATCTCTCGGTGATGCTTCAGGTGGCCTATTTCAAATATACTAAGAAGAAATACGGGGCCGGACGCCGCATCTTCAAGATGACGCCTCTCCATCACCACTATCAGAAACCGGGCAATTCAGGCATCGAGGCTCTTATTCAGGCTCCGTTGCGGGCCATTCCTGAGTCGAAGATCGTGACCCGTTTCTGGATCGTCGGAATTTTCCTCGCAGTGATCACTTTCGTGACCCTGAAGATCCGATAAGCAGCAGTGGTCAACTTTATTTTACAGACAAATTTCTCCTAAAAACAGCATAGAACGAAAATGACAAAAAATCTCGTCATACTCGGTGGAGGTGAGAGCGGTGTTGGTGCCGCCATCCTCGGTAAAGAAAAAGGAATGAACGTCTTTCTGAGCGATTACGGAACGATCGCTGAGAAATACCGTCGTCAGCTCGATGAGGAAGGCATCGAGTGGGAGGACGGAAAGCACTCGATGGACCGCATCCTCGCCGCTGATGAAGTGGTGAAGAGTCCCGGTATCGCCCCGACGACACCTGTCATGCAGGCGATCGCCGTAAAGGGTATTCCTGTGATTTCAGAGATTGAATTTGCCGGACGCTACACGGACGCTAAGATGGTTTGTATTACCGGTAGCAACGGTAAGACCACCACTACGCTTCTGACTTATCATATATTGAAGAACGCCGGACTCAACGTAGGTCTTGCCGGAAATGTCGGTCGTAGTCTCGCTCTTCAGGTTGCGCGTGACCATCATGACGTATATGTCATCGAACTTTCAAGTTTCCAGTTGGAAAACATGTATAAGTTCCGTGCGAATATCGCCGTGATCCTTAACATCACTCCCGATCATCTTGACCGCTACGAGTACAAGATGCAGAACTACATAAATGCCAAGTTCCGCATACTCAATAACCTCACTCCGCAGGATGCCTTCATCTACTGGCAGGATGACCCCGTGATCACCCGTCAACTTGAACAGATCCGTACGGAAGCACAGATGTTCCCCTTCGCGGAGCATTACGAGCCCGGTAGCCGTGCTTGGGTCGATGACGAGGCTTCGCTTATAATCGATACACCCGAAACATCGCTCAATATGCCCCGTGCGGAGCTGTCGCTCAACGGTCTCCACAATCTCTACAACTCGATGGCCGCTGCGCTTTCAGCCTGCATACTCGATATCGACAAGAAGGAGATCCGCGAGGCTCTTAGCGATTTTGAAGGTGTCGAACACCGTCTGGAGTATGTAGCCACTGTCAATGACGTGCGTTATATCAATGACTCCAAGGCTACCAATGTCAACTCATGCTGGTATGCTCTCGAATCCATGCCGCGCGACACTATCCTTATCCTTGGCGGTAAGGATAAGGGAAATGATTACACCGAGATCCTTCCTCTTGTCAAGGAAAAGGTCAAGGCCATCGTCTGCATGGGTAAGGACAACGCCAAGCTACTCGATTTCTTCGGTAAGGAAGGTATAGAGCTTCATGATACCCATTCGATTGACGAAGCTGTCAATACCTGTGCTGCTATAGCCCGACCCGGTGACACCGTACTCATTTCACCATGCTGCGCAAGCTTCGACCTGTTCAGCAGCTATGAGGACCGCGGCCGTCAGTTCAAGGACCGTGTAAGAAATCTCAAGGCATGAGCCTTTGATGCCGTTTCCATGGCGTATCCTGTTAAAGCACTGTAATTCACACCACTTCTTTCTCCATCCTAAAATCCTATAAAAAGTGTCTGCCCAAGCTCCCTCCATTCAGACCGACGACGTACAGGCCAACGTCAAACCCAAGGCTGTCGCCAAGGCTGATAAACATATATGGGGCATATTCATTGCCCTCTGCATCATATCTGTCATCGAACTTTACAGCGCATCTTCGCGTGAGGTAGCGAGTTCGTCGATAGGTGTGATGGGGCCCATTATCCGTCACCTTGTCATGCTCGGTGGCGGTGCTTTCCTTGTCTATGTCCTTTCCAAGCGTCATTACTCCGACTTTATTCCTTTCACAATTGTCTTTGCCTGCGTGAGCGTGGTGATGATGGTCTATGTGATGTTTTTCGGAGAGATAGTCAACGGCGCGCGCCGATCGCTGACCATTCTTGGTATAGGCATATATCCGGCCGAGATGGTCAAACTGTCGGCGGTACTGCTTATCGCACTCGTGATGACGTGGAATCCCAATACAAAAAAGGTAGGTGTCACATCCAAAGCGGTCATCTATTCCGGATTTATCGTACTGCTGTTGAGCGGTCTGCTTATCGAGCAGGGACTGACCAACACCCTCCTTCTCTTGGCTATCAGTTACTCCATGATGATCGTAGGAGGTGTGCGTTTCGTGGATCTTCTGCTTCTGACTCTTGCCTATGCTGCCTGTGGAGGTCTCTTTCTCGTATATCTGGTTCTCAGCGAGCCAAAGGATATACCTGCCGATGAGGATCAGCAGATCGAGATGGTGGCCGGTGAGACCGCGAAAAAGAACCCGACCCGTCTCGACACATGGAAAGCACGTCTCGGCCGCCACGGTCAGGATTCTGTCCCCAAGTGGGAGATCCCTGCCGTCGGCAAGAACCGTCAGGAGATACTTTCCTATATGGCTCAGGCCAACGGCGGCATCTACGGTGTAGGTCCCGGTAACTCGCGCGAGGCATCACGCCTGCCGCTCGCGTTCTCCGATTATATATTTGCCATTATAGTCGAAGAACTCGGTCTGATAGGTGGTATAGTCGTGTTGACACTCTACCTGTGGCTGCTTGGCCGTGCTTCCGGTATCGCCTCGCATTGCAACCGTACCTATCCTGCGCTTGTTGTCATAGGTATGGCTATCATGATCGCTTTTCAGGCACTGTTCCACATGGGTATCGTCAGCGGTGTTTTCCCCGTGTCGGGTCAACCTCTGCCATTACTGTCCAAGGGTGGAACATCCATCGTGGTGACGGCGATAGCCTTCGGTATAATGCTGTCGATAAGCCGCACTGCAACCCGTCAGGGTGGCAAGAAGCAGGATATACGTGATGAAATCGATGCTCTCCCCGAACAGTTCGGAGCGGAGAACCAGATGCAACTCTGATACTCACTGCGCCGATGGTTTCAGCACACGACAGGTTTAAAACATAAAAATCTATTTAGAACACCAATTGAAATGACCAATACAAAGCTCCATAACACAGCTCCCGAAGCCGGAACGACTGTCAACCGTGTCCTGATTTCAGGAGGCGGGACGGGAGGCCATATATTCCCGGCTCTTTCGATAGCCAATGCTGTCAAGCGTCGCTATCCTGACGCCGACATACTGTTCGTAGGTGCGCAGGGACGCATGGAAATGGAGCGTGTCCCTGCCGCAGGTTATCCTATAGAGGGTCTGCCGGTGGCCGGTTTCGACCGCAAACGTCTTTGGCGCAATTTCGGGGTGCTGATCAAACTCTGGAAATCGCTCCGTAAGGCTCGCCGGATAGTCCGTGATTTCAAACCGGACATCGCTATAGGTGTCGGCGGTTATGCAAGTGGTCCGGTGCTCAAGCAGGCACAGAAACAGGGGGTCGCCACGCTCCTTCAGGAGCAGAACTCCTACGCAGGCGTGACCAATAAGCTTCTTGCCAAAAAAGCCAAGGCGATCTGCGTAGCTTACGACGGAATGGAACGTTTCTTCCCCGCCGACGTGATCGTCAAGACGGGCAATCCCGTGCGCAGCGACCTTGAGGGATGTCAGCTCACTCAGGCGGAGGCCAAGAAAAAACTCGGTTTCGATCCTGACAGACCTCTGGTACTTACCGTTGGCGGAAGTCTCGGAGCAAGGACTGTAAATGAGGCTGTCGCCGCCTCCCTTCCCATGCTGCATGAAAAGGGAGTCAATCTGATGTGGCAGACCGGACGCTATGGAGAGGCGGAATTTCAGGCGAAAGCCAAGGAGTATGACAACGTAAAGGCTACGACTTTTATTTCGGACATGGCTACCGCCTATCGTGCCGCTGATCTCGTCGTGTCACGTGCGGGTGCGGGAACTATCTCCGAACTTCAGAACCTTGCCAAAGCATGTATCCTCATCCCTTCGCCCAACGTGGCTGAGGATCACCAGCGGCATAACGCCGAGGCCCTTTCAACACGTGGTGGAGCGGTGATGATCCTTGATGCGGATGCCGTCGGCCAGCTCCCTTCAACTCTCGCCGATCTTATGGATCATCCTGAAAAGCGCGAGGCTCTGAGCCGTGAGATCTCCGGAATGGCTCTTAGGAATGCAGACGAGAAAATTGTCGATAAGATAGTGGAAATCATTAAAAACAGATCATAATCATGAAGATGGATCTTTCTGAAATCAAGAATATATATTTCGTCGGTGCTGGCGGAATCGGTATGGCCGCACTCGAACGCTATTTCCTCGCTAAAGGGAAAAATGTGGCGGGCTATGACCGCACATCCACTCCGCTTACGGATGAACTCCGTGCGGAAGGTGTGGATATGACTTTTGATGACAGTGCCGAGAGCATTCCTGCCTCCTTCCGTGATCCGGCGGTCACTCTGGTGGTCTATACGCCTGCAGTTCCGGCAGATCTCCCCATATTGAAATATTTCCGTGAAAACGGTTTCGAGATCATGAAGCGTGCGGCCGTACTCGGTCTGATCACACGCAACTCTCGCTCGCTCTGCTTTGCGGGCACACATGGCAAGACCACCACATCCTCGATGGCTGCCCATATACTCAAATGCGGTACGGTCGGCTGTAATGCTTTCCTCGGTGGTGAGCTCATAAACTACGGGACAAACTTCCTGCTGAGTCCTTCGTCGGATTTCAGTGTGATCGAGGCGGATGAGTTTGACCGCTCGTTCCATCATCTCACGCCCTACGTGGCGGTGATCACAGCTACTGATCCGGATCACCTCGACATTTACGGAAGCGAAGAGGCTTATCTGGAAAGTTTCGCCCACTTTACCGAGCTTATCCGCCCTGACGGTGCTCTCGTGATCCACGAGGGACTCAAACTGCGTCCGCGTACTCAGAAGGGTGTCCGTGTCTATACCTACTCGCTTGACAAGGGGGATTTCCATGCTTCCTACATACGCCGCGAGCCGGGTACGATCACTTTTGACATCGTGACTCCGCGCGGTACTATCCGCAACGTGAATCTCGGTGTCCCCGTAGAGGTCAATATCGAGAATGCCGTTGCCGCTGTCGCTGCCGTCTGCCTGACCAATGCGTGGGAACCGGAACAGATCCGTGAAGCGATCAACAGTTACCGAGGTACAAAACGCCGTTTCGAGACACATCTCAAGGAAAACAACGGCTCAGGACATGTGATCATCGATGACTATGCCCATCATCCTGAGGAAATCCGCAAATCCATCGAATCGGTCAAGGCTCTCTATCCCGGACGCAAACTGACTGTGGCTTTCCAGCCTCATCTCTACTCGCGCACACGTGATTTCGCCCCTGAATTTGCCGACGCACTGTCAGCCGCCGATTCACTCATACTGCTCGACATCTATCCTGCACGCGAAACACCGATCGAGGGTGTCAGCTCCGAGATTATCTTTGATAATGTTAAATGCTCGGATAAAATCTTAATTAGTAAAGAAAAATTGGTGGAGACGCTGAAAAATCGTAACTTTGACATTCTTCTGACTCTTGGGGCAGGAGATATCAACACATTTATTCCTGCCATCATTGATTCACTCGAAAATAACTGATCTACGCTTTTAACATGTACCCGCAGCGGGTGCAGTTTTAACTCTCTCTTTTAAACGTCGTAAATGCCCAGATATCTAAAAGTCATATTCTCGCTGATGCTTGCCGTCTATCTCGTGGTCGCCCTTACGATGACCGCTATGGAGGCCGATACACAGCAGTGCCGTGCGTTCGAGATTACGGTCGAGGACGTCGATGGCACTGCCGGTGCGCGCAGTTTCGTGACATCGGCTGAACTTGCCCGTGAGCTGGACTCTCTTCCTGCCAAAGCTACCGGCATGGCACTTGCGAATATCAATACCCAGTCAATCCGTAAGCATCTCCTGTCGCTCGACAAGATAGAAGATGCCGAAGTGCTCCGTCTCACCGACGGGACAGTGCGCATAAAGGCTACTCCGATCATTCCGGTGGCCCGCGTCTTTGAACCGGGACGTTCTTACTACATCAACCGTGCCGGAAAGCAGGTTAGTGCCGATGCACGCTATCACAAGGATGTTCCCATTATAGAGGGCAGCTTCAATTATCCGGACAGTACGTTCACTCCGGCCTCGCTCCTCCCACTTCTCGGCTACATCGCCTCTGACTCGGTGTGGAATTCCTTCATCTCGATGATAAAGGTCAAATCGCCGACGGATATAATCCTTGTTCCCGTGATCCGTGAGCATGTCATCAACATCGGATCTCCGAGTAATTTCGATGACAAGTTCGCGCGTCTGCGAAAGTTCTACACCGAAGTCCTTCCGCAGCAGGGCTGGGAGAAGTATGACACACTTTCCCTCAAATGGCGCGGACAGCTCGTCGCATCCAAGCGTAGGCGCGGTCCCCAAAAAGTCAATGTCGTCAACTATGACGATGATGAGGCTGTTGATATGGGTACGATGCTTGCCGGAGAAGGTGTGGCCCCCGGTCAGACTATGCCCGGAGTGAAGGCCCATTCGGAGAAACCGATTCCGGCGCGTGTGCGTCCTGTATCATCATCGGATGGAAATAGTCCTAAACCGTCACCGACAGCGGTGGCGCAGAAAAAGCAAACGCAAAAATCAGAATAAAACAATAATCCCCCCATGGAAGAAAAATATATAGTGGCTCTTGAGATAGGGAGCTCGAAAATCAAAGGTGCCATCGGCATAGTCGATCCTTCCGGTTCGCTCAGTGTGAAGGCTGTAGAGGAAGAGAAGCTGACCGACAGTGTCCGTTACGGCTGTATCCTCAACATACGTGAGACCACTGATGCCATACGCAATGTGATCAACCGTCTTGAGCAGCGCGAGCCGCAGCGCAAGATTACAAGTGTATATGTGTCGGTGGGCGGACGCTCGCTCATGTCGCAGGACATTGAGGTGGAGCGTCATCTTCCTTCGGAAATGGAAATAACCAATGAGATTATCGCCGACATGACCAAGGAGGCTCTGGAATACAAGTTTCAGGAGCGTACCATCATCGGAGTGTCGCCGAAAGAATTCCGTGTCGATAATTTCCCTGCAAACCGCGTGGTCGGTATGTTCGGTTCGTACATTACCGCACGTCTTAATCTTATCAGCTGCCGCAGTCGCCTCATGACCAATCTGAAGGTGGTGCTTGACGAGCGTATGCATCTTGCCATCAATGACTTCTTCGTCCGTCCTCTCATTGAGGCCGATCTTGTGCTTTTCCCGGAGGAAAAACGCAAGGGCTGTATGCTTGTGGATTGCGGCGCGGACACAACGACTGTCGCCATTTTCAAGAATGGTGTGCTGACCTATCTCTCGACCATTCCTATGGGCTCACGCCATATCACTCTCGACATCACCGCGCTCAATTATCTTGAGGAGCGTGCGGAGGATCTGAAGATCGAGGGTGGAAATGCGGTCTCACAGTCTGATCCCGCCTCTGCCTACAGAGGTGTGGGTGTGGATTTCAACCAGATCAACAACTATGTGTCGGCCCGTGCGGGAGAGATTATCGCCAATATCAACGAGCAGATCAAGTATGCCGGTCTTGATTCCGGCAAGCTCGGAAGCATCATACTCGTCGGCCGTGGTTCAAAACTCAGAGGATTCGACACGCGTCTTGAGAAAGTGACCAATCTTCCCGTCCGTTTTGGTGCTCCGGTAAGCCGCATCCGGATTCTTGACGGCCGTCTTAACGGAGCGGACAATGTGGATGTGATCTCCGTGCTTTCAGCAGCCGCTTCTGACAGATCTGTGCGCGAATGTATGGAGCGGAAGATGCCTGAACATAACTATTCGGCTCATGTGCAGGGTGGCTCTTCGCAGTACGCTGCACAGAACTCCGGTTATGCAGCGCAGCAGAATCCCTATCAGCAGCAACCGGCGACACAGCAGAATCCCTATCAGCAGCCTGCAGCACAACAGAATCCCTATCAGCAGCAGCCTGCAACACAGCAGAGTCCCTATCAGCAGCAACCGGCAACGCAGCAGAATCCCTATCAGCAGCAACCGGCAGCGCAGCAGAATCCCTATCAGCAGCAACCGGCAGCGCAGCAGAATCCCTATCAGCAGCAACCGGCAGCGCAGCAGAATCCCTATCAGCCTCAACAACCGGAGCAGCCTCAGCAACATGCGGCCTATCAGCCGGGTGGCTATCCCTATCAGGCCGGTCAGCAGCCTTATCAGGCCCCGCAGCCGAACAATAATCCTTACGGACAGCAGGCCCGCAACATTACACCGATCAACGAGACTCAGCCGGAACAGCCTGTAGCTTCGCAGACACCTTCAGCTAAGAGAGGCGGTCTGGGTAATTTTTGGAATAAGCTTCGTGACAGAGCCGTGTCAATCATGACCGAACCTGTTGAAGATGATGATCCCGACAACGACAATTAATCATACTTCATATTCAGAAAATAACATTTGCTTTTATCAATTGCATTCAGTTTAGAATAATTCATTTTCTCAACCCTCAGCAGAAATTTAACAATGGACGAAGAAAACAAGAATCAATATAGTCAGGATCTTTCAGATACCTCGGCATTCAAGGGCAATGTCACCGCGCCCGATCTTGCATGCAACATCATGGCGATCGGTGTCGGTGGCGGCGGTAATAATGCCGTCAACCACATGTATGCACAGGGAATCAAGAGCGTATCCTTTGTGAATATCAATACTGACCGTCAGGCCCTCTGCCACTCAAAGGTCCCCCATACGCTTGAGATCGGTGACGGTCTCGGAGCAGGAAATAAGCCGGAGAAAGCACGTGACTTCGCCGAGGAGAGTGCCGAGGAGATCGCAGCACTCTTTGACGATCAGACTAAAATGGTGTTCATCACTGCCGGTATGGGTGGCGGTACGGGTACAGGAGCTGCCCCCGTCGTGGCACGTATCGCCAAGGAACGCGGTCTGCTCACAATCGGTATCGTGACCATCCCCTTCCTTTTCGAGGGTCAGAAAAAGATCAAGAAAGCGATCGCGGGAGCTGACGAGATGGCTAAAAACGTGGATGCCCTTCTCGTCATCAACAACGAGCGGCTCGGTGAGATCTACGGTGATTTCAATTTCATCAACGCCTTCGGTAAGGCGGACGATACGCTCTCGATCGCCGCACGTTCGATCTCCGAGCTCATCACCTGCAACGGTCTTATCAACCTTGACTTCAATGACGTCGATACAACACTGCGCGGAGGTGGCGCAGCCATCATCTCTACCGGTTTCGGTGAAGGTGAAAACCGTGTGACCAAGGCTATTCAGGATGCGCTTAACTCACCGCTCCTCAAGAACCGTGACATCCTCGGTGCTAAGAAACTTCTATTCAACCTCTACATCAATCCCAATGCTGAATTCCTCATGAGCGAGACCAATGAGATCACTGATTTCATCAGCTCGATGACCACTGAGGTGGATATCATCTGGGGTGTAGGTTTCGATGAGACTCTCGGTGACGGAGTGAAGATGACCATACTTGCAGCAGGTTTCGACATCACTCTTCAGGAGGAAGAAGATGAGCTCGTGGCTGAAGGTGGAGGAATGAAGGGCGGATTCCGTTTCCCCGGTGCGAAGATCGGCGGAGCTGCGGCCGCACCTGCTTCTAACCAGAATCCTGCCGCAGCAGTTGCGCAGCCCACTGTCCAGAATCCTGTGGAGGCTGCTCCTGTTGCCAAACCCAAGTCCAAAGAGGTGTTCACCGATACTCGGATCGAGGAGGAATACGGCACAAAGGCCAAAGTTCTCACTGAGGCCAAGGACCGTTCATCGATCATCATTCTCGGAATAGATCAGCTTGATGACGATGCTATCTGTGACATACTTGAGAAGTATCCCACGTATAAGCGCGACCGTAAGATCGTAGAGAGTGTCCGGTCAGGTTTTGTCGGCTATCCGTCACAGCATACCGTTTCAAACAATGGAGGAGGCGGTCACAACGGAGGTATGACGATTACGCTGTAAGGACATATACACAGATATAGGATATAACCAAGAATCCGCTGTAGGAACGCACGATTTATACGTGTATCCTGCAGCGGATTTTTTCATGTTGACACTTACGCGACCAACGGTGTAATGATAACTCAATCTGCTGATCTGCCGGCATAAAGATGAGAATCAAAACTATCCCTCGCTTTCATTGATAAGATATGCGATTGTGTGAAAGTTGAATAATAATTGCGATTTTGATGATTATTTATTACTTTTGCGGCGCAAATCAAAATAGTTTTATATGAAATTACTACTACCCATTCTCGCATTAGGCGTTGCAATGACTGGCTACGCCAAAAATGATGTCTTTACTACACCAAACACAGGCACAATTTACACTTTCGCTGATCTTGCCAAGATTGAAGGAACAGGTGTGACACAAATTGACGAAAACACCTTCTCTGTTGTCAATGACCTCGACGTACTGGCAAACGACGGCATTACTCTGACCGACGGTATGACCCTTGAGCTGGGCAAGGATGTGCTTATCAGGCTTTACGGGTCGAAGAGCTCACTCACTCCCGATTCTGCTACAGTAAAGGCAATCGAAGGTCAGGCTCCCAAGGGAATCCACTTTACAGAGATCGACAAACCCGTGGTCATCAAGCATGTGCGCTTTGAGCAAGCAGGTATGAAGATCGGCGACGGTTATGGTGTCACGGTTGAAAACTGTACATTCTACGAGCATAATGAAAAAAGCGGACATGCGGCTATTGATTTCGTGGCCCACAGTATAAACAATGTTGTCCGTAACTGTTACTTCCTCCGCACTGTTACTGCCGCTATTTCCTCAGGTTCGAATGTGGCCGCCGGTGTCACCATCGAAGACAACGTGATGGAAGACTGTTCGACGCGTAACGGTAACTATCCGGTCATCAACCAGACACCTGCGGCTGACAACGGTCCGGTGATAATCCGTCGTAACAAGATCCTCGGTGGTAAGCGTACACGTCCGGGTGCTATCTCAATGTCCAATATGCTCTCGATGATCGGTGACCACAAGATCTTCATCGAGGACAATTACATGGATAATAGCCGCTACGGTATCAATATTCTGGGTAACTACATGGATATCCGCGTGAAAGGTAATCAGGTTATCGACTGTCACTATGAAACAAACGCTATGAACGGCGGATCGGGTATCACAGTCAACTCTACTTCTGATGAACATCCGACACGTGTCTATATCGAGGGTAACCGTTTCGAAGGTTGTCTCTGGGGTGCCACTATAATTGGTAAAGCACTCGTGAACATGGGTCATGTCACCGATGTTACCGGCGATGACTACAACCCCGGAGGTAACGTGTTCAAAAATAACGGAAACTGCGGCACGGCACCAGCCGGTGCGGAAACTGCATTCGACCCTTCGATTCCTTATGACCTGTACAACAACACTGCCATGACGCTCTATGCTCAGGGTAACACATGGGGCTGTGAGCAGCAGACTGCGGCAGAGATTGAGAAGTATATTTTCCATTCGGCCGATGATCCCACCAAAGGTGAGGTTATATTCCTTCCCGTAGCCGGTGATACTTCAGCTATTGAAAGTATTGAAGGCAATGCCGATGCAGTTCCCGTGATGTACGTGCAGCCTTCGGGAATCGTGTCAGCAACTCCGGTAAAGGGTATCAATATTGTGAAAATGTCTGACGGAACTGTCCGTAAGGTTATCGTAAGATAATCACACAGCATCCTGACCGATAAAAAAACTCCATCGGGATTACTCTTCACAGAGAACCGATGGGAGTTGTGATAATAAAATACACCGCCAAGTCATGAGCACTTGACGGTGTATTTTTGGTTTCGGCACAATTTTAACAGACTGTGTCGGGATTATTTCTTCTTCTGACTGTCGATGTCGTTGAGAAGGGTAGTTACAGCTGTCGAGATCTGATCATCGATACCGTAGATGATCTTTGCCGGATCATTGGCCACCTTGACGTCGGGTTCGAGCTGGGTATTTTCAAGATAGTTGCCTTCAGCAGTCTTGAATCCTACGACGGGAATACCGAATGTGAGCGAGGGATCTTGCATGTTGACCCAGTTTACCGAACTCATAGTACCGGGGACTGGCATACCGACGATCTTGCCGAGACCCACCTTGCGATAGACCCAAGGAGTGCCGTGGGCATTCGAGTAGTTGGCCTCGCCTGTAAGCATAATGGTAGGCTTGAGCCAGCGGCGAGAGGGCATTTCGCCTGACACCTCACCCTTGATCTCCTGAGTGAGATACTTCTTGCCGCTGAAGAGCACTTCGATGTCCTCATGCAGACGGCCACCACCGTTGTAACGGGTATCGATTACGATACCGTCACGCTCGTTGTACTTACCGAGAAGATCCGCATAGATAGTGCGGTAGCTCTCATCGTTCATGGCGCGCAGATGCACGTAGCCGAGACGGCCGCCTGAGAGTGAATCCACGAGATGAGCGTTTCGCTTCACCCAACGGTTATAGAGCATGTCATTGATGTTTGTCACCGGGATCACCACTTCCTCTGTCTTCTCTCCGGAGGGGAGGGTGAAGCTCACGAGGGTCTTCTTGCGTGCGATTCCGTTGAACAGCGGAGTGTAGTCACTTTCGGCATCGATTTTATTTCCGTTGATTGCAGTGATTATCGCACCGGGCTTCATAGAGCTGTCGGCATGACCGAAGGGGCCTCCTTCGATGATTTCAGCTACTTTAAGACCCGGTCCGGCGTAGGTCATGTCATAGAGCAGGCCGAGCGATGCAGTGGGTTCTTTGGCGGGATCGCCGTGGTAACGGGTACCTGTATGCGATACGTTGAGTTCGCCGAGCAGCTCACTTGTCATTTCAGCAAATTCGGCATTGTGGTTGATGTGGGGGAGGAATTTGCGGTAAGCCTCACCCATTTTCTTCCAATCCACGCCGTGCATCTTGGGATCGAAGAAACGTTTGTCCTCTTCTTTAAGGATAAAGTCGTATAGATACTCACGTTCGGCCACGGGATCGATCTTTTGAGAACCGCTCACGCTGATACGGTCAATCTTTCCTCCTGGCAGACTCATCTTGCGCAGAGATGACGATCCGAGGAGGAAGAGGTTCTTACCGTCGGCATCGGGGGTCATGGTGAGAGCCGTCGCGTCGAGCTTGTTTGCAAGGCTTACATCACCCTTGCGCAGGTTCATTTTCCAGAGGTCATAACCGCTGTCGAACGATGAGAGGAACCAAAGAGTCTCACCCTTGTCATCGATGTACAGATCTGCCAGATCAGATGAGAAGGGGGTCAGACGGACAATTCGGTCGCTGATACCGTCCAGCTCGATGTTGATGTCCTTGGACTCCTTATCCTTTTTGCCGTCGGAATCCTTTTTCGCATCCTTCTTCGTATCCTTTTTGTCAGAGTCCTTTCCGGCTTCCTTCTTCTTCCGTGCCGCTTTCAGCTCGTCCTGAAGCGCGAGATCCTCAGGCGAGAGGCGGAAGCGGTCATAGGCGGCCTGATTCGTGAACACAAGCAGAGCATCATACTGCGAACCCCACGAAGCCTGACTGCGCATACCGTAGCGGTCACTGATAAAGAGAATAGCGTCACCGCCCATCACCCAGCGGGGACCGTAGTTGGAGTAAGATGAGTTGGTGATATTGGTGATGTCGCCTGTCGATGCATTGATGATGGCAATGTCATAGTAGGGGCTGCGGCGGTGCATATCCACCTCGGCTGCGAGCCATTTGCTATCGGGCGACCATGAGAAGTTCAGTCCGCCGTTGCGCGAGTTGTGGATATTGCCTTTCGTAAGGCGTGTCACCTTATGCGAATCGAGATCCATGACGGCAATGTCACGTCGGTCGATCACGAATGCCATCTTTTTGCCGTCGGGCGAGATGAGGGGCTCCGCGCGATCGACCTTGTCACCGGTCTTGAATACCGGTTCTTCATCAATGATGGTCGCATTGGGGAAGTTGAGGTCATCTTCGCGGCCGATGGTGGCACGGTAGATGTTGTAGTGTCCGTCGCGGTCCGATGAGTAGTAAAGCGTGCGGTTGTCCTTACCCCAGCATACAGAACTCTCGGCGGCCGGAGTAGAGGTGATCTGCTTTGTGGTGGGATATTCCACGGAAGTCACGAATACATCACCGTGGCGGACGAATGCAACCTGTTTGCCGTCTGGCGAGGGTACGGCTCCGCGTGTACCTGTAGTGAACTTGGTCGTGTAAGGAGTCTCGGATTCATCGGCGGTGAGAGAAATGTTGACTTTCGCCGGTTTTGCTCCGGGGCGCATGGTGTAGATC
>NZ_JAIDBW010000061.1:0-26628 GCF_029056165.1 Duncaniella sp. | reverse complement strand
ACCCACTTCAATCCGGTGGATCTCGTATGCTACATCAAGGACATCCACGGCAAGAAGTTCGATCTTCCCAATTACGTTGATCCCGCCACTGGCTTCATCTCGTCCAAGTCAAGCCACGGCAAGGAACTTCGTGCGATGGAGCTTCCCGGCCTTTGGAACGGAGCTATGAGTGACTGGAACACCGTATTTGTCGAAGTCCCCATCTCGACGTTCAATCCCGTCAAGACTGTCAACGATCTTCTTCGTCCCGCCCATCAGCAGTAACTCTCACCACTGACGTGGGCTGTCTCAGTCTCGCGTTTGTCTCATACCTGTATCAGTCTCATTCTCTCCCTTTATTCTGTGAGATGAGACTGATACAGTGTTTTTATAACCACTGTAATTACATTTTTTCATACTCTCCTCGGTCATCTTCCTCTCAGGATTGTTATATAAGAAAAGAACGCAACGCTGATCCAAGCTGTCAGTAGAATGTGTCTGGATCAGTCTGAAGTTTTATTCAGGTAGTATAAAGAAAAAATGTCATCACAATGAGCAAGAGAGATGAGATAAAGAAAATATGGACGGAGTGCTTTAAAGATCCGCGTGAATATGTCGAAATGTTTTTCGATCAGGTCTATCGTGACGATGAAGCCATGATGCTCACCGATCAGTCCGGCACGCCCGTCAGCAGTCTGCTTCTGCAGAATTACCGCATGTCGTTCCACGGTGAGGAGCCGTCCGTCAGCTATATAGCCGGTGCGGCAACCCGTCGTTCAAAGCGCGGACAGGGCTACATGTCGCGTCTTATGGTCGATGCCCTCAGGGAGTCGGCAAGGCGTGGCGACATGCTTTGTTCCCTCATTCCTGCTGATGAAGCTCTCTTTTTCTTCTATCGCCGTTATGGATTCTCGACCGTTTTCTACACCAAGGAACAGCGTTTCACCGCGTTCCATTCCTTTCAGGTAAAAGGCGAGTATCACCATGTCGATAATGAGATGAGCGATGAGGTCTGGTGTGCCTTTGACCGCTTCCAGCATAAGCGCAGATGCTATGTGCTTCATTCGCGCCGTGATTTCTATAATATTCTTGCCGATCTCAAGTCCGATGGAGGTGACTTCGTGGTCATGGCCAAGGATGATGAGGACAAGGGTAGCGAGATCGTGTCCATGGCATGGGCGCGTAGGGAAGGGGATCTCCTTCTTGTGACCGACGTGATGGGCGAGGACTCGGATGCCCGCCTCGCAGCTCTCAGGCAGCTCCGCGGACTCAACGGCGACACTCCGGTACTGCTCTACGGCCATCCGGACGATTCGATGGGCGGACGTCTGATGCCTCGTGGCATGGGGCGTTTTGTCAACGTCGGCAAGGCTCTCTCGATAATTGCTAAGGCCGATCCTAAGTTCCGTTCACGCATAAAGGTGAGCGACGATTTGCTCCCTGAATATAATTCCCATACCTTTGTGGTGGAAAACGGCCGTTGCGAAATCGACGATGACTATACCGGCCAGCTTGACCTTGATGTGAAGATAGATGTCTTTGCCGATATTGTCTTCAGTTCCTCGGCCATCGGAGCGATAGTCCGTTTCCCGTCCGTAAGACCAATGATCAGTCTCATGCTCGATTGAGACATGAGATTCTCAGATGAGACGCCTCATGCGTGAGAATGAGATTCTGAGATTTGTCGTTAACCACCACTTCTTAAATTTGAAAATTTATGATCATCAATTCAGCCCGCTTTGTAATATCCAATTCCACCGTCGGTAAATGCCCGACAGATGCCCGTCATGAGTATGCCTTCATAGGCCGAAGTAATGTCGGTAAGTCCTCACTGATAAATATGCTCACCGGCCATAAAGGTCTTGCCAAGACATCCTCCACGCCCGGTAAGACTCTGTTGATAAATCACTTCCTTGTCAACGACCAGTGGTATATTGTGGACCTTCCGGGCTATGGATTCGCCCTTCGCGGAAAGTCGCAGCGCGAGGCTCTCGAAAAGATGATCAAAGGCTACATCCTTAACCGTCAGGAGATGACCAATCTGTTCGTGCTGATCGACTCGCGTCATAAACCGATGAAAATTGACCTCGAATTCTTCAATTGGCTCGGTGAAAACGGTGTGCCCTTCGCAATTGTCTTTACCAAGCTCGACAAACTGGGCTCACAGGTGGGCAAACGCAATGTCGAGGAGTATTGCAAGATCCTTCTTGAGACATGGGAGGAACTACCGCCTATTTTCCTGACCTCAAGCGAGACCAGACGTGGGCGCGACGAACTTCTTGACTATATTGAGCAGCTCAACCGTCTCCCCGTGGGCAACGCCGAGGACGAAAAGGAGTAATTCAAGCTTACACCGCTCGTCTGTCGTAATTATATTGAAGTGACCGCGAACCCAATCGCCTTTAGGAATGTTATAATAATATAACACAAACGCTAATTTATCAATATTATGGAAAAGAACGATAAACAGATCAAGAAGGATGAGCAGTACCGTGGCGTCGATGTCAATGTCGCTGACAACGGAAAGGTCGATCCCAAGCTCGTTGAGCAGGAGACCAAAGAGCTCAACAACAATCCGCGCAATAACGATATGTAAATCGCCCGGAAGTCATTCACACACAAGCCAAAGTTTTTACATTCAGTCGCTGATCGGCATTAGCCTTTCGGTGGCTGAATGCGTTTATATGTCTGCATTTTGATGATCGCTTTTGAATCGTCTCCCTGATCACACTATTGATCCGCGTGTGCATGACTACATTTTATTACGAGCCTTTTATTATGGGCACGGTTGATGGAGATTTATTCTCTCTTCTGCGTGTGATTTTATTGTTTTTTAGTATTCCGCACGGTAGTTGTGTCTTGCGGTTTTGTGATAAAATTCGTAACTTTGTAAGTTGAGAGACCGTAAAATAATCTCTGCCTACGCTCATGAAAAGTAGAATCGTCACAGCCATCTGCGCATTAGCTTCAACACTCTCGCTTGCTGCCACTGACCTCTATTGGCAGGGTGGGACGAGGAGCGTCATATCCGTTGCTCCTCAATCTGCGAGCGGACTTGATGAAGTGTGTGTGGCCGATGGATTGAATGGTGTGAGCGTCAGCGTGACCGCTTCGGGCAGCTCCGACGTCAAGTGGTATCGGTATTCCAACCTTGGAGGAGCCTATGCCGAGGAAGTGGCTGCGGTTTATTCCGACGGTCGTTCCACGCTCTCGAATCCTCAGTCCGACATGGGCTATATTGTCGAGACACCTGCCGGACGCTACTCTTTCTGGCTTATAGATTATTCTGCACATCCTTTCTCTGTGGCCTCCGTTGCTGAATCCACTGAAAAGGATTGTAATTTCACAACGCTTGACGTGGTCGGGCAGGGTGACGAACTTGTTTACTACGGCATTAATGGCCGCCGTTTCACTCTTGACCGTGAGATACAGCTGTCTTACACCACTCTCATGCCCGCTCAGGAGGAGATAGCTTTCATTGAGGTGAACCGTGAGGAGACTCTTCCGGCTCTCAATTCACCTCTGCGTGTGTCAGCACCGCTCTGTCCGACAGATTTTATAATCAAAGGCGACCGTTTCCTCCGGGCTTGGGGCGATGAGGTCGAATATACCTCGCCGGTCATAGAGCCGTATGCCGTGGCCACGGTTACCTCCGCTACCCAGAGCGAACGCAATGTTGAGAATGAAGTTAGTCCTTCCGGTGGCAGTGGCTCGCTCGGTGGCTCAGCCCCATGCGAGGTCAGTTTTGTGGCCGCTGTGACTGACGGCGCACTTTTTCGTGAATGGCAGATTTCCCGTTATCAGGACTTCGAGGATGTCAACCTCCGCATACAGGAATTGAACTTTGACTATACTTTTACCGAAGAAGGTAACATCTACGTCAGGTTTATGTGTGCCAACGCCGATGGCAGCTGTGAGGCCTATGGTGATGTCTATACTATTTCCATCGGTGCATCCTCGCTCAGATGTCCCAACGCTTTCTCGCCCAATGGCGACGGCGTGAATGATGAGTGGCGTGTAAGCTATTCAAGCATCGTAAGCTTTGAATGCCATATTTTTGACCGTTATGGTCACCGTATGGCCACTCTTTCCGATCCTTCGCAGGGTTGGGATGGAAAATACAACGGCAAAGCCGTTCCCACCGGAGCATATTACTACGTCATAAAGGCTAAAGGTGCTGACGGCAAGGCTTATGATCTTTCCGGTGATATCAATATCGTCAATTATAAACAATAAAAAAGGCCGGGCGACCTTTCCGGCTCTGAAATCTATCTCATAACCCTAATTTTATAACCATAACTTCTGAAAATAATGAAAATCTACCATAAATCCATTATATGCTCGGTAGCGGCTGTCGCGGTTGCCGCATTTTTTGCATCTACCGGCGATGTGCTTGCACTCACACCTCCGTCCGAAGTCCCTGCTGCTTCTGCAGGCGAGTATTCCGAGGTCGTAAATCCTGTGATTCCCAAATCCATGCACTTTGCCGGTGTCAAGGTTGATCTTGACCGTACGGACCGCTGGGAGCGTCTGGATCGTGAACTCACATCAATGGCCTATACTCATGGCAACACCCTCCTCGCCCTCAAACGTGCCAATCGCTATTTTCCCGTACTCGCACCCATTCTGAAAAAGAACGGCGTACCCGACGACATGATCTATCTTGCCGTGATCGAAAGCACGCTCAATCCGCGTGCGCTTTCGCCGGCCAAAGCCGGAGGCCTGTGGCAGTTCATGCCATCGACAGGTAAGGACTACGGACTTGAAGTCAATGATTATGTGGATGAGCGTTACGATCCGGTAAAAGCTACCGAGGCTGCATGCCGCTACCTGAAAAATGCCTACGCCAAGTACGGAAACTGGGAGTCTGTCGCTGCGAGCTACAACGGTGGCATGGCACGCATAAGCAATGAACTTGACGCGCAGCAGGTCGATACGGCTTATGATCTCTATCTTGCCGACGAGACCATGCGCTACATGTTCCGTCTGCTTGCCATGAAACTCATAATGGAGAATCCTAAGGAATTTGGTTTCCGTCTGACATCCGATCAGCTTTATCAGCCGCTTGACTACCGTGAGGTGACCGTTTCGACTCCCGTCGAGGACTGGCCTACATGGGCGAAGCAGCAGGGTATAGATTTCATGACTCTCCGCGAGCACAATCCGTGGATACGTGCTAAATCACTTCCCAACAAGACCGGAAAGACTTACACCGTCAAGATTCCAACGAAAGATTCGCTGTCACGTTCCCATCAGAAAAAATCGGTCTATAACCGAGCGTGGGTGACCGACTGATCCCCAGTCCCATAAACACACACAATGAACAACAATACATATAATCATCAGCAAAATCAAGCTCTCACACCGTTTTCCCGTAGCAAATTGTCCGTTCAGGGTGCGAGAGTCCATAATCTGAAAAATATAGATGTCGATATTCCGCACAACACGCTCACGGTCATAACCGGACTCAGTGGCAGTGGAAAATCATCTCTGGCCTTCGACACGATTTTTGCCGAAGGTCAGCGACGCTACATAGAGACCTTTTCGGCCTATGCCCGCAATATGCTCGGAAATCTTGAGCGTCCTGACGTGGATAACATCACCGGCCTCAGCCCCGTCATAGCTATCGAACAGAAAACCATCAATAAGAATCCGCGAAGCACCATAGGCACGACAACCGAGGTCTATGACTTCCTCCGTCTGCTTTATGCCAGAGCCGGAACGGCTGTCAGCTATGTGACGGGTGAACCGATGGTGAAATATACGCGTGAGCAGATCGTCAACCTGATCCTTGAAAAATTCAATGGCCGTAAGGTCTATATACTGGCCCCCCTTATCAAGAACAGAAAGGGTCATTACAAGGAACTTTTCGAGCAGCTGCGCAAGAAAGGTTTCCTGACCGTACGTGTGGATGGTGAATTGCGTGATCTGACGCTCAACATGATGGTGGATCGTTACAAGAACCATGACATTGAGCTTGTCATTGACCGTCTGAAAGTCTCGGATAAGGACATGAGCCGCTTGGAGGCTACCGTGCAGGATGCTCTCCGTCAGGGCGACAAGCAGGTGATGGTCTATGATGTCGATGCCGACAAGGTGACCTACTTTTCGCAGGCACTCATGGATGCCGCCAGCGGTATTTCCTATCGTGAGCCTGCTCCTCATAATTTCTCGTTCAATTCGCCCCTCGGAGCTTGTCCATGCTGCAAGGGACTTGGCTACGTCAATATCGTTGACCGTGCCAAGATCATTCCTAACCCTGCACTTTCAATCCACGAAGGTGCTATACTGCCCTTAGGTAAATATCGCAATGCCATGATATTCTGGCAGATCGATGCTATTTGCAAGAAATATGGCTGCACGGTGAAAACCCCGGTTGAAAAGCTCCCGGAGGAAGCCATGCATGAAATCCTCAACGGCACTTCTGAACGTCTTGTGATCGAGAACGACACTATGGCTACCTATAATTATTTCCAGACCTATGACGGTCTTGTGAAATACATTGAAATGCAGCAGTCCGACGAATCTTCGGCCGCCGCCAAGAAGTGGAGTGAGGGTTTCTTCTCGCGTGGTGTCTGTCCCGAATGCAACGGCGACAGGCTCAACCGTGAGGCTCTTCATTTCTTTGTTGACGGTAAGAACATAGCGGAACTCTGCCGTATGGACATCGCGGATCTTTATGAGTGGTCCAAGGATGTCGAAAGCCGTTTGTCTCCGACTCAGGCTGTCATAGCCCACGAAATTATGAAAGAGATACGAAGCCGACTGAAATTCCTTATCGATGTGGGTCTCGATTATCTCCAGCTCAATCGTGCGTCTGCCACACTCTCCGGTGGCGAGAGTCAGCGTATCCGTCTGGCCACCCAGCTTGGCAGTCAGCTCGTCAATGTGCTCTATATCCTCGACGAGCCTTCCATCGGTTTGCATCAGCGTGACAACAGGCGTCTGATCGACTCGCTCAAACAGCTCCGCGATGCATCAAACTCCATCCTCGTTGTCGAGCATGACAGGGACATAATGCTTGAGGCCGACCATGTGATCGATATCGGTCCTAAGGCCGGACGCAAGGGTGGGGAAGTGGTGTTCAGCGGTTCGCCTGAAGAGATGCTTGCGACCGATACCCTGACGGCACGTTATCTGAGCGGAAAGGATATGATCCCTTGGCAGTCATCTCCACGTAAAGGTAGCGGAAAGAAGCTGGTGCTTCGTGGGGCTAAGGGTAATAATCTCCGGAATGTCACTCTTACGCTTCCGCTCGGTAAACTCATCTGTGTCTCCGGTGTATCTGGTAGTGGTAAGTCATCCCTTGTCAATGCCACACTTCAGCCTATTTTAAGTCAGAAATTCTACAGATCCCACACTGCTCCTCTTCCTTACGACAAGATTGAGAGTCTTGAGCATATAGATAAGGTGGTGACTGTTGATCAGTCGCCGCTTGGACGTTCCCCTCGTTCCAATCCCGCTACCTATACTGGGGTGTTCACGGCCATACGCGATCTCTATGCATCTCTCTCTGAAGCGAAGATCCGAGGCTACCGGCCGGGACGCTTCTCGTTCAATGTGGCCGGAGGTCGATGTGAGACATGTGCTGGCAACGGCTATAAGACCATCGAGATGAATTTCCTGCCGGATGTGCTTGTGCCGTGTGAGACTTGTGGCGGTAAGCGTTACAACCGTGAGACACTCGAAGTCCGTTTCAAAGGCAAATCCATTGCCGACGTGCTTGACATGACCATAAATCAGGCAGTGGAATTTTTCAGTGGAGTTCCGGCGATTATCAACAAGATAAAGGTTCTTCAGGACATCGGTCTCGGCTATATCAAACTCGGACAGCCGTCATCAACGCTTTCCGGAGGTGAGAACCAGCGAGTGAAACTTGCTACAGAGCTGTCACGACGTGACACCGGTAACACACTTTTCATCCTTGACGAACCTACCACCGGTCTGCACTTTGACGACATCCGTGTGCTCCTCAATGTCCTCAACCGATTGGTTGACAAAGGTAATACAGTCCTTGTGATCGAGCACAACATGGATGTGATCTGTTCCGCAGATCATATCATAGACATGGGACCCGGCGGTGGCAAGAATGGCGGTCACATCATCTCGACCGGCACACCTCTCCAGATAGCGAAGGCTGATTCGCCGACAGCTGCCTTTGTCCGTGAGACCCTTGAACAGCAAGGTGTCGATTTCAAGTCCGTCAAGAAGTGATTCCGGACGATCAAATTTTGTGCGTACGGGATGATTAAAATCAAATACACCGCTGACCGATTGATCAGTCAGCGGTGTATTTGATTTTCTATGAAGTTAAGTTTCTAATCCCGGATGCTTACAGGTTAGCGTGGAAATCAGACCTATTCTTTGATGGACGGTTGGCTTTGCCACCCTGCTTATCCATGCGCTTTCCGTCTCGGCCTTTGGCCATATCCTTATGGCCCTGACCTTTCTTCATCATAGGCTGATCAACATAACTGTTCTCAAGGAACTGGACATACTGATCAGGCGTAAGGATTGATTTTACTTTGGCGAGATAGTCGCGTTTGCGCTCGGCAAACTGCTTGCGCATAGCTTGCTTATCCTCTTTGCCAATCTGTTTGGACTTGTCCTGCTTGTCGGCGGATTTTGCATCTTTTGACGGTTTGAGGGCTTGAAGTTCTGCCTGCTGCTTTTCTGTAAGGTTGAGTCCTGCAAACGGATTATATTTAGGGGCGTCTTTCTTGTCACAACTTTTAGAACACTCGGTGTTAGCTTTTTTCGAGCAAGTACCGTCGGTAGTCTGTGCAAAAGCCGAAACGCCTGTCATGGAGGCTATGATTAAAGCCATGCTTAGAAGTGTCTTTTTCATAATCGTAAATAATTTATGTGTGTATGTTTAGTGTGTCTTTATCTGAAATATATTATATAGACAATTGCCGTAGAGAAAGGTTTAAATCGATATCGTTGGATTTAACAATCTTTGTGTCAATAAGTTAAATCTTGTTAGTCCAGCTGCGTAAGGAGTGAGAGAGGAGAATGGGACAGGGGAATCCTCAGGGCGGACACCCCTGTCATGTCTATAGTAATCTTAATGGAAACTCGTGTAGTTCTTTATGGGGCTGAATTATTTCCGTGCATTAGCCTTTGTCCTACTCATGCGGTTCTTAGCCTTATGACTTTTCCCATTCTTGAAAGACTTACCTCCATGATGCTTGGACATCTTGCCTTTGTGAGCCATCATCTTTTGTCCATTATTGAGATAATTATTTTCAAGATACTTGACGTATTGTTCGGGAGTAAGGATGGATTTTACTTTAGCAAGATAGTTCTGACGGTTTTCCTTGCGCTGTTCCATCTGCTTTTTGCGCATATCCTTGCGCTCAGCGGCTGTAAGCTTTTTCGTCGAATCCTTCTCTTTATTGGAGAGATCCTTCTTATTTTCATCCTTCTTCTGTCGGTTTTCTTTTGACGGTCTCAAAGCTTTAAGATCAGCTTGCTGTTTCTCGGTGAGGTTGAGTCCTTCGAAAGGATTATATCGGGGAGCCTTTTTGCGATCCATCTTCTTAGTGGATTCGGTCGTGGCTTTTTCAGTAGCTGTCTTGTCCTGTGCAGTTGCAGTGAAAGCGGTCATCGAGCCGATGAGGATTGCAAGAGTGAAAACGATTTTCTTCATAATTGTAATAATTTAAAATGGAGAGTTAGTATTTTTAATTGTCGAAATTTTTTCGTTGTTGTATTGGTAAGACTTGCATTACTGTCAATGGTTTAAGACCGATTTTATATTTAACATACATTGAGTCAATGGTTAAAATGATTTATCTGAATGATTATACTGTAAGATTTAACGATATAAAACACGTTCCGGTCGAATTTAACTTGAATTTTAGAGGGGAATTTATTAAATTTGCACGTTAAAAGCATTTTAATATAACCGATTGACAATGAATAATACAAGCAAATTTATAGCACTCTCTCTCTCAGTCCTTCTCGCATCATGTGGTGGCGGAAACAAATGGCATCTTAATGGAACCATCACCGGCCTTTCGGATGATGACATGGTGGTGCTTGAGGGTAACAATCAGGGTTACTGGTATCCGATGGATACGATCAAAGTCTCCTCAAGCGGATCATATTCCTACAGTCATGAGGCACAGGGCTATCCTGACATCTATCGTCTGCGCGTAGGTGATAAATCCGTTTATTTCCCCATTGACAGTATTGAGACAGTCACTCTCTCGGCTGAAGCTCCTGATATCGATACCCGCTATACGCTCTCCGGATCTCCGCAGGCTGCCAATCTTGTGCGTGTGGATAGTCTTATCGTTGCTGCGGCGAAGGATGGCGCGGCTTCGGTCACTGCGAATGCTGATCTCAAACGTCAGCTCGGACAGATGATCATCGCAGATCCAGCCGGTATTGTCACCTATTATATTATAAATAAGAGTGTGGCCGGTAAGCCCCTTTTTAATCCGGCTGTCAAGGATGATCTGAAAATGATTGGTGCTGTGGCCAATGCTTTCAATGAGCGTCGTCCCGAAGATCCGCGTACTGGCTACCTCCGTCGTCTCTTCCTGTCCAACCGGACCAAAAGCCCGTCACAACCGGAGAATACGAGCTTGCCTGTTGCGAATGAAGTCCGCGCGTTTGACATCAGACTTTTTGACAACACCGGCAAGGAGCATTCGCTCCTCGATGTAACCTCCAAGGGTAATGTGGTCATACTTAATTTCACAGCCTACACTGCTGACGGTTCTCCTGCATTCAATATGGCTCTCAACAAGATATATGAAAAATATCACTCTCAGGGCCTTGAAATCTTCCAAGTTTCACTTGATAACGATGAATATGCATGGAAGCAGACAGCCAAGAATCTTCCTTGGATCACTGTGTTCAATGGTCCTAATGATGGTGACAAGGCTATCCGTGACTACAACGTCGGTTCACTTCCCGCCATATTTATTTTTGATAGGAATGGTGATGTGGTGGATCGTGTGACAGACATGGCATCTCTTGAATCAGCAGTCAGCCGTCGCATGTGAGATCGCGTTAATGAGGGTTCGCTATGGATATGATTATTTCTGATATCCATCAATGCGACTCGCTTGCCGATCTGATAATTCTCGTAAACTGACGTGAAAACTTTCTATAGGATTCTGCGGTTTGTGCTCGTATCTGTGCTCGTGCTGCCTTTGGCAGTACCGCTGATCCTATATGTCTTGCTCTCCTTACCTTCCGTACAGAAATCAATCGCACATCGTGCCGAGCATGAGCTTACCGCTCTGCTCGGCACTGATGTGCATTTGGGCGGTGTCACCGTAGCTCCGTTTAACCGCATAGTGCTGACTGATGTGTCAGTCAATGATCCTTTTGGTCGTGAGGCTCTCCGGCTCAATCATCTTGGAGCAGGTGTGAGTATATGGGAAAGTCTATGGACCAGACGCCCGGTAATATCTTACGTTGAACTCATAGATCTTAACCTTGCGATATATAAACCTACACAGGACGCACCATTGAACATACAGCCGATTATCGAGCGGTTTAAGTCAGATGGAAAAAACGATCCCTCAACCTTTGACCTTGCGGTAAATCTGGTGGTTATCCGTCGCAGTAAAATGAGTTACGACGTTCTTGATGCTGCTCCTGCGGATTCCGGACATTTTGATCGGAATCATGTTCTGGTGACAGGATTGAGGGCCGACCTGAGTGCCCCGGAGATATCCAATGATAAGCTGTATGTGGATATCAAACGTCTCGGAGTGTCCGAACGTTCCGGATTGAAACTACGCGAGCTGACAGCCACGGTATTTGCGGACACAGCGGATATGGATGTGAGTAATTTTATGGTTGAGCTCGGAAATTCCCGCATAGCTTTCAATGATTTTACCATAGCTTCACCTCTTGGAAAGAATTTTGCCGTTACAGACTTGCTGCACTCATCCCTTGAGACACTTCCTGATACCTATATCATGTTTTCGGATCTCAATCCCTTTGTCAATGGGCTGGCTGACATCAATGAGCGTGTCGATATAGAATTTGAGATAGGTGGTCATGCCGACAGTCTGCTCCTCCATAGATTCATGCTTGAAATGCATGAAGGAGATACGCGTTTCAGTGCCCACGGTGTGATTCGTGATCTTACCCGTGGAAAGGATTCGGTTGCCGTTGATCTCCGGCGGGTGAATCTTGTGGTTAATGTCCCGTCTTTACTTGCTGTCCTCGCTTCACCATCAAATCCCTTCCATTCTCACAGTAAGAGCCTTTCATCACTCAAGGCTCTCGGAAATATTGATCTTCTTGGCGATCTGGCCTTTACACCGGGAAGTCTTGATTTCAACGGATCACTTGATTCAGAGTGCGGGAATATAGATATTGATTGTGGAGTGTATCGTCCCCGGCCTAAGAGCCCATTGCGTATCGACGGACGTGCCAGCACTGTTTCTTTTGACCCGTCCGCCTTGTCACCGCAGCTTGCCCGTCTTACCAAGATCGCTTTTGACATTCATGGAGATGTGACTGTCGTGAAGCCGAATGATATCTCCGGCGAGGCGCATATCGTTGTGCCGGAGGTGGAATGGAACGGCTATGAATTTACAGATATTTCAGCCAACGCAGTATTTTTAGGCAGCAGGTTTGAGATGGATGCATCATCCTCGTCCCCGTATCTTGATTTTACTCTAAACGGAGGAGCGGAATTTAAGGGTGACCATCCATTGAATGAATTTTATGCGGATATCCGTAATTTTTCCCTCACGCCTTTCATAAGCAAAGGGGCTATGCGTGACTATAAGCTTGCATGTGATATTGACGTATCTGTCTCAGGCCGTAATCCGGACACTATGACCGGTTGGGTCAAGGTAGGGGATATCGTGCTGAATGGTCCTGACGATAAGACTTTGCGTATCCCTTATGCCGAACTTGAGGCTGCCGGTGGAGATTCCATACGTTCGGTCACGTTGCGCACGCCGCAGGCCGATGCCGATCTGAAAGGTGTTTTCAGTCTCAAGACCATCGGTAAGGACATATCCCAGATCATATCATCAGTCTATCCGGCTCTTATCCCTCAGGTTGAGACTGAATTGAATCCGATCGACTGCAAACTCGACATTAAGATAAAGGAAGATACAAGCCTTTCACGCTTTTTCAAACTCCCGGTCGATTTCATATATCCTGTGACGTTAAGTTCAACGGCTAAGGGTGGTGATAATCCTATGCTCGGACTGTCCGTGGATATGCCTTTCCTAAGAAATAAGGATAAACTTATCGAGGAAAGCAATGTATCGTTGCTGATTGACGGTAAGGAGCGTGAGATGCACTTTACAGCCCATACATCTGTCCCGACAAAGGACGGAATGCTTGACCTCGATATATTCTCACAGGGAGTGCCAGATTCATTGCTGACCGATATTTCATGGGTAGTCGATAGGAAAAATGAATTTAAAGGTAATCTGAATTTTTCTACGTCGTTCAGTCGTGACGAGGATAATGCGTCATTGCTGACCGATATAGCGATCAACTCCTCGCGTATGGTCTTCAATGATTCAGCATGGACCGTCAATCCTGCCACAATCAATATTTCCCCCGGCAGAATAGAGGTGAATAATTTTAGTGGTGGACGTGGTGGGCAGTCCATAAGTATAAATGGAGTGGCATCAGCTGACTCAACCGATCTGCTTGTGCTGAAACTCAAGGATATAGATCTGGATTATATTTTCGAAAGTCTTAATCTGAGCGATGCCGTGCAGTTCGGTGGTCGTGCCACAGGTGATTTCTATGGATTGACATTGCTCTCGCCGCAACCTATTCTTTATACCCCCCGGTTGAATGTCAAAGGATTGAAATATAACCGATGTGTGATGGGCGACGGTGAGATTCGCTCCCGCTGGGACAATCCGAGCAAAAGTATCATGATCAACGCGACGATTACCCAGCCGGAAAGTGGCGATGCATCCCTTGTGGATGGTTACATCAGACCTACTACCGAAGAACTTGATTTTAAATTCTCGGCTAATAATGCTCCGGTGGGATTTATGGCTCCGTTCATGTCCGCGTTCACTTCCAAGGTGTCAGGCTCGGTATCGGGCGACGCTCATCTCTACGGAACTTTCAAGAATATAGATATGTCCGGTGATATTTTCGTCAAGGATCTATCTCTGAAGCTTGATTTTACCAATGTCACATATACGGCTACTGACAGCGTTCACATTCGTCCCGGACGTATAGAGTTCAACGATATAAAACTTACTGACCGATACGGCAAGCAGGCATCATTGAGCGGATATGTGGCACACAACTATTTCCATGATGCGTCCTTCCAGTTCCGGGTTACTGATGCAAAGGATTTCCTCGTCTATGACATAAAGGAGAATCAGACGGATGATCCGTGGTATGGTAAAATTTTCGGAAACGGAGGTGCGACTGTGACCGGTCTTCCCGGAAAAGTTGATATAGACGTGGATATGTCAACTGCTGCAGATTCACGTTTCACGTTTGTGCTGAGCGATTCGGAGCAAGCGGTGGATTATAATTTCATCACTCTGCGTGACCGCGACAAAGGCAGGAAAGACTCCATTGCTGCTCTTGACCCCACTCCATTGGTGATCCGTCAACTGAAGGAACGCATCAAGCATGAAGAGGAGGGAGCTCCGTCAGTCTATACGATGACTTTTAAAGTCGGGATAACTCCTGATGCCACTATCAATCTGCTTATGGATCCTGTCGGCGGTGACAAGATCACGGCTTACGGTAGTGGTAATCTACGCATGACGTATTCTTCTGACGGTGATCTGCGGATGTATGGTGAATACACTATCAATCGCGGGGACTACAACTTCACTCTTCAGGATATAATTATCAAGGAGTTCAACATCCGTGAGGGAAGCCGCATCACTTTCCTCGGTGATCCATACGCGGCTCAGCTTGACATCACGGCCTCCTATACAGTCAACGCTAATCTTAGCGATCTTGACGAATCATTCCTTGAGGACCGTGAACTGAACCGCACGAATGTGCGTGTCGATGCGCTTATGTTTGTCCGCGGTGACATCCGTCAGCCTGACATAACATTTGATCTTGAATTTCCAAGTCTGACGCAGGACATCTACCGTAAAGTCAGATCCATTGTCTCGACAGAGGATATGATGAATCGTCAGATAATCTATCTACTTGCGCTCAATAAGTTCTATACGCCTGACTATATGACAGGTACGCATGGCAATGAGTTGGTGTCAGTCGCATCTTCCACGCTCTCATCCCGTTTGGGATCCATGCTCGGTCAGCTTAGTGATAACTGGAGTATCGCTCCGGCCATCCGTAGTGACCGAGGTGACTTCTCGGATGTTGAGGTCGATGTGGCCTTGTCCAGCAATCTGCTTAACAATCGTCTGCTTTTCAACGGTAATCTTGGCTATCGTGACAAATCGCTTAACAATAATAGTTTCATAGGTGATTTTGACATCCGTTATCTGCTCAATCGTTCCGGATCGGTACAGCTGAAGGCTTATAACCGTTACAATGATCAGAATTATTATCTAAAAAGCGCGCTGACCACTCAGGGTGTGGGAATTGTGTTTAAACGGGATTTTGATAATCTGTTTTCATTCTTCCGAAGAAAATCCAGAAATAAGACAGAGGAAAGCAAGACCACCAAGGAAGATGGAGAGGCCACATCAGTCAAAACTGATAGTGTGCCGGAAAAACGGAAGCGAATCTCTGCCGACAGTATTTTTGAAAGCAGGAGTGCTGAAAAATAACGCGGCCAAGTGAAAAAATAGCTTTCGGACTGTAACGTTCCGGCTATCTCTTACGTCTAATATATATTATGCCGGATCTCTCCACCCGGATAGAAACAAATCAATTAAACTATCAATATCACTCGTTATGAGAAAAAGTATCGTATCTCTGGCACTGATCGCCGCTTCCGCGATGGGAGCTGCGGCAGCCCCGCTATGGCTGCGTAATGTAGCTATTTCTCCTGACGGCTCGACAATTGCTTTTACCTATAAGGGAAACATCTACACTGTTCCCGTAAAGGGGGGAGAGGCTCGTCAGCTGACTTCGGGCAGTAGTTATAACACGACTCCGGTATGGAGCCCGGATGGATCTAAGATCGCTTTCGGAAGTGATCGTGAAGGTTCTATGGACGTTTTCGTGGTCAATAGTCGTGGAGGTGTCCCCAAACGTCTCACCACTAATTCTGGTAATGAGACTCCTCTGACTTTCAAGGACAATAACCATGTACTGTTCACCACCTCTGTTCTTCCTGCACCCGGAGCGGCTCAGGCCGGTTTCACCCAGCAGGTCTATAGTGTGGATCTTGAAGGCCACCGTCCTGAGATGTTCGTATCACTCACCATGCCTTCAATGAGCATCGGTCGTGACGGTCGTGTGCTTTATCATGACAAGAAGGGTGTGGAGAATATATGGCGTAAGCATGAACGCTCGTCCGGCACTTCTGATATCTGGCTCATGGATAAAGGTAAGCATACCAAACTTACTGATTTCAACGGCCATGATCTGAACCCAGTGTGGGCTCCCGACGGATCATTTTATTTCGTAAGTGAGGAGGATGGGACACTCAATATCTACAAACGTTCCATTGACGGTAAGCAGAAAAAGCAGCTTACGTCGTTCACCACTCATCCCGTGCGCTCGCTTTCCGCTTCGAATAATGGCACTCTCGCATTCAGCTGGGATGGTGAGATCTATACTATGAATGAGAATGGCAAGCCGCAGAAAGTCAATGTTGAGATCATCACCGATGAATATGCCTCGCCGTTGGAGAAATCACTCCGTCGTTCGGGTGCTTCGAGCATAGCGGTGTCGCCCGACGGTGAATCCGTGGCCTTCATTCTCCGTGGTGATGTCTATGTGACTTCAACCGAGTATAACACGACGCGCCGTATCACCGACACCCCCGCGCAGGAACGCGCCGTCGATTTCGCTCCTGATGGCCGCAGTCTTGTTTATGACAGCGATCGTGACGGTATCTGGCAACTCTTTACTACTGAAATCAAAGATCCGTCCGAGAAATCCATCCTCTATGCGACTGAGCTTGTCGAAAAACCGCTCTATAAGAGCGATAAGCCTGCATTTTTCCCTGACTACAGTCCTGATGGAAAGAAAGTTGCTTTCCTTGAGGATCGTACGACGCTTAGGATTCTTGATCTGAAGAGCAAGAAAGTCACCACCGCACTCGATGGTAAGTATAATTACAGCTATCAGGATGGTGATGTCGGCTTTGAGTGGGGTCCTGACAGCAATTGGCTTCTTATTGACTATATAGGTGTCGGCGGATGGAACAACTCAGATATCGCGCTTGTCAAGGCTGATGGTAGTGAGGTGATCAATCTCACTGAGAGTGGCTACAGCAACGGTAACCCCCAATGGGTATTGGACGGTAAGGCTGTTGCCTACACCACCGGCAAGTATGGCTACAAGAGCCACGGAAGCTGGGGCAACGAGAGCGATGTACTTCTAATGTTCCTTGACGGTGAGGCTTATGACCGCTTCAACATGACGGAGGAGGAAATCAAGCTTGCCGAAAAAGCTGAAAAGGAAAAGAAGGACAGTGACAACAAGGACAAGGCCGACAAGAAAGATTCTAAAAAGGATTCAAAGAAAGGCAAAAAGGATGGCAAGGACAAGGCAGATGGAGATAAGGGTGAGAAAGCTGACAAGAAGAAAGATGATGTCAAACCTCTCTCGTTTGAACTTGCTGACCGCCGTCACCGCCTGAGCCGTCTCACAGGTTCGTCATCGAAACTCGGTGCTTACTATGTGTCACCGAAGGCCGACAAACTCTATTATGTAGCTTCAAGTCCCGACGGACGTTCGCTCTACGAACGTGATCTCAAGGAGGGCGATACTAAAATTCTTGCAAAGGGCCTTAGTGCATGGGGCATGACTCCTGACAAGGATGGCAAGAATATCTTCGTCATGGATCGCAGCGGTATCAAGAAAGTCAATCTTGCATCCGGTAAGCAAGAACCTGTCTCATTCGAGGCTGAATACACTCATCGTCCTTCTGATGAACGCAATTATATCTACAGTCACATGTGGCGTCAGGTACTCGACAAGTTCTATGACAAGAATCTCCACGGTGTGGATTGGGCCAAGTATCGTGACGAGTATGGTAAATTCCTCCCTTACATCAACAACAACTATGACTTTGCCATCCTCCTGAGCGAGATCCTTGGTGAGCTTAATGCCTCGCATACAGGAGGTGGTTATCGTCCCTACGGCAAAGCCATGTCAACCTCAAGTCTCGGTGCTTTCTATGATGAAAGCTACAAGGGCGATGGTCTGAAGGTGGCCGAAGTCATCCAGCGCGGTCCTCTCTCTGCCAAAAGCGTAGGTATAGAGCCGGGTGATATTATCCTTGCCATCAATGACTCTGTGATTCTTGCCGGTCAGGATTATTTCCCTCTGCTTGAAGGAAAGTCAAAGGTCAAACTTGACGTGAAGAAGCGCAACGGTGACAAGAAAACCGTCTATGCAAAGGCCACAAATCAAGGCAATATCCGCTCGCTTCTCTATGACCGTTGGGTAGAGCGCAATGAGCATATCGTTGACAGTGTTTCGGGCGGCCGTATCGGTTACGTTCATGTCGAAGGCATGGATGGAGCAAGCTTCAGCGAAGTCTATGACCGTCTGCTCGGCAAGTTCCGCAATTGTGACGCAGTGGTTGTTGATACCCGTCATAATGGTGGCGGATGGCTTCATAACGACCTTGCGCTTCTTCTCGGAGGTAAGGAATATGTACGCTTCAGTCCTCGCGGACAGTATATAGGTACAGAGCCATTCTCTCAGTGGACCAAACCGTCGGTAATGCTCGTCGATGAGAGCAACTACAGTGATGCCCACGGATCGCCTTACGTTTACCAGACATTGAAGATCGGAGACGTTGTCGGAGCTCCTGTCCCCGGAACAATGACAGCCGTATGGTGGGAGACACAGATTGATCCTACTCTTTTCTTTGGTATTCCTCAGGTGACATCGCTTGATATCAACGGTGAGGTACTTGAGAATAAGCAGCTCAATCCCGATATTCTCATCTACAACACTCCCGAAAATGTACTCAACGGTGTAGATGATCAGCTCATCGGCGCAACCAAACATCTCATGAAAAAGACCGCTAAAAAGTAACGGCATAACGCAAAACCAATAAAAGGAAGTCAGCAATCGCAAAAATTGGAATTAAAGTGCGATTGCTGACTTCCTTTTTATATTATGGTTAACTTATATTAGGCCGGATTATCATTATCTGGATTATCCCCATTAGACTCCATTAGATCTACTTCTCATTAGAGAATGATCATAATAATACAACGGGAAATCAATAATATTTAATGCATTGATTTCCCGTTGTATTATCTCCTTTTGGTATAATTTGTTTACCGCTGTTTGTACCTCGGAGGGGAATCGAACCCCTATCTGAAAATTAGGAATTTCCCATTCTATCCGTTGAACTACCAAGGCTGATATCGGAATGTGTAGTGCAAAGTTAAGAATTTTTGTAGAATCTGCAAAAATTAAGATTTAAGATTGTTTTTTCTATGCACTGATGCAAAGAGATTGGAAAGGATGTTATCCGTATGTCCTGTATTTTGTCCGTAAGTTAATTAGCGATGGGGAAGCGGATAGTAAAGCGGGTAAGGTTATCGGATGACGTACGGAGGGAAAATTTGCATCCATGTTTGTGCAGGACTTCGCTTACGAAGATAAGTCCTATTCCGTGGCCGTTGACTTTTGTCGAGAAGAATGGACTGAAAAGCATTTTCTCAGTCTCCTCGGATATACCGCGTCCATTGTCCGTTATGGTGAGTGTCGGAGGGTGCGGGGCAGTGGTGACTGTGATGCATCCGTCATTCCCGATACTTTCCGCAGAATTCTTTACGATGTTGATGAGCACCTGTTCCATAAGCACCGGATCTATCCTGACATTTACGGGTCTGTCAGACAACTCGAAATTAACCTTGATATTCCGACCTGTGCAGAGGCTTTCGAGCATAATGCGCCAGTGGCTTATTTCAGCATTGAGATCAGTGGCCATCAGATTGGCTTCAGGAATCTTGACTACATTGGCGTAGGAAGTAATGAAACTGCTCATAGCGTCACAGCGGTTTTCGCAGACACTGATCACCTCAAGCAGATCGGCATTCTCGTCAGGGTTTTCCTCAAGGACAGCACCTGCGGTCGTGAGCATGGCCCTGACACCGGCCATCGTATTGTTGACCTCATGAGCTATCACACGTATGACCTTCTCGTAACTCTTCTTCTCGGCCTTCATCACTTCATCCGTAAGTTTCTCTATAAGGATGAACGGATGGGCGAATCCCTGATTCATGAACGAGAGTCGGGAGCAGCGATAGATCATCGAGTCGTTTAGACGCACTGTCATCGTCTCACCCTGCGCGAGGGAGCGCAGCGTCCGTCCGAGCTGTGTGTCGAGACTATTGAGCGGCGTGCCTTCCATCTTAGAGCCGCCAGTAAATTCAAGGTAGGTTGAAGCCGATGGATTGGCACTGACCACGGTATCCTTAGTGTCAAGGATAAGTATTCCCATCGGCGATACATTGATCAACAGATCAAGGAAATGATTCTGTTCACGCAGATGAAGCCGTTCGTTTTTAAGCGACTGCATCATCTTGTTGAACATATCGATTATTCTGTCGGCCTCCTGCTGATGGACATGTGTCAGACGGCTGCTGAAATCCTGTGCCCGCAACAGATCAAAACCGTTGGTGATACTGCCGAGAGGTTTCATGACCTTCACATAGAACACCACCATGAGCAGCAACGCAAGTCCACATCCAGTACGGGTCACCCAGATGAGCGTAGGATCTCCGTCAGACGGTATCAGGAAAGTGGTGGCCACCGAAGCAGCCAGCACCATCATTATAAGTACGAATATCCATTTCAGTTTCATAGCTTGATGCCATATTTTTCAATGCGGCGGTAGAGGGCCTGCCGGCTTATGCCCAGCAGTGCTGCCGTGCGCGACAGATTACCACCTGACCGGGCGAGAGCCGTCTCGATAGCGGAGCGTTCGTTGGATTCAAGTGTGGTTGTGGCAGCGGGCTGGCCTCCTGACGGAGCGTCACCGGTATATTGTGCTCTGAAATCACGCTCTCCGAGACTTTTCGATGTGCTCACGAGAAGAGTGCGTTCAACGAGATTCTTCAGCTCACGGATATTGCCGGGATAGGGCAGGGACTGAAGGAATGCGATGGCATCAGGCGTGATTTCAGGCCGTTCGGTGCCACAGATGTCGCAGTGGCGGCTGACGATATGGTCAACGAGCAGCGGAATGTCCTCCTTGCGCTCACGGAGTGGCGGGAGGGTCACGGTGATGAGGTTGATCCTGTAGAAAAGATCCTCGCGGAAAGTACGCTCACGCACCATAGCCGGAAGATCGGCATTGGTCGCGCAGACCACACGCACATCGCAGCGACGCGGAGTGCTGTCGCCAAGCATTTCGTATGTATGCTCCTGAAGCACACGCAGCAGCTTCACCTGACAGTTGAAATCCAGATCACCGATCTCGTCAAGAAAGATCGTACCGCCGTCCGACATTCCGAAGCGGCCTTCGCGGTCGGCTATCGCACCGGTGAAAGCACCCTTCTTGTGACCGAACATCTCGCTCTCGAAGAGTGACGACGATATGCCTCCAAGATTCACCTTGACCATCGGTCCGCTGCGGCGATGCGAATTGCGGTGGATAGCCTCGGCAATCAATTCCTTGCCCGTACCGTTCTCACCCATAATGAGTACAGGAGCGTCCGTAGCGGCGATGCGTTCGATGGTGTTCAGTATGTTGAGCAGAGCCGGAGAACGGCCGATAATGAACGAACGGTCAAACTTACCTTTCTCTTCAATAACGGTATCCGGTTTGTTGATCTCAAGGGCGACATTGATGCGCTGGAGCAGCGCGGCGTTGTCCCACGGTTTGGTGATGAAGTCAAAAGCACCTGCCTGAACACCTTCGACAGCAAGGGGAATGCTCCCCCAAGCCGTCATGAGTATGACCGGGAGCTGGGGCTGGAACACTTTGATCTGTTTAAGCAGTATCAAGCCTTCGTCGCCCGACGTGGCACGTGAGAAATTCATGTCCAGAAGGACCAGACGCGGAGTGTTGGTACGGATGAACTCCATAGCTTCCTTAGGTGTGGAAGCCACGGACACTTCATAGCCGTTACGTGTGAGTAATAGACGCAATGACAGTCTGATGCCTGCGTCATCATCTACAATTAGGATCATGATGCAAATATAAATAATATTTCAAGACGTAATAACAGGACATTATTAAAATTTAACTGTCACACCGTTTAAAGTGTAAAAAATATTCCCGCCCGCCGGTCCCGCCCGGACATCAGAAGATTAATTTTACCATTTATTCCTGCAAATGGTTTGACTTTATCAATTCATAAAATGATATAAAAGTCAGGATGTGTTGGATGGAAGCTTTTATTGTCTGACGATCGCCTCGATATCGGCATCGATACCCTTACCGGTCACGAAATCCCACAGGGCTACGCTCCGGAGCTGATAATAGTAATTCCAGTAATAGTAGAGCTGATTGATGTAGTCCTGACGGCTCTGATCCTTGCTTGACTGGGAGTCGTTGAGGTCAAGAGTGGAAATTTTACCGACGAGGAAGGTCTCGACATTGGTGTCATAGCGTCGCTGGGCTATGGTGTCGGCACGCAGTGCGATGTCAAGCTGCCGCTGCTGGCTGTTGAACCGCTCCACGAGGATGAATATGTTCTGATCGAAATCCAACTGTTCTTTGCGGAGACGGCTGGTTACAACATCGCGGTTACTCTCGCTGACCTTGACTTTGCCGTGACGCTTACCCCAATCGAGTATGGGGACTTTGAAGCCGATTTCCACCACCTGATTGTCTTTCAGGACATCGTAGGCCGGTCCGAACTTGTCGGCCGTGCCGGTGTAACCGATCTGTGCGAAAAGCGTGATCTGGCGGCGGTCACCCTTGGCCTGCGCTACGGCATAGTCGGCTTCGAGCTGACGGCGGCGGATATTTTTTGAAAAACTGTTGTTGGTATGAGCTTTCTCCAGCACATCCTCATAGCTCACGAAAGTGTAGGGGATCATCTCAGGAACAACGGGATCAAGATCTATTTCTTCCTCGATTCCGAGAAAGGCACGGAGCTGAAACATATTGGAGCGATAGCTGATCTCACAGTCAGTGAAATTTGACTGCGCGTTGAGCAGGTTGAGTTCGAGCTGCAGCAGATCGTTTTTGCTTATCTGACCCATCTCGCGCTTTGCCTTCGCCACGTCGTAAAGCTTCTCGGCGTTTGCGAGGTTCTGCGAGGCTATCCCGACATTCTCTTTGGCCATTAGAAGAGAGAAATAATAGTTGATGGCTGTCAGCGCAACGTTCTCGGTCGCGCTGATGAACGCCGCCTTTGCCTCCTCGTAGCGCACAGGTTCGATGCGTCTGTTCCACTTGGTGTGGTTGACACCGAAAATGGGCTGGGAGAGTGTCAGGGCGATGGGCACGGACATGAAACGGTTGTAACGCGGCGATTCGAGCTGCTTCAGATAGTCGAGCGACGTATTGAGCGAGAGCGTACCGCCCGTCAGCCAGATATTCTGGTCAATCGAAATCTCACCGCTCATCTGCATGTAATTGTTGCGCACGAAGGTGTATGAACCGTCATCGAGCTGATAGGGACTGTAGCTTTTCTTATAGCTCGGAACAGTGGCGTTGAAATTGATTTCCGGCAGGAGATCCGCGCGGTATGTGCGGTAGCTCCAGTATGCGGTCCGGAGTTCGTTGAGAGCCACGGCGGCATCGACGCTGTTTGTGCGGGCTGTCAGGATGGCTTCCTCAAGGGTTATTTTGCGTGAGTCCTGCTCCGATGCGCCCGCAGTCACGGCGACTGCGAGCGAACCGGCGAGCATCAATTGTTTTATAATATTCATAAGATTCATGTACAGTATTCAGAGTTGCTTTATTCACCCATGAGAGCTCTTGCAGGAGCGATGTTCATGGCGCGGTTGGCCGGAATGAGTATGCCGAGGAAGATCATCAGAGCCATGAAGCCCCAAGAGATCGCTATGCAGCTGAAGAAGCGTGTCGGCTCGAAATAATCCCACGGATAGATTGCGTTCAGTTCGAAATGTGCGATCAGGTAGTCAAAGACCGCTGCCAAGGGGGTGACCAGAAGCAGGAGTAGCTCACCCTCGCCGATGACGCGGCGGAATATGTCACTGCGTGTTGCTCCGTTGGCCTTTCGGATGGCTATTTCGGGAATGCGCTGACTCGTGCGGAACCAGAAAGTGCCTAACAGACCGAGGAAGATGTTGAGTGCGAGAAATGCCGCTCCCGTAAAATAGGTACGCAGTTCAGATATGTTGTCACGCTGATGGATCTGACGGATATCATCGAACGACTGCACGGAGGCTATGTAATAGTTGCCTATACGGAAATGTCTGTCGGCATCCTTCATCAGGTTCTCAATGAAATCCTTGTCCATATTTTCGTGGACGCGTACCACCATTTCGTTGAAGAATGTATAGGAATCTTCCGGAACCGGCAACATCACTGATAGGGACCACGCAGCACTTCTGAAATCATCGTAACGTACCGGCTGGTAAGAGCCACGCATCACGAGAGTGTCACCATAATTACCTGTGGAAAATTCTTTGCCGATGAAATCCTTCATGCTTTCTATTCCGTATTGGCGTTGGAAAAGATTGTCGGAAATCAGGATTCCGTTGCGATCTTTAAGCAGTTCGGCCAATTGCTCCGGAGTCTCTCCGTCTGCACCGTAGATACGGAAAACGCGGGGAAAATCAGGAGAAACGTGTCGTAGGAGCGCCCAACCTTTGGCTGTATTGAATGTGTCACATTCCAAGTACATGCCTGAGTTTGAGCCGTTATACAGGTAAGAGTTCTGACCCATTGCCACACATTCCACTTCGGGCCGTTTTTCGAGTCGGTCAAGCATGGTATGCAGATCGTCATTGCGTTCCTGTGTTGTCCTGTCAGGGATATATTCCGGACTTTGCTCGTTAAGCTCGCTATAATTGATGAGATAGCAGTGTTCGGTATTGAATCCCCTCGGTTCGGAAATGATAGATATTTTTGTGTAGAGAAAGTCGGTAATGTACCACATCACCACACTCACAATGAGCAGTTCGATGGAAAGCCATACGTTTGCCTGCCATTCGTTGCCTATCTGTCGTAAGAGTTTACGTTTCATGAGGTAAGTATATATAGTTTTAGTTGCATTACCGTTTTCCGGAAATGGCGTTGACAATGTTGATTCTCGAAGCGTTCCATGACGGGATTCCTGCACTGAACAGATTGAGCAGGAAGCAGAATATCATGGCCCAGAGGAAGGTTGACCAATGGAAAAGCACGTCAAGTGAAAGCCCGCTTGCCGAGAGCGAAGCACCGTAGCCCGGAGAGAATATCGAGCCTCCCCACACGAAGGCGAACACGAGACTCATGGCGAGACCTATGAGACCGGCAATGACCGTTATGACAAGATTCTCAATGAAAATATCCGTGATGATGGTCGAACGTTTTGCTCCGAATGCTCTGCGGACACCGATCTCCTCGCGGCGGCGTTGGAGACGACTGTGGGTCATGCTGCTGAGATTTATGGCGGGGACAATCAGCAGGATGAGATAGACGATGAGCCTTCTGCGTCGTATATTTTCCATATCGGGTCCCATATTGGCCCACGGTGTTGCGGCGGCGACTTCCTGTGTGTAGGGACGGTCAAGAAGAATGAAATCCCAACCGTTGATTTTAGCCTCGTCGCCGAGTTTATCAAAAAGCATATTGTATTCCTCGCGTATGGCGGGAAAATCAGCAGGATCTTTTGCAAGAATGATTCCACTCAGCATTCCCATGTAGTCACTCCAAGATGACTTAACGGTATTGGTAGTGGTAAAGGGTACCCACAGCTCGGAATAGGCATTTGTTGCGAGATTGCTGACATCCTTGACGACCCCGCAGACCTTGTAAGGAGCATGATTGATGTCAAATTCCCTTCCGGTGACATCTGTCGAGCCGAAGAGTCTGCGTGCCACGGATTCCGATAAGACAGCTACCGGGATCGCGGAATCAAAATCAGCTTTGCTGAAGGGTTTTCCGGCAATGAAGGTAAAATCCATTACTTTCCAGTAGCCGTCATCGACGCCACGACACTCCGCGCCGAAAGCAGGTTTACCGGGCACGGACAGGGAGGCCATCTCTTGATATACGTCGAATGCGGTCACGGCCTCCGGAGTTTTCATTTCGTAAAATGTAGCTTTGACCATATTGAAGCCCATTGCTCCGTTTGACGAATTGCCTTCGCCCCAGCTCTCATGGTGGATGGAAGCATATTTCTGCACGAGCCAGCGGTCGCGGTTACTTTCAGGTGCGAAGGGTGCGGTCTGCACTTCAGTTATCATCACCACTATCATGATGAGGAATATGGCGAGTGCCGTGCCCGCAATGCTGACGGTGCTGACCATCGGTTGCTGGCGTATGGACAGCCATGCCTGTTTCAGATAATTTGTTTTCATTTGCAGAGAAATGTATTTCCGTTTTTAAGTATTGATGATTACATCACCTGACGGCCGTCGAAGAAACGGATGATACGGTCGGTCAGTTTGGCCTGTTCCTCATTGTGGGTCACCATCATG
>NZ_JAIDBW010000060.1:0-12934 GCF_029056165.1 Duncaniella sp. | reverse complement strand
ATGTATCCTTCTATAAAGTATATGCAGGATTATGCCTCGCGTAAGAATGTTGACCGTCCATATATAATGTGTGAGTACGGTCATGCGATGGGCAACAGTACAGGAAACTTTCAGGAATATTTCGACATCATACGTTCGAGTCCCCACATGCAGGGCGGTTTTATCTGGGACTGGGTCGATCAGGGCATTCTGACAAAGGATGGTGATGGTAACGAATATTGGGCCTACGGCGGAGACCTTGGTGCGCAGAACTACACACATGATGAGAATTTCTGTATCAACGGTCTCGTGCAGCCGGACCGTACCCCTCATCCCGGACTGGCTGAGGTGAAGAAGGTCTATCAGGACATCCGTTTCAGTCCTGTAGATCTTGCCAAAGGTAAATTCATGGTTGAAAATCATTTTATCTACCGTAATCTTGACGGATATGATTTCCGTTGGGAGTTGCTGCGCGACGGTCAGCGCATCAAGGAGGGCGAATTTTCGATTGATCTGCCAGCGGGCCAAAATAAGGAAGTCGCAGTTCCGCTATCGGGTGTTGATCTGAATGACGGTCATGAATACTATCTGTCCGTCTATGCTTTTACCCGCAAAGGGGATGATATCATACCTGCCGGTTATGAAGTGGCCCGTGAACAGTTTGCCTTATCTGATCCGGTATCGTTTAGTTTCGAGCCTGAAAATGGCAATGTCACTTTGGATAAACACGGTAATTCATGGGAATTTGATTGCGGCAACGGTGTGAAAGTGGCCATTGACTCGCGTAGCGGTATGCTCAATCGTTACAGTGTCGATGGGAATAACATCATCACCGATCCGCTCGAACCATCGTTCTGGCGCGCTCCGACTGACAATGACTGGGGCAATCATGCGCACGAGCGTCTCAACGGTTGGAGATGTGCTTCCCGTAACCGGAAAATGAAGGATCTCACCGTGATTGATGATGGTGACGCGAAAGTGGTGACCGCACGTTTTGATCTACCGGATGTCGGTGCGGACTATACTATTGTCTATACAATCTATCCTAAAGGAGCGGTGAAGATTGAGGTCGATATCGAGAATGCTAATAAAATTTATCCTGAGATGATGCGTTTCGGCCTACAGTTTACTCTTGATAAAGCTAAGGATAATCTGACATGGTATGGTCGCGGGCCGGAGGAGAATTATTCGGATCGAAATACGGCTACTTTTATGGGTACATGGCACGGTAAGGTTGCGGAACAGTTCTATCCCTACATACGTCCACAGGAAACAGGAAACAAAACCGATGTACGATGGGCCTCACTCACTGACGCTTCCGGTTTCGGATTGCTCGTGACAGGTCTGCAACCTATCAACATAAGTGCACTTGATGTGCGTCCGGCCGATCTTGATCCGGGACTTAGCAAACATCAGATGCACAATAGTGACGTGAGACATAGCCGTGATAAAACTTTCCTGAACGTCGATCTCGGTCAGCGCGGTCTGGGTGGAGATAACAGTTGGGGAGCTGCACCGCATAAGGATTATCGCATGGAGGCAGGCAGTTATCGTTATATCTTCCTTATTTCCCCGATTGTGCCTGAAAAGAAATGAATGAATATAAATAGAAAATAAAGAATGGAAACACCTGAACTGAACGAACATAATAAACAGGAATATCCGCCCATGCATTCGGCGGAACATCTGCTGAACGGTGAGATGGCTAAAAGATTCGGATGCGGACGTGCTTTCAGCGCGCACGTGGAGCGAAAGAAATCCAAACTCGATTATCATTTGCCGCGACCGCTGACTGATGATGAATTGCGTTCGCTGGAAGACTATGTCAATGCTGTAATTACAGCAGATGTAGAGGTTACGGAGGAATTTATCTGTCAGGATGAAGCTATGGAGCGGTTCGATATGAGCCGTCTGCCGGAAGGCGCATCCGACACGGTGAGAGTGGTTCATATCGGAGATTATGACCAGTGTCTGTGTGCGGGTACGCACGTGAAACGTACTTCTGAAATAGGACGTTTCCGTATATCAAGCTCGCGTTTTCAGGATGGAGTGCAACGCATAGTATTCAAACTGGATCAGGCTTAATCCTAAAGTGTGTTTTGCAATATGGTGAAAGCAGCAGTGCATATTGTCAGTGCTGGTAACTATCAATTAAATCCTTGATTTAGATCTATGAGTATTAATATATATAAAATATTAAAACTTATTTCCGGAAACCGGATTCCTGCACCTGTCAAGTTGTTGGGGATCTGCGGGATGCACTTGCTTGGCCGACGGACCATAGGGATATTCATTGATCCGGTTTTCGCTTGTAACCTCCGATGTCGGATGTGCTATTTCAGTGATAGTAAAAAACGCGGTCAGGTGAAAGGTAATATGAGTGACGAAGAGCTCGATAAGGTGGAAAAGGCTTTGTTTCATCGTGCGCTTAAACTACAGATAGGGTGTGGTGCAGAGCCTACGTTGTATCCGCATCTTGCAGAGTTGGTTAAGCGAGGCCACCGTGCCGGTATTCCATATATATCTTTGACCACTAACGGTCAGTTGATTGCAACCGGCCGTGTAAATCTTGAGCAACTTGTAGAGGGCGGCCTGAATGAAATTACGTTATCCATGCATGGGACTGATAGAGAAACCTATGAATATCTGATGCCGGGAGCTAATTTTGATAATCTCTGTCGGCTAATCGAGATAATTAGTGATGTGAAGCGTCGTTTCCCGAAATTTGTTGTCAGAATCAACTTCACAGTAAATTCCATGAATGTCAATAATTTGCGTGGTAACGGATTTTGGCATCTGTGGGAGGGAAAGGTTTCGCCGGATATTGTGCAGCTCCGTCCGGTGCAGAACTATGGTGATACAGCTTGGTGTGACTTTGATCATACACCGCTTAAAGAAAATTATGATGCTACGATCGGTGCCGTAGTGAAGGAATGTCAGCGTAGGGGAGTTACCTGCATAGCTCCTTCTATCGAACAGCTTGATGCTGTGAATGATGTTCAAGATGCGGTGTCGAGCATTATAGAGGATTTTTCATACTGTTATGTCACACATGGAAATTGTTATAAAAGTGATTTTGATGTGCAAACAGATAGTTATGAGAGTTATCATAAACGTAAACATACAGGTTGGCGGCTCTTCAAATCAGCCTTTAGCCATAAGTCTTCCCGACATCGTAATGTGAGTAAGAAACTAAATTATGATGTAAAATAACCATCTGTAACTCTCGTTGAAGGTAAAAAGGCAGAACCGGATATCTTTCATTCAGTTGAAAAATACCCGGTTTTGTCTTTTTGTATCGATATCTGACACTGTTGATGTGGATGATTTATACAACTTCCATCTGGCGGTTTAATGTTGCTGGGTGACTAGGAAACCTCCGAGAGGCATGGATTTCACACGCACAGGGTGAACAGTACCGTTCTCATCAATGAGGGTCACGGAACTTATATCTGCAATTCCCTCGATCATGATTCCAAGAGCATGGTTCACCGCAAGGTCAGCGGATTTTGCGCTCAGTGTGACTTTTCCGGATTCCGGATCATAGAAAGTGTCAAATTTGAAATCACGACGTCCGTTCCAGAACTCACCGTAATCCTCGAAATTATAGAGTCCACACTCATGTAGATCCATCATATCCACCAACATCTTTTCGGCTTCCATTTTCCATTGGTGGTTGGGGTGGATAAGAATTACGGAGGAGGCATAGTTGTCCTTCAGCTTATTGAAAACCTGAAACCATTGGGCGGGCTTCTCATGCCAGTTGTCATCATTCATGGTTTCATCTCCGGAATATACATCTGAGAAATGAAGAGGGATCTGGAGCACTCCTGTTGTTTCGCCTTCCCAACTGTTGTCTATCCGCTGCGGGATAGGAAATTGCGCGTGGAGCGAGGGGGCAGTGTAGCACGAACTGAATTGATAGCCGGACATGACATGCGCTTTGGGGAAATTCTTATTGACACATAGATGGCCCGAACGGAAGGAACGGACATTGATATTGAAATCCTTCTCCAGTAATTCCTTTGAAATTTGAAACTCGGCAAGGGTAGATCCGGTTGAGATTCCGGTCTCCATATCGCGGGTGGCATATTCGGCATAAGCTTCAGGCGTGAATGGAGTCATTGGGAAACGTTCGGTAACATTGAAATCGGGATAGTGACACACAGAGTGACTTCCGACTGTATGACCCGCATCGAGCAGCTTACGCACTGCCGGTAATGTTTCATCACAGTAAAACTGGGAGAGATACAAAGGCTGGCGGAAATAGTGGACCGTCAGGAAGTAGTGGCCGTTGAGACCCATGGAACTTTCATAGTCGGCCATCCAATGCATTTCGTCATAGGCCGTGCGCGAGTCGCAATCATGCGTAGGGATGAGTACGGCCTGATATCCGCCGGGCGAGGTGAATTTCCATGCACTCAATGGTTTGCGCGAAGTAATGGCAGCACGGATCAGGAATGCAGGGATATCGCTGTAAGGGCTGAATGTCTGGCTGCGACCGGTGACGCCCATAGCCTTGCCCAAATGGAGACGTTCGACAACGTCGCGCCAGCGAAAACCACACATGTACGCTGCTCCTTTTTCCAGTTCGTTGCAGGTGACAGCGATGGCCTCATGGTCATCATCATAATAGGCGAGAGGTGTCGCAGTGCTGACTGTCGCACTTACGGTGGAGATCTGTCCGATGCTTACTGTGGTCTCCTCCGGAGTATCGAAATAGATCATGTCGGGACGCGAGAGATCCGTCCATGTGTAAGATGTGTAATTTTTACTTGCCGAGGAGTGGCCACTGATACCGAAAAGCTCCTTGAGATCTTCGGTCATGTTACCCTCAATTGCCGGAGAGACGACTATGCCTCCACTCTTCACGTAATTTATCAGCATGGCCGTTTCGTCTTGAGTAAAGGTGGCCTTGTTTCCTGATAGTATGGGTGAGCTGATTATGATGAGTGATGCACCGGCCACAGCGTCGGCACACGATGTAGTGGTGAATGAGGGGAGTCCGGCAATCTCCATCATATATTCGGCAGAAGCCACGTTGCGTGTAAGGGCTTCAGACTCCTTATTAGGGCCCGTGACATCGAGGACTGCCACCGGTTTGATGAGGGTGGAAGGATCGGGAGTCACGACAGTGCCCGGATTTTCCTGTGGGAGAGCATTGAACGTTATGCGATCAATAGAGGCTACGTCAATGCCTCCGAATGAATATCCTGAACCGGCGGTGGCTGATTGGGAAATCGCACCATCTGCAACCTGAACAGATGTACCGTCAACAGTAGTTACAGTAAATTGTGCTGATAGCTGTCCGCCACACAAGCTTATGGCGAAAAGTGCGCCAAGATATTTTCCGATGTCTGTCATGGTGTTAGTGTTTCATTAATTTGAACGTAGAGTCACCTCCGACTGTGACGAGATACATACCTGTGATAAAATTACTCATGTCGATTTCAGCACTGTCCGCAGAAATCCGGTCGGAATATAGCTGACGTCCATCGACAGAGTGGATTGTGACAGTCGTTCCGGGAATGACACTTTTAATTGTAAGAGTATTGTTGATCAGTGTTACAGAGCCTGTTGATACCGTAGGCGCATCAATCGCTCCTTTGGGATCTACTGCAAATGTCACTTCGGCTATATCGGCAATCTGACTTTCCGTCCCGACTACAGTGATGAGTCCGGTGACATCCGAACCGACAAGACAACGCACTGATGAAACCGGCATAAGCAACTTTCCATCACCAACGATACACCAATTATTCTCAGATCCGGATGACTTCAACCCCGCAATTGTGCAAAGAAGCGAGAAGAGAAGTATTTTCTTTGTATTCATCTGGTTTCCATTGTTATAGGTTTAATTGTGCAAAAATAATGATTTTTTTATTGATTTCAGCAATTATTACGGCTATTTATTTATAAAACAGATGATTTAACTAAAATTAGATGAAATCGGAACGTGAATGAGGCGAGGAATTAAACTAAATCCGGATGTAGAGAAGAGGGAATCTCTCTACATCCGGATTTAGTTTGATAAAGTCGTTAGTGTGAATATATTGCGTAGGCAATAAAAAGCCGTCTATAAAATATACGTTGGATTTTACTTGCCTTGATCAATATTCAGGGAATTTTCAATCAGGAATATTCTCCACGATCTTGTATGCGGCAACGCTTCCGTAATCCGCAGCTTTACGGGTGTATTCGGCTGCTTTGGCTGCGTTTTTCTTGACTCCGGTACCATTACGGTAAATTTCTGCCATACGTTCATACACCAGTGCTAAAGCTGGCTTAGGCAGCTTTCCGCTGGCAATGATAGGCTCGTAACACTCGCTGATAAATTCATCCTTATGGTCGAGGAATTCGTCATTGTAGCTCATGCTGCCGATATAGAAAAGTGACCAAGGATCACCCTTTTCGGCTGCTACCCCGCGAGTGGCAATGCCTGCCTTAAATCCTTCCTGATAGATCGGTTCATCCTTGATCGGATGTCCCATTTTGTCGTTCCATGCATTGGTGAGTGTAAAAGAGTTGCGTACGAAGGCAGTGTTCTTATCATCACCAAAACGTTCACCACGCAGTGGTAACTGAAGGTTTGAGCGAGCGACATCGCTGCCTAAGTCACCGGCAATGTATGTCCAGAAAAATGCATCCGGCATATTTACATCACCGTACCACTTGCGCTGAAGGGCTGATCCGTATTTTAAAGCACCGTTTGCATCACCGAGTTCGGCTGCACGGCGGAAATATTCACGCGCCTTGGCACGGTCTTTTTTCACTCCTTTTCCATCCTCACACATTTCACCCATGACGGTGAGTGTAAAAGGTATGTTGTTGGGAGCGGAAACGTTGAAATATTTCCATGCCGTGGCATAATCCTTTTTTCGGTTATAATATATTCCAAGATAGTCAGAGGCTTTTTTATTACCTGCCTTGGCGGCCTCTTCCATCATTCGGACTCCTTCGGATTCTTTATTGGGAAACTTATAAGCCGTTTTATAAAATGTATAAAGATATCCGAGTTCAGCTTTAGCACGGTCGTTCTTATCCGCTACAAGTTGAAGACACCGGGCCGCAAGCTCATCGTCCCAAACCTTGTGGTAAAGGGCCTTATCGACAACACCATCAGCGGAAAGTTTTCCTTGGGCGTATGCACTGCGCACGGACTCATAAAGTGCATCGGCTTTCTTTTGGGCTGCCGGAGAAACAGTGACGTGGACTTCTTCAGGCGATATATATCGTCTTTGTGTTGACTTTGTATCACGACCGATAGCCGGAATGGATGCAGTAAGTGTGAGAATTGAAATTATAAAAAGGAATTTTCTCATCTTGGAAAAATAAATAAGTTGAATAAACGTGTGAATGTATCTATTAAACAACTCTTCATGCGGAAAAGTTGTGATTTATAATAATTTGTGGTGGATGAATGGAAGATGCTTTAAATGTTACGTAGATTGAATGCGCCATACAGTCAACGCAGTTGGGTTTTGTCAATTATTATGCACTTATACGATGACCGGATAAATTTTTATTACTTTTGTATAAAGTTTTGTTGTATCATGAAGTATATTGAGACGGACCGATTGATTCTTCGCTCTTGGAGGCCGGAGGATCTACCTTTGTTTGCTGCGATTAATAAGGATGAGCGCGTCATGCGTTATTTCCCGGCGACATTGACCGAAGAGCAGACGGAATCATTCTATAATAGGATTCAGGCTGAATTTGATCGGGTAGGGAGGGGACTGTATGCCGTGGAATTGAAATCTGACGGGATATTCATCGGTTATGTCGGCTTGCATGGAATTGGTTTTGATGCTGATTTTACACCCGGTGTTGAAATCGGGTGGCGTCTGGCTGCTGACTATCATAATCAGGGTTTGGCAACAGAAGCAGCTGAAGAGATATTGAAAATGGCTAAAAAATCTGGATTGAATAAATTGTATTCATTCACGGCAAAACCGAATCTACCATCCGAAAGAGTTATGCAAAAGATCGGAATGACTAAAATTGGAGAATTTGAACATCCTGATTTATCGGTCGGCTCACCGTTGCGGACGCATGTATTATATGCAATTGACCTTTAGACTGGAATGAAGAGGGTTGTCGTATTAGGTTGTCCCGGTGCAGGTAAGAGCACGTTCAGCCGAAAGCTTTCGGCAAAGACCGGTTTGCCACTCCATTATCTTGATATGATCTGGCATCGGGCGGATCGCACGGTTGTCGGGCGTGAGGAGTTTGACGAAAAATTGGATGAGCTCCTGTCCGGCGGTGAATGGATTCTCGATGGGAATTATGCGCGTACGCTTCCTGTTCGTCTTGCTCACTGCGATACAGTGTTTTTCTTTGATCTTCCGTTGGAGAGATGCATTGAAGGTGTAAAGTCACGGCTTGGCAAGGAGCGTGTAGATATGCCTTGGGTGGATGATGAACTTGACCCGGAATTTCTGCAATGGATTCTTGATTTCCCGCGCGATGTCGTCCCTGAAATCAAGAATCATCTGAAAAACTTTGAGGGTACTATTGTTTGTTTCCGTTCAAGAGAAGAGGCGGATGCATTCATTGAAACTATTAGCTGAATACCATAAAATATCCGGTAGTTGTATTAACTTCTATGATATGATTGAAAATCGACTGAACCAACTTTTTGAATGATGATTGAGTCAAAAATGGAGTGACTTTTGCGTTTGAGAGTGCGATATCTTGAGTTATGAAGTCATCTCAAATGATATGTCATGGAAAATGAGTAAATTTGCAGCATAGAAGACATAGAAAGCAATAATAATTTAGTGGGTTGGCTCATTTCACCCTATGGAAGAACGCTTTCATTGAACCAATCGATTAATTTACAAAAAATAGAATTTCAAGAATATGATATCTAAATTTCACAGAGTGTCAGCATGTCTGGTCGCAGCCGTCTTATGCTGGTCGTTTAATGCGTCGTCAAAGACCTTATCTATTTCAAGCTCTCTTACGGAGTGGTTTCTGAGTGATCTGAACGGGGACGAGTGTCAGCCATTTTCACCGGATAAAAAGATAAAGGTGAGTGATATTCCGGCCACACAGAAAATGGTATGGGATGCGTGGAAGGCTGCAAATATTGCTTTTGAGGAAGAAAAGCTTAATCCGTTGCGGCCGATTACTATGGCAGACAACGGAGTGTGGCCCATCCCGTCATCTCTTGAGGAGGATGCTGAAATGAAGTATTATTGGGGAAGTAAAGGCAAGAAACCAGACAATGGTTATCCATTGTTCCTGTATCTTCACGGATCAGGTGAGCCTGCTCAGGAATGGCAGATAGGGTTGTACTTGGCTAAAATGTTTGAAGACAGTCCATCGGCTTATTTTGTGCCTCGTATTCCCCGCACCGGTGAATATTACAGATGGTGGCAGAAAGGTAAGCAATATGCGTGGGAAAAACTGTTGCGTCAGGCTTTGGTAAGTGATGAGATAGATCCCGACAGAATATATTTTTTCGGAATCAGTGAAGGTGGATATGGAAGTCAGAGACTTGCTTCATTCTACGCCGATTATCTTGCCGCAGCCGGACCTATGGCAGGAGGTGAACCTCTCGCAAATGCACCGGTTGAGAATTGCCGTAACATTGCTTTCTCATTGAGAACGGGAGATAGGGATTACGGTTTCTACCGTGATAAACTGACGCGATATACGAAAGAGGCTTTTGATAGTCTTCAGAGAATCCATCCCGATGATTATATTCATAATGTAGAGTTGATTCCGGGTATGGGACATCAGATTGACTATCGTCTCACTACTCCTTGGCTCTCCGGGTATAAACGTAATCCGTATCCGACTGACGTGTCTTGGGAAGATTTTGAAATGGATGGAATACATCGCACGGGGTTTTATAATCTGCAGGTGATAGAGCGTCCGGATCCATCAAAACGCACAAGATACGAAATGAGTATCCACGACAATGTTGTCACCATAAGCGTTGATAATGTCGAGTATAGGACAATTGAGACAGACAGCGAGTGGGGGATACCTTTAAATTTTGAACGTTCTTACTGTCCCGCCACATCCGGGATTTTTAAAGTCTATTTGAACAGTGATCTCGTTGAACTGACTCGTCCGGTTAAAGTGGTTGTGAACGGAAAGCTTATGTTCAGCGGCAAACTCAAATGCACACTCGACAATATGGTGGAAAGCTGTAGGGAATATCATGACCCACGTAGAATATTCCCGGCATCAGTCAATGTAGATATTTCCGCAAAGTAAGGGCTGTCCTCTTGGTTGGGCTACTTCTTCACGCGTTTTTTCACCGACACAATCAATGTAGCCTGTACCACGACAATATATCCGTCGCGTAATGGCAATTTTATCTTTTTTGTTTTCATGGCATAAAGTTAGGTATAACCCTGAGGCGATACTCGGTCATCTTAATATTAAAGGTGGCTCTATCAGAATGGCTAAATTTTGGGTTGTAGTGCCTGCGCTTGCGTAGGCACTACAACCCAGTTGATTTTTATACAGCCACTTTAATACTGTGGCAGAAAAGATTATGAAATCGTTAAAAGAAGATTGGTGGTGACGGATAATGCCATCAACGCGGCAAGTCCTCCTGCAAAAAAGAGATTTCTCATTGAGTTTTAATTCGTTAAATTTTAAAATAAAAACCAGTTTCGGGTCGAGCGTATCTCTTCTCTTAGCGTTTCAGGTCATACTTAAACGTATGACTAATTGGAAATGTTCAATAGGCTTTCGGTCGGGCGATTACCCATGAGTGTATTCAGTATGGTGCAGATGGTGGTATCGCTTATCAGCGAAGTGGCATATAACTCACTGCTATTTCCTGTTTCGTAATTCAAGTGTAGTTATACCAAAGTGATGCTTAACAGTTTTTGAAAAGCGAGCGTGAACTTTAGTTAACAGCTTGCATTTTTAAACTTTTTTGCTGATATTATGTTGTATTATTGATTAATCAATAATATTTACTATCTTTGCAAAATGAACGCTACAGATGTTATTACTGATCTCCAGATTGATACTCTGGGATATTATCTTGACCGTGCCTTGAATGTCATGGTCAAGAGACTCAACAGGCTGTTTGCAGAGTATCATATCGACCTTCAACACTCACAGTACACTGTACTAAAGGTGCTTTGGTGTAAGGATGGGCTCAGCCAGTCACAACTTTCAAAGATTCTTGGTAAGGATCCAGCAGCTATCAGCCGTGCATTGAACTATCTACAACAGAAGGGATATATAAAAAGGGAAAGTCTTAACAGCAAGACCAATGCCATATTTCTGACGGATTATGCTAATTCAAGAATGAATGAAATTGAACATATCGCTGAACTGGTTACTGCCATTTCTACAACCGGTATGAGTGATGAGCAGAAGGAAATACTCGAACAACTGCTTACCAAAATCTATTTCAATGTAAAATGACACCTAAACAATTCATAGACAGATATTCTGAATACTTTGGAGAGAGTGCGCCGCTGCCGTTGGCTGTCGTGTATTCGGATTCTCCGTTGAGCCGGGAGGAAAATGTGCCCGGTTGTATGTTCAAACGGTTTTATCATGCCTATGTCCGAATGTTGTATTGCCGGAACTCTGGCATGGTTAAAGGTTAAGGAAAGAATTAATTCAAAAAGATAAAATTATGAAAATGCTCTCACCCAAAGGGATGAAGACACTCAAGGTCTTTCATCTATTCTTCATCATGGCATGGACTGTAGGTGTCCTTATGATGGGGTTACTGTTCTGGCGTCACTCAGTTAGCAGTCTGGACTTCCTGTATAATCAGCAGACCGCGATGTTTATTGACTATGCGCTTGTGATTCCCGGTGCGATTCTTGCCGTTATCACAGGTATAATTTACGGTCTAAAGACAAAGTGGGGCTTCTTCAAGTATCGTTGGCTTACCGTGAAATGGATTGTGGGAATTGCTATAATCCTGATAGGTACTTTCGGCCTTCATCCGCTGTCGCTTGAAATCATAGCTCAGGCGTCCGCTACGGCCAACGAATCCATATCTTTCCCGACAGACTTCTTCGGCTTAAAGCAAGATATTGTCAACTGGATGGCGATTCTTCAAGGAATTGGTCTTCTTTTTCTGATATGGGTCTCGGTATTTAAACCGTGGAACCAGAAAAAATCATAAATCACTCAGGCATCACAAAAGTAAAGGCTATCTTGTTTGATAGCCTTTACTTTTGGTTGAATGTCATCACTTCTGCAGATTGTTATAATAGTGGCAACTCCGAAAGCATCTGTTTGAGGCGTATTGCCAGACGAGGCATAGGCTCCGCCACTGTAAGTGCCACAAGTTCTTTCTCACGGGCAATGTCATTGATGATGCGGACAACTTCCTTTAGTTTTAACCCTCTTTCGTGGTCATCGGCAACTGCTGCAAGAGCGTAGATATCGTTTTCGGGTATATAGTCAAGAATAGTCAATAACGCGAAAGCCAATGAAGAGGAGATGCAGTCTCAACCTCAATGGCTTATTGCGTTATTGCCGTCATAGGTGCAATCGTCACTAAGTTTTATAATAATCGGTAGAATCAAACTCGGTGTTGAATGCACGGAGTTTGATAGCCGTCCAGTATTTTCATGGTTGGCCCACTGCGCCTTGGTGCTACATGAAATATGGCTCGTAGTGACGAATGTTACAACAGTTGTCTGTAACCGACTTTGAAGTATAACCTCAAAGATAAAAAATTTTTCAAGTAAAGGTTTCCTTTTCCTCCCTTAGTAACCTATTTATCGCAAATAATGATTTTCAAAAGATTGCGCAAACAAAAAAATTCGCTTCTCTAAATACGAGCTTAAATAATTGGTATTAAGCAATATAACTATAGAACTTTCAGCGAATAAAGGCGTTATCTTTATAAAACTATAGAAAATATGGAAGCAATAAATTGGCCTAAAGAATTTACACCGGGTTTCACCGACAATTTTGTGTCGGCGGAAACATACGTGGCAGGACTCACTGC
>NZ_JAIDBW010000006.1:0-18487 GCF_029056165.1 Duncaniella sp. | reverse complement strand
GCCTAATCGGGGTGTAGCTCAGTTGGTTAGAGTACGCGTCTGGGGGGCGTGAGGTCGCTAGTTCGAGTCTAGTCACCCCGACTGTTTAGGTTCAAAGAGGGCACAACTTTTAAAGTTGTGCCCTCTGACTTATCCGACATTTAGCATCATAAATAATCCCGCACCTACTCGCATAACGCAACGCCCTGACACAGTGACACAAATGCAAAATCCAATAAATTTCTCATAAAATAATCGCCAAAAGTTTTGGCAGTTTCAAAAAAACTCCCTACCTTTGCATCGCTTTTGAAAAACAAAGCATCACAAAAAGCCTAATCGGGGTGTAGCTCAGTTGGTTAGAGTACGCGTCTGGGGGGCGTGAGGTCGCTAGTTCGAGTCTAGTCACCCCGACTAAATCAGGCAATCTGAGGTGAGATTCTTCAAACGGATCTCACCTCAAATCTTTTTTACCCCACCGTCGCTCAAAAAATATTTCCACAATCATAAAAATTAACACGGAAATATTATGAAAATCAGGCGGAAATCACTAACTTTGCATCCGATTTAGCCGCACCGGGCTTCGAAAAGCAGTTGTGAGGATACGCATTCCAAACTCTCGCCCGACGGAATAACCTGAAAACCAATTAATAACAAATGTACGCTATCGTAGAAATTCAGGGACAGCAGTTCAAGGCAGAGCCTGAAAAGTTCCTGTATGTTCACTATCTCGGCGAAGCTGTCAAAGAAGGCGACAAGGTTGAATTCGACCGCGTTCTCCTCGCTCAGTCCGACGAAACAGTTAAAGTTGGCGCACCCACAGTGGAAGGCGCAAAGGTTGTATGTGAGGTCCTCACTCCCCTTGTAAAGGGCGAAAAGGTAATCGTATTCAAGAAGAAACGCCGTAAAGGCTATCGTCGTAAGAACGGTCACCGTCAGTACTTCACCAAAGTGTTAATCAAAGAAGTTGTAGCTTAACCCCCTAAAATCGTTAAAAGAAATGGCACATAAAAAAGGTGTTGGTAGTTCTAAGAACGGCCGTGAGTCAGAAAGCAAACGACTCGGTGTGAAGATTTTCGGTGGTCAGTACTGCAAGGCAGGCAACATCATCAAGCGTCAGCGTGGCACCGTTCACCATCCCGGTCTCAACGTTGGCATGGGCAAGGACCACACTCTCTTCGCCCTCATCGACGGTGTTGTTGTGTTCACTGAAGGCAAAGAAGGCCGTAAGTTCATCAACGTTCAGCCCGCCGAGGCATAATTAGCCTCCACAACGCTCATTTCCCTTATACTAAGGAATCCGGATCTCCATATCCGGTGAGCGGCAAAAAAGACACTAATCCCGCAGGGGAGCGAGCACAATTCCGCTCGCTCCCCTGCGGTGTTTTTTATGCCGATTAATCATGGTATTTCTCGGAAATTTTGCTAACTTTGCTCTCAGAGACCAGTCGCAAAAGTAAAACCAGACTTTAGACAGATGGAAAAAAAGACCATAAGAGACCTCCACCGCACAGATATCGAACATTTCAAACGCCAACCTAAGATGTCACTGACGGTTGTGCTCGACAATGTCCGTAGCCTCAACAACATCGGAGCTATATTCCGCACATGCGATGCCTTCGCCGTCGAACGTCTGATACTCTGCGGTATAAGTGCCTGTCCGCCGTCACCGGAAATACATAAGACCGCTCTCGGAGCGGAGGATTCGGTGAAGTGGGAGTATTACCCGACAACCGGAGACTGCATCGACTGTCTCCAGCGCGACGGCTACACCCTCTGTTGCCTTGAGCAGGTCAAAGGGAGCATCGAACTTCAGGAATTTATGCCACAGCAGGGCCGACGCTACGCTCTCATACTCGGACACGAAGTGGAAGGAGTAGCACAGGAGGTGGTCAACCAGTGCGACATCTGCCTCGAAATCCCCCAGCGCGGGACCAAACACTCACTTAACGTCTCTGTATCTGGAGGAATAGCTATCTGGCACTTTTTCGAACATTTACAACCTTAGAAGACATATTGAACAGCGGCTCTCCCCCTCAGCTATTGGCCGAGCCCCAACCCGACATCATAACCACCTGAATAAACGTTGCTTTTTATATTAACAAATATTAACTTTCGGGGGGGGTAATTAGCATTAAACACCATATCTTTGTAATACATTTTTTAATAACATTCTTTATGCAGAAATCTTTACTCTTTTTTGGAATCGCCGCAGGTGCTTTATTTATGCCTGCAGCAGCAAATTCGGCAAATAGCCGTCAGGCTTCAAAAGTTCGTCAGGTTTTAGCCGCAGCCAATCAGAAAGCCGCAGCGATGAGCGCGGAGGCCGTTGCACGCCTTTATCATCCCCAAACCGTTACCGCTGAGAACTACAACTCTTACGAAAATTTGTGGAGCGACCCCTACACAACAAAATTCACCTACAACAAGGCGGGACAGATATTAACCCAAACGGAAGGAGACCGAGTAACCAAATACACCTATAATGAGGCAGGCTATCCGGTAAAGGTCGAAACTTTCTACATCATAGATGGAGAAAATAAATTATCATCCGTCAATGAATACACCTACGACACAGTGGTGAAAGGCCTTGTCATCAAGGAGGCTTCTCAATCCTACGACCCTTGGACAGGAGAATCTTATGGCGGCGGTGTGTCTGGAGTTGAAATCACACGCAACTCTGACGGTAACATAACGAAACTTCAGGAATACTACGAAGACGGAGTCAATAAAAGTTACTATGATGCCCTGATCATAGAGTACGGTGCAGACAAGAAGGCAGTCAAGATCTCGGAAGTAGAAGATGATGAGGTGTACATCACTATCTCGGACATCGTATGGAACACTACCGACGGACAGATCACGACTTACGAATTTGACGACCCCAACGGCGATATGTATTTCTCCAACAACCGTATCGCTTCGGCCACGATTACGGATGAAGACAACTATCCTGTACCGGGCAAATTCACAGCCACTTACGATGGCGACAGCTATCACAGCAAGCTCATGGTCGGCGACGATGTCGCGCTTGAGATCGATTTCAAGTGTATTGAAAAATTCGCTGCCAATGAAGACTTCGACGAGCAGTATAGCTACGACTGCACCTCTTTTGAAGCTGAATACGAATTCGATGAGGATACCAACAAATACTTCATTGAATATACCCGCCAGCGCACCGAAGAGAATCGTGCGAATGCCTTTGGTTTCAACCTCTCCAACAAACGCACTACCATCTACAAGTACGCCAATCCCTCCTATGAGGACGAAACCGAGGTAGATGAAAGCAAGATGGAGGTTACATACGATGACGAAATCGGCTATCCCCTCACGGCCGTCACCTACTATACCTCCACACTGACAGGCGGACAATCAGGCGAACTCGTTCCCTCAACCCGTTACACCTATTCAGATTATGTAAACGTTGAAGAGGACAATTCCGGCCTGACAGCTCCCGTCGTTGATGAATCCGCCGAGGCAGAATATTACAATCTGCAGGGCATCCGCGTTTATGGCGACCTCACTCCCGGCATATATATTTGCCGCAAGGGCTCTGAAACATCAAAAGTTATCATCCGATAATATATCATAAAACTTTCCGGGGGCATCCGTCTCTTGCCCCTACCTACATTACAGACAGGGTAGTTGCATCCCGGCAACTATCCTGTCTGTTTTTTATCTGACCCGGCATACAGACTTTTTAATATAAAGCATCACGCCATAACTTATCGCAAAATCCAAGAGTAGTGTAGATTTACAATTATTTTTTTGTCCGAATAAGATTTTTTTGTAACTTTACATTACGAATTTAGGCAAAACAAGATAAACACATATATGAATAAAGATTTTAGAAATTTTGCAGTGCACCATCTCGGAATGAATGGCCTCGCACTCGACCAATACACTGCCGCATCGGCACAGCAGATCACATCATCCTACATCTCTCCTACCATCATCGAGGAGCGTCAGCTCAACGTAGCTCAGATGGATGTGTTCTCACGCCTGATGATGGACCGCATCATCTTCCTCAGCACTGATGTCAACGACTACACCGCCACCGTCGTTCAAGGTCAGCTTCTCTACCTCGACTCGGTCGATCCCGGTAAGGACATCTCCATCTATCTCAACTCACCCGGTGGATCTGTCATTGCAGGTCTCGGCCTCTATGACACGATGCAGCACATCAAGAGCGACGTTTCCACCATCTGTATCGGCATGGCCGCCTCAATGGCAGCAGTGCTCCTCGTTGCAGGCGCACAGGGCAAGCGCATGGCTCTCCCCCACTCACGCGTCATGATCCACCAGCCACTCGGTGGCGTGCAGGGTCAGGCTTCCGACATCGAGATCACAGCCCGCGAGATCCTCAAATACAAGGCTGAGCTTTACAAGATCATTGCCGATCACTCCGGAATGTCGCTTGACCGCATCGAAGCTGACGCTGACCGCGACTACTGGATGACAGCCGACGAGGCCAAGGAATATGGCATGATCGACCGCGTACTCCTCCCCGAAAAGAAATAATTACACATACGTCATAGAGAGGACGGGCAGAAAGCATTGTTCAATTGCAAGCTCTGAACGCCCGTCCTTTTCAAGGACATGACACGTCTGGCATCAATAGCCTGACCCGTCATAAACCCCCAGAACCTTCAAGACACGAAATGGCAAAAAAATCCAATTCGAATCAAGAAATCAAATGCTCATTCTGCGGTAAGGAACCTTCCTATACCGACATACTCGTACCGAGTCCGCTCGGTGACACATACATCTGCAACGAGTGTGTCGATCAGATAGAAGGGCTGCTGAAGGATTATTACAACGACAATCCCTCACTCCGCCCCGCAGCCAAGGGCAAGCGATCAGCCAACTCTAACGAAAAAGAGGCTTCTGAGCAGAAGCAGCTCCCCACCCCGGTCGAGATACGCGAGTTCCTTGACCAGTACGTCATCGGACAGGAAGATGCCAAGAAATATCTTTCGGTAGCGGTCTATAACCACTACAAACGTCTGGCACAGGACAAGGATGACGTCGATATCGAAAAGAGCAACATCATCATGGTCGGACCGACGGGTACGGGAAAAACCCTTCTCGCAAAGACAATCGCCCGACAGCTCGACGTCCCCTTCGCCATAGTCGATGCCACTGTGCTGACAGAGGCTGGCTACGTCGGTGAGGACATTGAAAGTCTTCTCGTCCGTCTGCTTCAGGCCGCGGACTATGATGTGGCGAAAGCCGAACGCGGCATTGTGTTCATCGATGAGATCGACAAGATCGCACGCAAGGGCGACAACCCGTCCATCACACGCGATGTGTCCGGCGAAGGTGTGCAGCAGGGTCTGCTCAAACTTCTCGAAGGTTCAGTGGTCAACGTTCCGCCGAACGGTGGCCGCAAGCATCCCGAACAAAAAATGATCGCCGTCGATACTAAAAACATCCTCTTCATCTGCGGAGGAGCTTTTGACGGCATAGAGCGCAAGATTGCCCACCGCCTCAACACCCATGTCGTAGGCTTTACCGGCTCATCCGTGCGTTCAAAAGTCGATTCGGACAACTATCTCAAATACATAGCCCCGCAGGATCTCAAGTCATTCGGACTCATTCCTGAGATCATAGGCCGTCTGCCGGTGCTTGTCCATCTTGATCCGCTTGACCGCGAGGCACTTCTCCGAGTGCTCACCGAGCCGAAAAACGCTATCACAAAACAGTATGAGAAACTGTTTGCCATGGACGGCGTGAAGCTCGTGTTCACTCCGGAAACGCTTGAATTCATTGTCGATAAGGCTATCGAATACAAGCTTGGCGCGCGAGGGCTGCGCACGATCGTCGAGACAATCATGATGGATCCTATGTATGAGACCCCGTCAACCGACATAAAGGAACTGGTCATCGACCGCGCCTTTGCCGAGGAGAAAATCCGCAAAGCCTACATAGGCTGAGCGGATCGGTCTCCCGCCGGCAATCCATCTCTCCACACCCCAATCTCACATTTCAATCTCCTCCACCAACCTGAACACATCCCATGAATCAACGACTCCACGCAGCACTTAAAGAGCACTTTGGCTTTGAATCATTCAAAGGCAATCAGGAAGCCATAATGACCAGCCTCCTTGAAGGCAACGATGTATTCGTGCTCATGCCCACGGGAGGGGGAAAATCTCTCTGCTACCAGCTTCCCGCCCTGATGATGGACGGGACGGCAATAGTAATCTCCCCGCTCATCGCACTGATGAAAAATCAGGTGGATGCGATGCGTCATTTCAGCGAAGCGGACCATGTGGCCCACTTCCTGAACTCCTCGCTCAACCGCGCAGCCATCGATCAGGTCAAGTCCGACATCTCAGCCGGACGCACAAAGCTGCTTTATGTCGCACCGGAATCGCTGACGAAGGATGAAAACATAGAGTTTCTAAAGACGATATCCATCTCATTCTATGCTGTCGATGAGGCCCACTGCATCTCCGAGTGGGGTCATGACTTCAGACCTGAATACCGCCGCATACGCCCGATCATCAACGAGATCAGCGTCCGTCCGATGATCGCCCTTACAGCGACGGCTACTCCCAAGGTCCAGCATGACATACAGAAGAACCTCGGCATGACCAATGCCAAGGTGTTCAAATCATCGTTCAACCGCGAGAATCTCTTCTATGAGGTGCGTCCCAAGACACTCAACATCGACAAGGACATAATCAAATACATCAAGAACAACTCAGGTAAGTCAGGTATCATCTATTGCCTAAGCCGTAAAAAAGTTGAGGAACTGGCTGAAATGCTCGTTGTCAACGACATTAAGGCTCTTCCCTACCACGCCGGCATGGACGGTGCGACCCGCACGGCCAATCAAGACGCGTTCCTGATGGAGAAAGTCGATGTCATAGTCGCTACCATAGCCTTCGGCATGGGTATCGATAAACCAGACGTGAGATTTGTTATACATTACGATATGCCGAAGTCGCTTGAAGGTTACTATCAGGAGACCGGACGGGCCGGACGCGACGGTGGCGAAGGCCAGTGTATCACCTTCTATGCCGCCAAGGATCTCCAGAAAATGGAGAAATTCATGCAAGGCAAACCGCTTGCCGAGCAGGAAATAGGCCGCCAGTTACTCATAGAGACCCAAAGCTATGCCGAGGCAAGCAGTTGCCGCCGACGCTCACTCCTGTTCTATTTCGGAGAAGAGTATCTCACGGACAACTGCCAGAACTGTGACAACTGTATAAATCCAAAGAAAAAAGTGGAAGCTAAAGATGTTTTGTGTGCGGTACTTGAAACTGTCATCGCACTTAAAGAAAAATTCAAGGCCGATCATGTTACCGATGTATTGCTCGGCCGAGCTACCTCAGATGTCAAATCCTACGAACATGATCAGCTCGAAGTGTTCGGCTGCGAACAGGGTGCCGACGAGCGCATCATCAGTGCAGTGATCCGTCAGGCAATCCTCGCAGGATACCTTGAGAAAGACATCGAAAACTACGGACTCCTTAAAATCACATCCAAAGGAAAAAAATTCCTATCGAAACCGGAATCGTTCAAGGTCATGGCCGACTCGGATTTCAGCGAAGAGCCTGAACCCGAAATGATGAAGAGCACAGGTTCATGCGCGGCTGACGATGAACTTTTCAGCATTCTCAAAGATCTCCGCAAGAAGATAGCCAAGAAACTCGGCCTCCCTCCTTACGTCATATTCCAAGATCCGTCGCTTGAAGCGATGGCCACCACCTATCCTATCTCCATCGAGGAACTTCAGAACATTCCCGGTGTGGGTGCAGGAAAGGCGAAACGTTACGGCGAAGAGTTTGTAAAGGTAATCAAACGCCACGTCGAGGACAATGAGATCGACCGCCCGGAAGATTTCCGTGTCCGCAGTGTCCCCAGCCGTAACTCCACAAAATACTTTATCATTCAGGCTGTTGACCGTAAGATCCCTCTGCCTGAGATCGCAAAGGCCAAGGGTCTTGATTTCTGCGAACTTATCGACGACATCGAGGCTATAGTCTATTCGGGAACGAAAATCAACATCAACTATTACATCAACGAGATCATCGACGAGGATTCGCAGGACGAAATCTTTGACTTCTTCAAGGAATGTCAGACCGACGATCTCAACGAAGCCTACCGCGAACTCGGTGAGGACTTTACCGAGGATGAGATACGCCTCATGCGCATCAAGTTCCTTTCGGAGATGGGCAACTGATGTGACACCGGATGCCGTGTCAAAATCAAATCGCAACCAAAACCATAAACAAGAATCTCCCCCCAACACCACGACTCGAAAGCATGGGCAAGGTAATAGATTACAAGGACGTTGAACTTCACCGTCAGGACCTGATAGCACTGAAACATGTCAACCTCTCCGTAGAGGAGGGCGAATTTGTCTATCTCATAGGTAAGGTCGGAAGCGGAAAGTCCAGCCTCCTGAAATCAATCTATGCCGACATACCCATCGCTTCGGGCGAGGCGAGGGTTCTTGACTATGATCTCACAACAATCCGCCTGCGCGAGATCCCCTATCTCCGCCGAGAGATAGGCATAGTGTTTCAGGACTTTCAGCTTCTGACTGACCGCAGCGCATACGCCAATCTCCGCTTCGTGCTTGAAGCTACCGGCTGGCGTGACAAAGAGGAGATCGAAAAACGCATCGAAGAAGTGCTTAAAGAGGTGCGTATGAGCAATAAGAGCTACAAGAATCCTCACGAACTCTCAGGCGGTGAGCAGCAGCGCATCGTGATAGCACGCGCGCTTCTCAACCATCCGCGCATCATTCTTGCCGACGAGCCTACAGGTAATCTTGACCCTGCCACAGGCGAAGCTATTGTCAGCCGTCTTCACTCCATCGCACGCAATGGCACGACGGTCATCATGGCTACCCATAACCTTGCCCTTGTGGAGCAGTTCCCCGGACGCGTGCTCACATGCGAGGGTCACACCATCATTTGACAAAACCATAAGGAACGACGAAACGTTGTTATTAATGAATGTACCGTATGTTGTGCAGGATTTCCCGTACATACACATACGGAAATTTCTCATTAATTTCAACTAAATCATATCGTTCCTTCTGCTTATGTCAGTAAAGCCCAAAATAGTAGTGCTCGGCGGTGGTTTCGCCGGCCTGAATCTTGTCAAAAAACTTGACAAGAAGAAATATGACGTAGCCCTTGTCGATAAACACAATTACCACACCTTCCCGCCTCTTTTCTATCAGGTCGCCTCTTCCGAGCTTGACCCGACAAGCATCTGCTTCCCCCTGCGTCGGGAGCTTAGCAAACGTAGTGGCCGCGGGATCAGTTTCCATATAGGTGAAGTCAGGAGCGTTGATGTAGTCAACAAATGCGTCGTAACAAATTACGAGAGTATTCCCTACGATAAACTTGTCATCGCTGTCGGCACAACCAACAACTTTTTCGGCAACCCTGACCTGATCGACGAAGTCTATACACTGAAATCGACGGACGAGGCTATCCGTATCCGCAACGAAATCCTTTTCCGCTGCGAACGTGCAGCCGTAGAGCCGGACGAAGAAAAACGTCGGCGTATGCTTAGCTTTGTCGTAATCGGCGGTGGCCCTGCCGGAGTAGAGATCGCAGGTGCAATCGGCGAGCTCAAACGCTACATACTCAAACGTGATTATCCTGAAATACCTGTCGATGACCTCAGTATAACTATTGTCGAGGGTACAGACCGTGTACTCGGAGCGATGAGTCCGCAGGCTTCGGAAACAGCACTGCGTGATCTCAAGCAACTGATGGTCAATGTGAGACTCGGACGTCTGATGAAGACATACAAGGACAATGTCGTGACGCTTGACGACGGCTCCACTCTCTACAGCGAAATGGTCATCTGGACGGCAGGAGTAACAGGAACTCCAATCGAATTCACAGGTACTGACTACAAACCCGGCCGCGGAGGCCGCTTCCAGACAGATGATTATTGCCGTGTCGATGGTCTGAATGATATTTTCGCCATAGGCGACGTCAATCTGCTGACATCCGAGAAATATCCGCGTGGACTCCCGCAGCTCGCACAGGTGGCCATACAGCAGGGCAAATTCCTTGCCGATAACTTCAACCGTGACCGCTGGGACAAACCTTTCTCCTACAAGGACAAAGGCTCTATGGCCACAATCGGCCGCAATCGAGCTGTAGCTGACATCAACCGAATCCATCTGAGCGGATTTCTAGCATGGATGGCATGGATGTTTATACATCTGATCTCACTGCTCGGAATGCGTAGTAAACTGAGTGTGCTCATCAACTGGATCTGGGCCTATTTCAGCTACAACACCGCCCTGCGTCTGCTCCTGATGGGATCGAAATATCCCAAACGCGGCACCCTATGGGACAAGGGCTGACCGCCCCCGCTTTGAACTGACCTAAACTTATTACAAATCAAGATTCCCGGTTTATTTTACCATTTATTCTGCGAATGTTTTAACTTTCCTTAATAAGTTTAGATCAGTTCTTTGGCTTAACAGCCAAGGTGAACCACCCTGACAACAATATTTTTTCACGAGCCGGCGATAAAGATTTCTGTAATTCACATTTTTATTGTAATTTTGTGAATTATAGGTGAAGGAGGAAACATCCTGATCCCATTACATCTCCTATAATCATCAGGAATAGTTTTTTAAATCGTTAAAAATCAAAATTCGCAACAGTAAAAATGTCTATTGATTGCATCATCGCCCAAGCCGTTTCAAAGGCCGTCAAGGACCTCTATGGCATCGATACTCCTGCCGAGAACATTGTTCCGCAGGCCACCCGTAAGGAATTTGAGGGAAATCTCACTGTAGTGGTGTTCCCGTGGGTAAAGGCGGCGCGTAAAGCCCCCGACGCTGTCGGTCAGGAAATCGGCTCATGGCTTGAAGCTAACGAAGAAGCGGTTGAGAAGTTCAATGTCGTCAAAGGCTTCCTCAACATCACCATAGCTCCACGATTCTGGAATTCAGTACTTACCCATATCGCCGAGACTCCCGGCTATGGAATCAAGGCTGCCGATGAAAATTCACCTCTCGTAATGGTCGAATATTCATCGCCCAACACCAATAAGCCCCTCCATCTCGGCCACATCCGTAACAACCTCCTCGGATTCAGCCTCTCGGAGATTCTCAAAGCATGCGGCAACCGCGTCGTGAAGACCAATATTGTCAATGACCGAGGTATCCACATCTGCAAATCCATGCTGGCATGGCAGAAATGGGGCGACGGTGTCACTCCCGAATCATCGGGCAAGAAGGGCGACCACCTTATCGGTGACTTCTATGTCCTCTTTGACAAGCACTACAAGGCTGAGGTCAAAGCCCTTGAAGAGCAGGGAATGACAAAGGAAGAGGCCGAAGCAGCCTCCCCTCTCATGAAGGAAGCACGCGCGATGCTCGTGAAATGGGAGCAGAAAGATCCTGAGATCCGTGCTCTCTGGGAAATGATGAACTCATGGGTATATGCCGGATTCGATGAGACCTACAAGCGCATGGGAGTGGATTTCGACAAAATCTACTACGAGAGCGAGACATATCTCGAAGGCAAGGACAAGGTGCTTGAAGGACTTGAGGCCGGAAAGATGTATCGCAAGGAGGATGGCTCCGTTTGGGCTGACCTTACAGGCGAGGGGCTTGACCATAAGCTTCTGCTCCGCAGCGACGGCACATCCGTCTATATGACTCAGGACATCGGTACAGCCAAACTCCGCTTTCAGGACTTCCCTATCGACAAGATGATCTATGTGGTGGGTAACGAACAGAACTACCATTTCCAAGTCCTCTCGATCCTCCTTGACCGCCTTGGTTTCAAGTGGGGCAAGGATCTCGTTCACTTCTCCTACGGTATGGTCGAGCTCCCCGAAGGCAAGATGAAGTCACGTGAGGGTACGGTCGTCGATGCCGATGATCTTATGGACGACATGGTGACTACCGCACGCGCAGTCTCAGCCGAACTTGGCAAGCTCGACGGTCTCACTGACGAGGAAGTGGCCCGCATATCTGAAATGGTCGGTCTCGGCGCACTCAAATATTTCCTTCTGAAAGTCGATCCGCGCAAGAACATCACTTTCAATCCAAAGGAATCAATTGACTTCAACGGTAACACCGGTCCTTTCATACAATACACATACGCCCGCATCTGTTCCGTACTCCGCAAGGCTGAGGAAGAAGGTATGAAGATCGGATCGTATGCCCACGTGACACCCGGCGAACGCGAAATCACCCTCGTGCAGGCTCTCGCCGACTTCCCCGCTACCGTACAGGCCGCGGGTCAGAGCTACAGTCCGGCTCTCATAGCCAACTATATCTATGACCTCGTGAAATGCTACAATCAGTTCTACCACGACTGCTCAATCCTCAAGGAAAGCGACGAGGCTGTACGTTCATTCCGCCTCGAACTCAGCCGTCAGACAGCACGTGTGGTGAAGACCGGTATGGCTCTGCTCGGCATTGAAGTGCCTGAACGAATGTAAGACCATTCAGGAATCGCCTTCTTCTCCACGGAAACGGATGTTGACACCAACGGCCTGATTAAACTTTTTGTCAGACCGGGTGTCATAATATATATAGGTATTAATTACAAACAAAAAAACATCCAAGAATATGAACTACAATCAGCAAACTCCACCTCCCTACTATAATGGAGGCGACAACTACAACAGCTATCGTGCCTCATCATATCAGGTAGATCAGACCACATCTGCCGTGATGAAACAAGTATATTTCAAGATGTTCCTCGGACTTCTTGTGACGGCTTTCATATCGCTCTTCTGTGCCAGCTCCATGGCCTACATGAATTTCATGGCCACCAACAGCTGGTTCTATTGGAGTCTGTTCATCGCTGAGATCGTTCTCGTCATCTCTCTCTCGGCGCGTCTTACCAAAATGTCGTCAGCGACGGCCACACTGTTGTTCTACGCATTCGCAGCTGTCAACGGTCTGGCTCTCGCACCGATCTTCCTTGTCTATACATCCACTTCAATCGCCAAGACATTCTTCATCTGCTCAGGCACGTTTGGCGCAATGAGTGTCTATGGCTATTTTACCTCCAAGGATCTCACCAAGTGGGGCAACTTCCTTTTCTATGCTCTCATCGGCCTCATCATCGCATCCGTGGTCAACATCTTCACAAAGAGTTCCACTCTTGACTGGATCATCTCATTTGCCGGCGTCCTGATCTTCATCGGCCTGACCGCTTGGGATACACAGAAGATCAAGCAGATGGCTCTCACGACACCTGCATCGTATGTCGGCCATCTCGCCACCATCGGAGCTCTTAATCTCTACCTCGACTTTATCAACCTCTTCCTCTATCTCCTACGCCTTTTCGGAAATCAGCGTGACTGATGACGAACTGGAAATCTGAAACTTCATTTAACCGAAACAATCAAGATAATCAGGACATGGCAAAAGTCGTAATTATCGGAGCCGGCGGCGTTGGTACCGTTGTGGCCCACAAGTGTGCTCAGCACCCCGAAGTGTTCACCGAAATCGTGATCGCATCACGCACACGCAAGAAGTGCGATGCTATCGTAGAGGCTATCGGCAAGCCCAACATCAGTTCCGATGTGGTTGACGCCGACAGCGTTCCCCAGCTCGTCGAGCTCTTCAACCGCCACAAACCCGCGCTCGTCATCAATGTGGCTCTTCCCTATCAGGATCTCACCATCATGGATGCCTGTCTCATCTGTGGTGTCAACTATCTCGATACGGCCAACTACGAGCCTAAGGATGTGGCTCACTTCGAATACTCATGGCAGTGGGCCTACAAGAAACGTTTCGAGGACGCAGGCCTGACGGCCATCCTCGGCTGCGGTTTCGACCCCGGAGTGTCAGGCGTGTTCACAGCCTACGCTGCCAAGCATTATTTCTCCGATATGCAGTATCTCGACATCGTTGATTGCAACGGAGGTGACCACGGTAAGGCATTCGCCACCAACTTCAACCCCGAAATCAACATCCGCGAGATCACGCAGAACGGTCGTTATTACGAGGACGGCAAGTGGGTGACCACCGGTCCGCTCGAAATTCACAAGACCCTCACCTATCCCAATATCGGTGAGCGCGAGAGCTACCTCCTCTATCACGAAGAGCTTGAATCACTTGTGAAGAACTATCCCTCGATCAAGCGTGCACGCTTCTGGATGACTTTCGGTCAGGAATATCTCACACATCTCCGTGTGATCCAGAACATCGGCATGGCACGTATCGACGAGGTTGAATACAACGGTCAGAAGATCGTTCCCCTCCAGTTCCTCAAAGCCGTTCTCCCCAACCCGCAGGATCTCGGTGAGAACTACCACGGCGAGACTTCGATCGGCTGCCGCATCGAGGGTCTTGACAAAGAGGGCAAACATCTCACCTACTATATCTGGAACAACTGTTCGCATGAGGAAGCCTACCGCGAGACAGGAATGCAGGCCGTAAGTTACACCACCGGTGTACCCGCAATGGTCGGTGCCATGATGTTCCTTACAGGAAAGTGGGTTAAACCCGGAGTGAACAACGTGGAGGAATTCGATCCCGATCCCTTCCTCGAAGAACTTGCAAAGGACGGTCTGCCTTGGAATGAGGAGTTCAACCTCAACCTCGAAGTCTGATCACGATACCCTTCGCTTATGATCCGCCCCCTATCGACGGATAAATAATACAATAATTCAAAAATTCATAAACGACATATTCTTAAAGGTCAATGTGTTGTTTATGAATTTTTGATTTTTATAGCTTGCTTCCTATTCCCTGAATCTAAATGACATGTTAAAACCAATCATTCTTTCAGCTATCCTCTCCTACGCCGCTATCCCGATGGCCGCTGGCGCATTCAACATCGATGCGCAGACGAACACAGTCACCACAGCTGACGGCTCAACATACAGACTCAGCCACGAAACCCTCCTCCTGCAGCCCGGCCCAAGCACATCGCCCTACGTGTTCAACGATGCCCTGAAAGCTTTTGAAGCAATCAACCGTTCGGGGTCGAAAAACGTGACGCTGCTTGTCGCACCCTCCGTCTATTGGCTTGATGACCCAGACGATCCTGCTGTCCGTCGCAATCCCGCCAATTCCGGAAGTATCCCATACGCAGCGGAGATCAGTTGCGACACTTTGTCCATCATCGGACTCGCCACTAATCCTGAAGATGTGGTCTTTGCCGTCAACCGCGGTCAGACTCAAGGCGCGCTCGGTAATTATACGATGCTCCATTTCCACGGCCGGAGTCTCACCACAGCCAACATGACCTACGGAAACTACTGCAACGTTGATCTCGAATATCCCCGCGATCCGTCGCTCAACCGTCCGCGCCGACGCGATGCCATCGTGCAGGCACAACTCGGTATCTGTGACAAAACAGACCGGTTGTTTGCTGAAAACTGCCGTTTCATCAGCCGTCTAAATCTCTGCCCCCTCACTGGAGCACGGCGTTCACTCTACAAGGATTGCTATTTCGAGTGTACAGACGATGCGCTGACCGGTTCAGCCATCTATCTCGACTGCCGTTTCACTTTCTTCAGCGGAAAACCCTTCTATTCAACCGCTTCAACAGGTGCAGTGTTTCTCAACTGCGATATCCACACACTGGTTGACGGCACTCAGTACCTGACAAAAATGCCGGGGATGGTGACGCTAATTGATACCCGTTTCACTTCCGACCACCCGGTGAAACTACAATGGACACGCGACCCCTCGGCCGTCAGATGTTATCAGAGCAATGTGATTCTCAACGGCAAACCGGTGACCGTGGATGCCGAACGTCCGGAACTCAGCACAGATATCACAGACTCTCCCCTCCTCAATGCCTATAAAATCACCAAAGATGGAAAGACTGTTTATAACACTCCCAATCTCCTTGGCGGTAACGACGGCTGGGATCCGCTCGACATGCTTCCCGAAATCCGCAAGAACACAGACGGTCTGACATCAATCCCGGTGGCAATGCGCCTCATACGCTCCAACAGGATGCTTGACGCCCAATCCGATACGACGCTTCTCACCCCATCCTTCCGACTGTGGGGTGACTATGAAGTGGCTTATCCCGTCACAAGCATAAACTGGTCAGCACCGAGCACCATGACTGTAAAAGCAGCCGGAGGCAAAGCGACTGTCACCTCTGCCAACCATTTTCCTCAGGAAGTCAATGGTTTTGTCACTGCATCTACTCCCGAAGGTCTCACCGGTGCAACGGCAGTCAGGATCGCACCATATCTGAAGGATGCGCCTGCGCTCGCTACACCTCCGGGGATCTTCCATGACAAAACCTCTCTTAAACTCGGCTATACTCTTACCGGCGACGGCACTGACGACAGTCATATAATATGGTACCGCTCGACGCGTCCCGACCTCTCTGATTCTGTGGCTGTACGTCAAGGCAACGGTCAGTCGGCCCACATCTATCCGCTTTCAAGTGCCGACCACGGCTGCTACATTTCAGTAAGCGTGACACCTAAATATAATGATTCACGTGCCGGAGACCCTTCAGTAGTCCGTTTCAGCGACATAATCACTTCTAAAATGTCAAAGAGCTCACCGGGCAAGGAACGCTCGCTTTCCACTTCATTCGCCGAAATTCCTATCCGCAGAGGCGAGCCGGGACGTCCGGGTTACTGGAATTTCGACACCTACAAGCCGGCGGATACCAAACTTCACGACTGGACTCCGGATCAGAACCGGAGCTGGTATTATGGTCAGGCCACCGATGCAGCAACCGGAACAGGTCTCGTTCAGGCTGCGCGCGGAGCACGCCTCTCCTACACTCCGATGCGTCCGGACTGCAAGGGTATGCAGCTCTCACTTATCGCCGAGCCGTGCAAAGGACCCGGTCAGGGCTTCGGCAGTGCCACGGGCCAGTATATGGACATCTGCATTTGTTTCGATCCCGTCACGCTAACCGGCTATGCCCTCCGTATCGAACGCACTCCTGATTATGACAAGGCCGTGACCTTCACCCTCGTACGCTACGACAAAGGAAACGTCACACCTGTCAGTGAATCCGTAGCGACCAACTGTTTCCGCAATCCGTGTCATATTTCTGTCGAACTTACCGGCGGACATCTGATAGCGAGTGCTCGTACGGAAGCTCCGGCTGCGGCATCATCTAATCCGGAAGTGAAATCGGAAGTCTTTCTGACAGCCAATGTCGCTCCATCGGCATTTCCTTCCTTCGCCATACAGCACACTGGATCTGTCGGAGCGTCAGCTACCCTCCTCCGTAACCTAAATGTGAACTGGAAATAACGTGTCAGTCCAACCGATTTTTTTCGTTATAGAACCGTAACAGATTCCGGTTGCAGTATATGGCTGTGTCAGAATGGATAAAGTTCTTGTTGTAGGGTCTGCGCTTGCGCTGGCAGAAATTTAAGGCAATGTGATAATCAGCTCTAATTACGCCGTAGAATTAAGGCAGCTCAAGCACAGTCCCTGCAACCGGAATCTGATTCCGGCACAGCATGACAAACTTAATTCAGTCCTATTAATTCTTCCATTCAATCCTGTCATCCACGTGCCCTATTGCCGTATCTCCTGTGCCAAGTTTCGATCCGGCTATTTGTAATGCTCCCCACATCTTCCTGCCGTAAGTCGGCGAGTAGAATATCCCTACCTTGATCCCCCTTAGAAGATTCTTTATTATTCTGATCCGCAACGCTATCAACCTTCTTATCTTCCTTACGCGCACGACGTTCGGCTGCACGGCGGCGACAAGCTGCCGAACGCTCCACTGCTGCATCAATCTCCCCTTTCAGCGAATAGAAGATGACCACTACAAACTCTTCACAATAGCGACGTTGCGGACATTCGCCCGTTAGTAAATACCGCTCGATATACTTCATGAACTCGTCGCGCCACCCTTTCACATAACCCAACGAAGTGATGATTTCTCCTACTCGGATTTCCAGCTTGGAATAGAATGACTGCGAAACCGGCTTGTCCCACGATTTCTTCTGCGGATTTCTCATGCTTGCTGATTCTTTTGATGTATCCTTTGTTCCTCTCGCATTGCGAGTCAAGGTTTTCGTAGCCGATTCAAGTGTTTTTCTCATAGTTTTTATGGGTCTCAATTGTTTTTCAGCAAAGATACATCCGTCACACACATTTTTAGGTGCGATAATGAAAAATCCTTTGGATAACGAAGCATAAAAATGGACTCTGCACTTCAAAAGACAGGGATCAGAAATCGTATTCAGGTGTATCCACGGGCCACATTTAATGATACTCGCAGATTTTTTCATGAAAGTGTTTTGGTTTTAAAAAAAAGTTACTACTTTCGCAGTACTGATTCATGCCCCTCTTTCAAGAGTCATGGTCAAAATAATATTTTATCAGAAAAACAATACACAAAACCATACTATGATATTCAATTTCCGTATAGTCTCTGACGAAGTTGACAACTTCAAGCGTGAAATTCAAATAGACGCCGACGCAACATTCCTTGATCTCCGTAACGCCATCTGTGACTCGGTCGGCTATGACAAAAGTCAGTTCAGTTCCTTCTTCATGTGTGAGGCTTTCTCTTATACACATATGACGCTGCCTACGACA
>NZ_JAIDBW010000059.1:0-3386 GCF_029056165.1 Duncaniella sp. | reverse complement strand
GGGAGTTCCAGCATTTGTCAAGCATAGACCTATTGTCAAGATAATACCTGACCGCTTTATAGTTTCCGGCTTTCATCAGCGTCTCAATCCTCGCATCTGTCAAAAGTGCCTTCATAAGTTCAAAGGGGTGGTAGTCGAGTAAACTGCCACATATTCCATTTCGTCTGAGTTCCGGAATTGCCTTATATCTCGGATAGTACCACGTGTTTGCTATGATATGGTGAACGTCCGACATATTTCTCAGTTCAATATCCGAACACCAGTTGAAGCAGTCACGATAATAGCCGATAGTCCGTGCCTTTGATGTGAGAGCGGTCTGACCTTTGGCATTGAGCCATAGACGGCATACCTCGTTATTGCTTATGTCAATTGGCTTTCCTTTCTTGAAGAAGACAGACAATAAGAATACCCTTTCAACCTGCAAGCCGTCAATGGTATCAAGTACGGCAAAATAAGTACTTTTTTTGAGTGTCCGTTTGAGAGTGTCCTTGATTTCAAGTCGATGACCACAATGTGGGCATACTACATACATCCCTTTTCCCTCGTGTCGGAATTTATGACCGCAGTCTCCGCAAGTGGTAGCACCACTCGGCACTCTGAATGCCGGATGCTTGATTAGATTTCTCACTCCCCACTCAATGGCTTTTGGTGATATGACGGTCAGCCTCTCATTAGAGGCTACCACCTGTTTCTCAAATTTAGTCTTGGCTTTCATCGCTTAAAATTCATCAAAGAGAGAGAGTTCGGGTTGCTTGGTCTCTTGTGGTTTAACTGTCTTAGGCTTGGAATTGCGGTTCTGCAATTTACGAAGTTCCTCGTCTTGGAAGCGTTTGAGGGCGAGTGCCCTCTGCTGACACTTTTCTTCCTCTGTCAGTTCAATGTGATGATTTACCACTACATTGCAGTTGATAGGCTTGCCGATTTCAAGTGTCGGCTCATCTATGACGTGCACTGCAAGAGAGTATATCTCATCATCGTCAAACCCACAACACCCTGATGCCTTTACCTGATTGAGAATGTATGTCACCACATCGTCAATAGTGCGAGTGGTTGTTTCGTACTTGGCGCGGAATAGTTCGTCCTCCTGCGCTCTCTTATCAAGATAGTTCTTGATTGCTGCCTTGAAATGCTCAGTTCCTTTCATAGTTCGGAAATATTGAAATGTTTGAGTTTTAATCTTTTCCCTTTTCGTGAAGCTCGATTGAGCTTCTCCGGCAGGGTTGGCCGTTTTTCGTGCAAGCCAAAACTGCGGACAAAAGGAGTGAAAAGGCAAGTGTGGAGACAAGTCAAGAACGGGATACCCAAATTTTAGAGGTAGGAGAAAATTTGTGGAGGCTCACGGGCGCGGACGCCGACGGAAAGCGGAGCGGCACTTGACGTTCCTCCCGTCCGCAGTAACTTCGCACAGAAAAACGCCTTCCTGCCGAGGCTCTATGATATGAAGGGGGCTCTATGTGACAAATTTATAATCAAATTCGGCACCAAAACGGATTTTCTTCCGCCTTGGTGCCGAATTTGATTTTGACAAACTAAATGTTTATAAGGTATATTTTATCTACCTATTCTCAGTCTCCTTTCTTGTGAATATGAGGTTTTAGAGAACGAGTATTGCCTGGAGTTTTCTTGTTGTCGCGCTGACGACGATCTGGCTTGCCTGTAGATTTTGCAATCCGCTTAGGCCCTGGTTTTATTCCCATATTTTTATGATTTAAATGTTTATAAATTAGAACTCATAGCCGAGTTTTATTGAGATTCCTTCACAATCGAGTTTGCGGGGAGAACGTGTATAGTTCATGCTGGTTGAATTGTTGAAACGACTGAACGTTTGGAATGCCAGTTTCTCGTAGGTGTAACCGATAGATAGGGATAGACCTTGCTTACCTTTTAAGGCCATTCGGCAGCCCGCACTGACGTTTCCATAGAAACCGTCATGGTTTGTTACAAAGTAGCCAAGTTTAAGGTCAGCGAAAGGAGCGAACTTCCTCTTTGAGAATGTTCCCCGGAAATCAGCAAAGATTGGTATGCTTACCTTGGCATCACGTTTGTCAAGTGGAATGTCCATTCCTTTTGTCTCATAAGAAGACATGAAGTGGAAACCAACACCTCCGCCGACAAAGAAATAGGGATTTACCTGATAGCCATGTGTCGTGCTGATTTCAAAACGCCCAAAGTCATAATCGCCGACACCAATGGTATATCCCACACCTGCGAAACCTCTGTATCCTCCGAAAGTATTGTCTTGCGCCTTAGCAGTAAGCAGCGAGAAGGTAGCGATCAAGATCAAAAGAATTTTTTTCATGATATTGTATAATTATCTTTTAGTCGCTCTTATATCCATACTCGTTGACCCCATTGTAAGTTTAAGTTCAGCCTTGTTTCCGGATATTGAATTTACATAATAAGTCCCGTAAAGCTCACCTCCTACATAGGTCTTGATGGTTCGGCCTGATACCGTATAGGTTCCTGAACCATTGCCGAGAGCTCCACGTCCTGAGTAGCTTCCATCCTTGTTGAATGTGATAGAAAGCGACATGCTTGGATAGTTCGTGATGTCAACCCAATCCGAGTCACTGAACTTTACAGATGTGGCATCCCATGTACCAATCATCTGAGTCTTGATGTCTTCGGGTTCGTCATTATCCTTCGAGCAGGATGGAAGGAAGACCATGATAGTTGCGAGTAGCAACATAAGTGAAAATACCTTTTTCATAATATCAAACGAGGGGGATTTAATCCTCGTGAGTGCAAAATTAGTCTTAATAGGCTCATTCTATTTGCACCTTTCATAAAAATATATTATCTTTGCAAAGTGTAAATAATCATAGTATGCCTAACACAAAAAGTTCCGACATAAGATATAAGGTTCTCGACAGATGTCTCCGTCGAGGTGGTTACTCTACATCTGAGCTTATGAATGAGGTAAATAGAGAATTAGAGTTTCATGGTTTCTCGAAGATTACCGCATTGAATACTATTCGTCAGGATATGGATCACATCGTCAATTCATACCCTGAAATTATCATTGTGGATCGAAAGGTTGGACGCAATGTTACCTATTCCTATAAAGATCCAGAATCGTCAATATTCAAACTCAGGTTCAGTGATGATGAACTTGCACAGCTTTCTCAGTGTATGGCAATTTTATCTCAGTTTGAGGGTACCCCTCAAATGGAATGGATGCAATCATTTTTCGAACGATTTAAGTTGTACTTGAATATCGATGTGGATGGGAAAAAAGTAGTTGGATTTGATGAGTGTCGCTATTTAAGAGGTAAAGATTATTTTTCAACTCTTTTATCAGCAATATGTAATAAAACAGTATTGTCGATAACTTATAAGAGCTTCCGTCGCAATTCGGAGAAAGAGGTCATCATTCACCCATACTT
>NZ_JAIDBW010000058.1:0-26178 GCF_029056165.1 Duncaniella sp. | reverse complement strand
TGTAGCCCATAGGAGAATCGAACTCCTCTTTCAAGAATGAAAATCTTGCGTCCTAGCCGATAGACGAATGGGCCTTCCCAAAAGCGATTGCAAAGTTAAGTACTAATTTTGATTCTCGCAAATTTTTTAAGAAATTTTTGATATTCTCCCTCTTTTTATCTACTTTTGTATCGTTAAGAATTACTCCGTTTTGTTGGTGGAGTGCATGGGAAGCTACCCATTATATATAATTAAGGTGTGATCCCGTGTGCGATATGCTTTGGCGGAGATGATCTCTGACTGGATAAGTTTTATTTTTCACAAATCATTTTTTAACAATAAATCACATCATTTTCATCATTAAACCTAAAAGTGTTATGAAAAAAATTCTTGCTTCACTCGTTGTCGGTCTTGCGTCGCTGGCCGGTACTGTCAGTGCTTCCGAACCTTGCTGTCAGGCTCCGGCATCTATCGGTCCGGATGCTAAATCATTCTTCGGCATCGCCAATCATCTTGGCGTTGGGCTCGGTGTCGGCACCAACGGTATCAGCGTAGAGGCCGCAACTCCTCTGACCCGTTTCGTTTCAGTGCGCGCCGGTGTCCACTTCATGCCTAATATTAAGTACAGCACCGATGTCGATGCTACTTTCATTGTGAATAATTCTGAACAATCGACTGATGTCGATGTTGATTGCGGAATCGGTCGCACGCAGGGCTCGCTCATTTTCAACATCTATCCTTTACCCCACGGTTCATTCTTCGTTGCGGCCGGTGCATATTTCGGTGGCAATAAGCTCATCAAGCTTCATGGCCACAGTGCTGAACTCGAAGGCTACAAGGACGCAGGTATCGAGATCGGTGACTACAAGATCCCTGTTGATGAGAACGGTAACGTCCGTGGTGGTCTCAAGGTGAACGGCTTCCGTCCCTATCTCGGTATCGGTTGGGGTCGTGCAATTCCGAAACATCTTCTCAACTTCAACATTGAGCTTGGTGCCCAGTTCCAAGGCAAGCCCAAAGTATATTCGGAGACCGGTGACCTCAAAGGTATCGACGAGATGGCCGATAATGATTTCAAGGACTACATCAAGTATCTCAAGGTCTATCCCTGCCTCACATTCCGCCTCACCGGTAAAATCTTCTGATCCTTCGGAATGAATCTCCACCTTGTGGCTCTAAAGACCACAAAATACAGCGACACCCAGACGATCCTCACGGCCTACAGCCGTGAGCTCGGACGGGTGTCGTTGACTTTGCCGGCCGGCAAAGGGAAAGGCTCTGCGCGTGCCCGTGCGCTCACGATGCCTCTCGGTCTCCTCGAATGTGTGAGCGAAGTCCGTCCCGGACGTGAGATCCTCCCCATGCGTCAGCTTTCCCAGACGGTCGCATTCGTCTCGCTCCACACCGATCCGGTCAAGCAGATGATGGCGATGTTTCTTTCCGAGCTTCTTTCAGTGGTGCTTCAGGGAGGAGATACCGACAGCGGATTGTATGATTTTCTTGAAATGGCAATAAGGCTGCTCGATGGAGCGGATGCTCCCCGGACAGCCAATTTCCATATCTGTTTCCTCATGAATCTCGCGCGTCATCTCGGCATAGAGCCCGACGCATCGACCTATGCTCCCGGCGCGCTTTTCGATCTTGCCGACGGGTGCTGGCGACGGACCATGCCGCTGCATCGCAACTATCTCGCTCCTGATGCTGCCGAAGTGGCCCGAAGGTTGTCGCGTATGACTTTTGCCAACATGCACCGGTTCCGTTTCAGCCGTAATGACCGGAATACTATTCTCGACACCGTACTTGAGTACTACTCGCTCCACTATGTATCGATGCGCAATCTGCGCTCGCTCGATATACTCAGGATGATGCTCTGATGTGAGAGCTGGCGTGTCAACGTATATATTGCTTCGCCTCGGTCATGACCGGAGCTTCAGCGGCAGCAAGACTGCGCTCCTTGAGAGCTGCGAGAGCACGGCGGTGAGCGCGGTAAGTAAAGAAGCGGTTGATGAACATGCCGGTGACGGTCACAAGAATCACCAGTGATACGATGCCTAACCAAAGGAGAAGTGTGCGGATGTCGAGGGGTGCCATATTGAATAGTTTTTAGTAGGGGTGAGAAATGAGTGTGTGTTTGAAGTAGTATTGGCATCACGTTCTTTGCATGTCATTGTACCATAGAGAGTCAATGGCGTGAATAGTTGGTGTGCTTTCGAAAATAAAACATCAGTGCTCACGATCTTGTTTGATGAGTACTGAAATAAGTTTATCAATAAGTGGATATTTTTTTGAACTGCTACTAAATTATAAAAATTGCCCTGTATCAAAGTCGATGCAGGGCAATTTCTTATGTTTGTATGCAGATGCTGATTCTGCGGCTATTTGAAAAGTCGCTTAGTTTTGAGTGAATGTCATGTCCTCTACAACTAAGGTCTGCTTACCAAATGTATAGAATCCTATTCCAGAGAAATCGAGAGGCATATATTTTACCTTAAGAATCTCCATGCCATCAACGAAGAAAGACAGTACATCTCCGTCGCAAACAAGTTTCCATTCTTGGTTAAGTTTCGCTTTGTTAGGCCATTTTATTCCTTGCATGATATTACCCACTACGCGATTGTCAACGTATCGTGTGAAGTTCACCATTTCATCGTTGAAATTAAAGCAATAGAAATTTCCACCATCTTTATAGTTAAATACAAAGCCACAGACACGATCATTAGCAAGTTTGTCAATTTTGACATTTGCAATTACTTCAAAAGGTTTTTTGACATCAAGGGGAGCATAGCAGTGTGTCTCGAAGAAGGTATTCTCCCCAATCTTTGTTGCCACACCACTCATCGCTGTCAGAAACGCCCCGGCAGCCTTGTTCTCTCCTTTGGATTTTATAGTCATCACTCCTTTATCAATTACTGCCGAACCTTTGTTGCTTTCGAATGCGCATTCGGTCCAGCCAAGAGAGTTCGCGTCGAATGTATCGACAAAACTTTGTGCGAATGATGCCATTGATACGGCGATAATCATACACGATAAAAGAAAAGTTCTTTTCATGATTTGGTCTTTATTATGTTATTAAATGCTACTTGCTTTTCCAATACGGGTTTGGAGTTCTTCCACCATCGGCTCTAACTCTTTGGGCAGTCGGTCCACTTCATCAAATTCTCCGTGGCGAGCTTGCATTGCGCCCGCAACTTCTGAGGATATCTTTATCTGAAAAGCAACTCTTTCAGGAGTTGTCACATCTCTTACGGTCACACGGTTACGAAGCTGCTTCTCAGACATATTGAAAGTCTTGTATTTCCAAGGAGTTTGAAGGTATCCACCGTGAAAATCAGTTGTCTCGATTTCTGGAAAATAGTTGAGTAGGATCTGATGAAGAAGTTTCCATGCGGCCTCGCTGTTCACTTTTCCTTCGTTGTCAATTGAATAATATTGAGGATCGAGGGTTATCGTCATATACTTATTGACTAGACCAGAAGCCGCAGACCCTCGATAGAATCCATCTTGCATAAGGTTAAATGAAAGGGAATTACGCTCGTCGCCTCCATAAAATTTTGAATTTGCTGTCGTATATTCATTGCATTCTACGCGAATTATCACGACCTGATTCTTTTTAGGAGGTCTAGTAAATTCGCCGTAACCGTATCCTATAAGATTATTGTCAACGTAGATCGCCGCTTCTTGTGGCTGCACTGAGATTTTAATGACCTTAGCCTTTTTCTCTGCATAAAGAGAGAATCCGACCACAATGGACACTAAAAGTAGAAGAAACTTTTTCATGGGCTAAAATGGTTTGGTTGAGTATTTATAGTTTTTAGGAATTTGCAATTCAATCAGTATCCCTTTGCTGTCATTGACACTAATGCGACGACGGAAGACTTCTATGCCATTATCGCGGCATGAAACCTCGATATATTCACGACCTTTTGGCACTGTATAATAGACTAAATCTCTGCCAAGATATTCATCATCAACATATATTTCAATTTGACGTTCTTGACAGGTAAATCCAATAGTTTTTGTTGACGAGCATGAAGAAATACTGATGGTCGCACAACTCAACATTATAATTGCAAGAAATATTTTGCAATAATTAAACGCCTTTTTTAGATGGTAGTAAGGTTGATTCACAAAACTTGTTAATGCGTCAGCCGCTCCCAATACTGACTATGCAACAAAAAAAGCGTGAGAGCCATACTGGTTGCTCGTTCTACAAACGGAGGCTCTGGTATTGCCCATCTTCGTTGAACGAGCAAACTTGCAGAAGCCTCACGCAGAATATGTGTAAAAACATCAATAGCCCACGCTCTCGCGTCAGCTGTTGATGGAATATACATATCCACAAGGCATCTACTGTTTGCTGCATTCTTGACGAAGATTGAAAATTTACCAGATTTCCGTTTGTCAAGAAAGAGCGTCGAGTAAACGCTTTTCATTATGTCCGCATCCCGCCGCTCAAACCCCGACCGGGCTCCTGCATTGCGGTCTGCAATTGCAAAGTTAATGATTCTTTCTTAAATTCCTGCTATTTATTGTCTCAAATTGTCATCAAATTATTATAGAAGAATCGAATTAAATATATCGGCAAATAAACCTATGTGAAATCGAAGTTTTGGCACTGCATGAATTTTTTTTTGGAGGATAAAAGAAAAGTTCTTACCTTTGTGGTCGCAAAAGCCTCATTAGGCCAAGATGCATTATAACTTCCGGGGTGTAGCACAGTTGGCAGCGCGCCACGTTCGGGACGTGGAGGTCGGAAGTTCGAGTCTTCTCACCCCGACCCTTTAAGGGTTGAAAGCCTGTAAGTTTTTAAAAACTTACAGGCTTTTTTAATTTAACTGGAACAGTATCGGGACAGGTCATTTTTACCGGCAGACGACGACACAAGGCTGTTGTTTGTGGTTATTCGTTCATGCTCTGAACCGTCTAGCATTGCGAGAATAGTTCAAAACTTTTGGATTCTCCAAATTTTTAGACTGAATTTTCTTGGAAAATAATCAAAAGATTATTAGCTTTGCAATGTCTTAAGACAGAGACATGAGTTCATCGACAGGTTTAAATGACCGGATAGAAATCCTCAATGAATTGAGGTTCTATCTCCGACATGAACAGAAACTCCTCAAAGAGGGGTGGATGACCGAGTCGGACTTCTTGAAGATTGTGGAGGCTCTCATTCGAGAGTATGCTGTAATCTTGCTTACAGAGAAGTGACAGTCATGTAGGACTCCGGCCTTGGCCGAGTCCTACCTATCGATGACAAATCTCCGGATTAAGATGTTTTTTTGGATAACTATTAGCCCACCGATATATGAAACCAGAATTGAAGCAGTTACTTGACTCTATAGCATCACAATCGGATCTTGCCTCGTCATCTACGGACGAGATGATGAGCCGGGCCTTTTCTTTGACAACGAGTGACGAGGATCGCCGTGAGGCAGGGATCTATCTTGCCACGGCTATAGGAAAGCGCAAGCGTCCGGAAGTGGATGTGAAAGGAATGCTTGGAGATATGGGTGATGCCATAAATCTTTCATATATCGCCAAGCGTTATTTCAACAAAGACCGTACATGGCTGTACCAGCGCATCAATCACACTGCGGTCAATGGGAAACCTGCCGCCTTCACACAGGCGGAACTACAACGATTGTCCGACTCGCTTGCCGAGCTCAGCAATAAACTCAACCAAATTTCTGTTCAACTTACTCATTAATCTTTCTTAAGACAGACACTTTCCCCGACATCCGTCAAGGATGCCGGGGATTTTTAGCTATGACGGATATGTCATGCATCTGTGGCGAGAATCAACAAGGGGCGTAGTTGCCGACGAACCCCAATGGATGAGTTCACAAGCTTCCGCTGACTGATAATATATGATATGTTTGGTGTTAGGCGGATTATTAGTATATTTGCAAAGTGTAAGATGACTGCAAAATGCGGAATCTCTCGCGACGTCATGTTTTTCTCCGCACAGATCATTGATGCCGTACCTTATTTCTTAAATACCGTGTCCCTGCTAACACAACATCCATTGCCAACATTCATCCGGTATGCCTCGATAATGATCGTGGCAATGTTGTCATGTCTTATGGCTGGGTGCCGTAAGGGAAATGAGCCGGACGGCGGCCATGGATTGCAAGTGTCACTGCAGTTGCCTCCCGACGATATGGGACAGTTGGAAGTGAGGATCGGGCGTGGTGATATGGAATACGTGCGCCGCTGTGTGGTGGAGGTTTTTAGATCCGGTCGAGCGGGTTATGCGGCGCGTATTTACTCCGGTGGTGGATTTCGGGGGACGTTTTGACACGGCTTTCAATTTGCCCGATGGAGAATATGATTTCAGGATATGGAGTGACTATGTCCGTGCTGACTCACCGCAGAGAGATCTTTGCTACCGCACCGATGATCTTGATTATATCTGTCTGATTGATCAGCGGCCTGATGTTCCGGTCGGATTCCGTGATGCGGCATTCGGCAATCTTGAAAATGTCAGCTGTCCGTCGGTCTCCGGAAAGATCGGGCTGAAACTCACACGGGCTGTCGGGCGTTACACAGTGCTTGGTGAGAATGTGAAGAAATATCTTCTCCTTCACAAAGATATCCCTGAGCACTTTCCGCCGGTAGAGGAGCTGAGATTTGAAGTCATCTCCCTATTGTTTTCTCCTACATCCTTCTGCGTTAGGGAGGGCGAGGTAAAGAATGCCGGGACGGGTATGACCTACATCTGTAATCCGTCGGTCTTGCCGGAGTGCGGTATCACAGACAACGATGAGCTGACGATGGCCGATGACATAGTTCTTGCGGGGAGCGGAGTGTCTGAACTCACCCTTAGGATCAACGTCTGGAATGCCGAAGGGGATTATGTCGGCTTCATAAGCGGTATTCCCGTTGATGTGCGCAAGGATCGGCTCACCATCATCCGCGGCAGCTTCCTTGAGCTTGGTACGCTCGTCGATAAAATTATAATTGACGAAGAGTGGGCCGACGATATCATCATAAATTTCTGAACGGAGCATAAAGCTCTAAACTTTCGTTAATCCTCGTTAATCCGTAATAATGTTAAGATAATAGGCAATATTGTTTACAGCTATTTATCATAAAAGTATTATATTTGCAATCCTCAAAGATTTCGTTTAAAGGGTTTTGACCTTCACGCGGATTAAGTGAATGAATCCGGATTAGTGTCTTTGGAATCTTCCTTACATAACAGTGGTATAACCAATCATAATCATAAATCACTCTGCAATAAAATTTCAGTATGCTAAAAAGACTGCGTCAGACAGTGGCCTTGGCCGTGATCGTGCTGATAAGCCTGCTTTTTCTTGACTTCACCGGCACTGTCCACGGATGGTTCGGCTGGTTGGCCAAGATCCAGTTTCTACCCGCCCTCCTTGCGTTCAACTTCCTTGTTGTGGCCGGGCTGATTGTTTTCACCCTTATTTTCGGTCGTCTGTATTGTTCGGTTATCTGTCCTCTCGGAATAATGCAGGACGGGTTCGGATGGCTCGGCAGGAAGGCCAAGAAGAACCGCTACCGCTATTCGCCGGCTAAAAGTGTCCTCCGCTACGTCATGCTTGCCGTAATGGCCGTGGCCATACTGCTTGGCCTCGGATCGCTTGTGGCTCTGCTTGCCCCTTACAGTGCCTACGGACGTATAGTCCAGAGTCTCCTGTCGCCTCTATGGCAGTGGGGCAACAATCTGCTTGCCGGATGGGCCGAGGAGCATGACAGCTACGCCTTTGCCAATGTCGATATATGGATGCGCGGTGGTGTCACACTCGCTGTCGCTTCAGTGACTCTCGTCGTGCTCGCCGTACTCGCATGGCGCAACGGACGTACCTATTGCAACACCATCTGCCCCGTCGGGACAGTGCTCGGATTTTTCAGCCGTTTTGCATGGCTGCGTCCAGTGATCGATACTTCCAAATGCAACGGTTGCGGACTCTGCGCGCGCAACTGCAAGGCCGCATGTATCGACAGCAAGACCCACACCATAGACTATTCCCGCTGCGTCGATTGCATGGACTGTCTTGAAAAGTGTCATCAGGGCGCGATCTCCTACACTCATCGCCGTCCGGTGCCCTCGACAGTCAAGCCGGTCGCTGCGGATGCAGCTGCTGTCAGCATTAAGGCAGACCCCTCGCGCCGTCAGTTCCTCGGAGCTACCGCCGCAATAGCCGTAGCTGCTACCGCCAAGGCTCAGGAAAAGACCGTCGATGGCGGTCTCGCGGTGATCGTTGACAAAAAGATCCCTGTCCGTCACACACGCATAGTCCCTCCCGGTGCACAGAGCTTGCGCAACATGGCCTCGCACTGCACCGCTTGTCAGCTCTGCGTGTCGGTGTGTCCCAACGGTGTCCTCCGGCCTTCGACAGATATGCTCACCCTTATGCAGCCGGAGTCATCCTACGAGCGTGGTTACTGCCGTCCGGAATGTACGAAATGTTCAGAAGTATGTCCCGCGGGAGCTATCCGCCCGCTCACGGCGGCCGATAAGTCTGCCACGCAGATCGGTCATGCCGTATGGGTCAAGGACAATTGCGTTCCGCTCACCGACGGTGTGGAGTGCGGCAACTGTGCCCGTCACTGCCCGGTGGGTGCCATCACGATGGTCGCTTCCGATAAGTCAGATCCCGAATCGGTCAAGATTCCCGTCGTGAACACCGAACGCTGCATAGGCTGCGGCGCATGTGAGAACCTCTGTCCCTCGCGTCCATTCAGTGCCATCTATGTCGAGGGTCATGAAGTGCACCGCACCATCTGAAAAATCTCCCCTAAAAACCAACTCTGAAAAAGCATGAAACACGAAGATAAAAAAGGTCTCGACCGTCGCGGTTTTCTTAAACGCATGGGCCTCGGAGCATCGGTGATGGGTCTCGGACTCGCCGGATGTGATTCCAAGAAGAACCCCGTGACCGGTGATCAGACCACATCAGCGGAAATTCCGGTTGACAAGATGGAGTACCGTACCAATCCCAAGACAGGCGAGAAAGTGTCGCTGCTCGGCTACGGCTGTATGCGCTGGCCTACCGTGAAGATTGACGGTAACGATGAGATTGATCAGGAGACGGTCAACCGCTTGGTCGATACAGCGATAGCTCACGGAGTCAACTATTTCGACACGTCGCCTGCCTATTGCAAGGGTCGGTCGGAACGCGCCACCGGTATAGCCCTCAAGCGTCATCCGCGCGACAAGTTCTACGTTGCCACCAAACTTTCCAACTTCTCTCCCTCCACGTGGGGACGTAAGGAGTCGCTTGACATGTATCACAACTCTTTCAAGGAGCTTCAGGTCGATTATATCGACTATCTTCTGCTCCACGGCATAGGCATGGGCGGTATGGAGGCCCTCAATGGCCGCTATATCGACAACGGTGTCCTTGACTATCTTCTGAAGGAGCGTGAGGCCGGACGCATCCGTAATCTCGGTTTCTCCTACCACGGAGATGTGGAGGTGTTTGACTATCTGCTGTCGAAACACGATGAATATAAATGGGACTTCGTGCAGATCCAGCTCAACTATCTCGACTGGAAACACGCCAAGGAGATCAATCCGCGCAACACCAATGCCGAGTATCTCTACGAGGAGCTTGCCAAGCGCAACATTCCCGCCGTCATCATGGAGCCGCTTCTCGGTGGCCGTCTCTCCAACCTGCATGACCATGTGGTGGCGCGTCTGAAGCAGGAGGAGCCGGAGCGTAGTGTGGCCTCGTGGGCGTTCCGTTATGCCGGAACTCATCCCGACGTGCTTACCGTGCTCAGCGGAATGACCTACATGGAGCATCTGGAGGACAATCTCCGTACATACGCTCCTTTCAAGCCATTGACCGATGATGAGATGCAGTTTCTCTACACTACTGCCGACCTCATGATGCAGTATCCCACCATACCCTGCAACGACTGCAAGTATTGTATGCCCTGCCCCTACGGTATTGACATTCCCGCCATCCTCCTGCACTATAACAAATGTGTCAACGAGGGCAATATCCCCGAAGGACATGAAGGTGAGGCTTACCGCAAGGCGCGTCAGGCATTCCTCGTGGGTTATGACCGTTCCGTCCCGCGTCTGCGTCAGGCAAGCCACTGCATAGGTTGCAACCAGTGCGGGCCTCACTGTCCGCAGTCGATCGACATTCCGGGTGAGCTTCACAGGATCGACGGCTTCGTGGAGCAGTTGAAACAGAATGTCAAAGCCTGACGGGGGGACGCGTATGGAATTAATGTTTTATCCTTGGAATTGCCGTGAAGCCATCAGGAGGCTTCACGAGGGGCAGTGCTCATGCGTCATCTATTCGGGTGGCTCCTACATCGAATGTCATGAGCGCGGAGTCAAGGACCTCTACCGTCTGCTGACCACTGACCCGGAAGTGCTTCATGGCTCTTTCGTGGCCGACAAGGTGATAGGCAAGGGTGCCGCCGCGGTAATGGTTGCCGGAAAGGTAGGAGCTGTCTATACGGATGTCATCAGTCGTCCGGCTCTTGCACTTCTGCAATCCGCCGGTATCGAGGTTGATTTCAAGGACTGCGTGGATAACATAATCAACCGCGCAGGCACTGGCATCTGTCCGGTCGAGCAGCTTTGTGCCGACTGTGCGACAGCCGAGGAGTGCATACCGCTCATCGGGCAGTTCCTTGAGTCGATGGCTAAACGTTGAAGTTAGGTCTTTGACGCAGCATCAAATCTTTTTTTGAACAAAATAATATTGAATAAATAAAAATCAAAAATATGCAGACTACATTACAACTCCGTTCACTTCAGTTCGATGATTCACGGACTTATCTTGCCGCAACAATCTTTGTGATCGGCAATATCCTTCTTCCGCAGCTGTGCCACCTCATACCCCAAGGGGGACTGACATGGCTGCCGATCTATTTCTTCACTCTTGTCGGAGCTTACAAATACGGATGGCGTGTCGGACTTCTGACCGCGCTCGCCTCACCGGTGATCAATTCGCTCTTTTTCGGGATGCCTCCCGTAGCCGCACTTCCTGCCATCATGATCAAGTCAGTGCTTCTCGCACTCTTTGCCGGATATGCAGCCTCGACTTACCGTAAGGCAAGCCTTCTGATTCTTGTAGCCGTCGTACTTGCCTATCAGTGTGTCGGCACACTTGCTGAATGGATAATCAAAGCCGACTTCATCGCCGCATGTCAGGACTTCCGCATCGGCATCCCCGGAATGCTCCTCCAGATCCTCGCTGGCTGGTTCTTCATCAACAAAGTCAACCTCTCAAAATAATCAGACTGGAAAAATAACCAACTCCATCCGTCCGATCACTTTGGAAATATCATCCATATAATTATGGTCAGAATGCCACAATGATTCGTTTGACGATGGAAAAATTGGATATCACGAGAAATATTGCGTTAAGGGAAGATACTGGCTCAAAATAGTCTGAATACTAAATGAATGTTAACAATATCCATTATTGATACTTTTAATGTAAAAATAATGTTAATTGTAATATGTTTTTCAACATAAAAATTTGGAGTTTCATGAAAACTCCCTACCTTTGCATCAGTTTTTCATGGTATTAGATTTAAGGTAAGAAGATTATTCGTCGTGATGACGGATAATTTTTTTTATATCCGCATTTTAGCGTATCTTTGCAGTTACTTATGAAAAATCATATCCTCATCATTATCACAATACTCCTTGCAGGATTCGGAAAGGCCGAGGCGCATATCAACGATGATAATTCGGCTGATTCACTGTCCTACGCATGGCGCATACTTCAGCCACTCGGTCTGCGTGAGCGTGCCGGGATGGATACGATTATGCTGAATTACCATCAGACTGCCGTCCCGTCGTCCTATAGTCCGGCTTTCGCCACAACCGGCAATCAGGCGTCCGTGGGCAAGAATATGATATTCATGGACAGCAAACCGATGAGCGATTTCTTCTTCCGTGACGCCAAGCAGTTCTGGATTCCGAATCTGGAGACCATGCGCTTCTACAATACGCGCATCCCGATGTCGCAGGTAGGCTACAATACCGGCGGCGGACGCGAACTTGCTCAGGATTGGTTCAAATTCCTTTTCTCCGGAAATCTCAACAAGCGCACACAGATCGGTGCGCAGGTCTCGTATCCTTACTCAAAGGGTAGCTATGAGGCGCAGGCCGCCAAAGGCTTCATCTGGGGACTGTCAGGCTCATACACGGGTGACCGATACGAGTTTCAGGGATTTTTCAACACATACAACATGCTCAACAAGGAGAACGGTGGTATCACCGACGATCTCTACATCACCGATCCGGCACAGCTTCAGGGAGGTGTCTCGAAGATCAACCCCAAGAGTATCCCCGTGAATCTTTCCAACTCCCACTCACGGGTGGCGGGCAAACAGATATATATGAACCACCGCTACAAGGTGGGCTACTGGCACGAGGATAAGGATGAGAATGACTCCGTCGTGGCGCGCGAATACATTCCCGTCTCCAGTTTTATATGGACCTTCGATTACAATGACTCGCGCCACAGGTTCACCAATACCAACGCCTCGCAGGAAAGCTCTTTCTGGACCAACCATTACATGAGCACCGAGGCGACCAACGATCACACCTCATACAGCTCCGTGCGCAACACCTTGGGAATCTCACTTCTTGAAGGTTTCAACAAGTATGCCAAGGCCGGTCTGGGAGCATTCGTGACCCATGAACTCCGCACATATCATCAGACCACCGACACGCTCGCCATTTCCGGCGAGGAGCGTCCCGGAAATCTCACGCCCTATCCGTTTGCCGAACGCATGAAGGGAAAGGAGACCCAGAATCTGCTCTACGTCGGCGCACAGCTCGTCAAGCAGCAGGGACATCTGCTCAACTATGAAGCTACGGCGAGCCTCGGTCTCGTAGGCCCCGCCGCCGGTGAGATCAAGGCGGAGGGCAATGTCTCGACCCATATCAAACTTCTCGGTGACACGGTGACAGTCAAGGGCTACGGTCATTTCAGCAACACGACCGCCCCATATCTGATGAACGATTACATATCCAACCACTTCGCGTGGAAAAATGAATTCGGAAAGATACGCCGTCTGCGTTTCGGCGGCATTCTTGATCTCCCGCATACAGGTACTTTCGCCAACGTCGGAGTGGAGAATATTCAGAACCACATCTATTTCAGCCCTGAAATGCTTCCCGTGCAGAACGGAGGAAGCGTTCAGGTGTTCAGCGTGCAGATTCAGCAGAATTTCCGCTGGCGCGCCCTCAATTGGCAAAATTCGCTGACCTATCAGAAATCATCGGACGACGCCGTGATCCCTCTGCCCGAATTTGCCGTCTATTCCAATCTCTTCCTCAACTTCCGTGTGGCCCACGTGCTTCAGGCACAGATCGGAGTGGATTGTGACTACTACACCAGCTATCATGCCCCCGGTTATCAGCCCTCGACAATGGCATTCTATAATCAGCGTGAGGTCAAGTGCGGCAACTATCCGTTCATGAACGCTTACGCCAATTTCAAGCTTTCGCGCGCACGCTTCTTCGTGCTCTATTCACATTTCAATCAAGGAATGTTCGGGTCTGACAATTATTTCTCGCTCCCGCACTATCCGCTCAATCCACGCCGTTTCCAGATGGGCGTGATTGTCGATTTCGTAAACTGATTCCGGAGCGCGCATCACACTTCTCTCTGAACATCTAAAGCCGTGTCGGTTGTTTATATAAAAGTGATAAATATATAAACGACCGACACTTCTTTTTTATGTCAACGAAAAGCAATAAGACTCCTGATAGCCGACAGACTCCGGAGTCGTCAACAGATCGAAACACATTCACACGTCCGGACGGAGGGAAGGACGGGAAGAAGAAACGTGGACTGCAATCGATGTTTCACGACCCGCGTGCAGGCATACTGCTGTCCTTGATGCTGATTGCCGTAGGGCTCATCGTCAGTGTCAGGGAGTGTTCCACTCCTATGCCTTCCAACGGTTATGAGTATGTCCGCGGACGTGGCGACACCATAAACGTGGCCATCGACTATTCCCCTATGTCGCTTTACCGTTTCGGTGACTCGCTTGCGGGATTCAATTACGAGATGATGAAGGATATGGCAGCCATGTATGGCGACAATGTCAAATTCTATCCCATCGCTTCGGTCAATGAGGCTCTTGACGAACTCAAGGCCGGTAAGTATGACGTGGTTATCTCCGATCTCCCCGTCACGGCCTCCCGACGCGAGAGTTTCCGTTTCACCGAGCCGGTCTATCTTGACAAACAGGTGCTGATAAGCCGCGACACCACCGTAAAGTCGCGCCTCGATCTCGGAGGAAAGGAGATATGGTCACTCGAAGGCTCACCGGCCGCCGAGCGTCTTCACAATCTTGCCCGTGAGATCGGTGACACCATCATCATGCGTCACGACTCCATACGCAGTGCGGAGCAGCTATTCATGCTGACGGCTATGGGTAAGATCCCCTTCGCGGTGATCAACAGTGCCAAGGCCATTCATCTCGCCAAGGATTATCCTGATGTCGATGTCACGACCCCGGTATCGTTCACGCAGTTCCAGTCATGGGTGGTCAACAAGGATAACCCCGCTCTTGCCGATACGCTCGACTCGCAGATCCGACGCTTCAAGCAGACACCGCAGTACAAGGATCTGATAGACCGCTATCTGCTCCAGACAGCCGAAAAAGATGATGAATTATGAATTATCCTGTCTCGTGCGAATCGGTATGATCACGATTTTGAATATTAAATAGAATCCGGATAATCAACAAAATTATTTTTTGAAGTGTTATCTTTATAAAGCGGTGCTGATGGCCGCTGAAATATCTTTCTTCCTCAGACCGCGAGGCGTTGCAGCCGATACTGTCAGACCGAGGGATTCAAAATAGAAAAAGAAAAACATACATAAAATTTCAACTATTAAAACACACACGATTATGAAAACTCTCATTGAAAAATTCTGGGGTGAGTCCCGCTATTGGTGGGTTGTACTCCTTGCAGGTATCCTCATGGTGATCTGCGGTTTTGCATATTGGTTCTGGCCGGTAGCAGGTTATGCCGTCGCTTCACAGATTTTTGGCTGGCTTCTTATTCTTGTCGGCATCGTTCAGCTCCTTGTCGCATCAGGTCCTGACAGAGGCAAAGGCTGGGGCTGGTGGCTCGCCGGCGGTGTGATCGATATCTTCATCGGTTTCATGCTTGTGCGCAGTATAGTCCTTTCTGAAGCCGTGTTCCCCTACTTTATTGCATTCATATTCATCTATTGGGGCATCAGTGCTCTCTGCAGTTCTGTCATGAACAGCGGTCGCCGCTACTGGTGGTTGCAGCTCATCAACGGTATGCTCCTCCTTCTCATCGGATTCTTCTTCATCGAGGCCGGTTGGGTACAGGATATGGCAATGACCAGCTTCCTTACTTCACTCGCATTCATCTACTGGGGCTTCACCATCGCAATGCTCTCATACGATATGAAACCTGCGCTCCGCAAGTGAGTCTGTGAATGAGGCGAAAGGGCTTAATGCCCCGATCAGTTTCAAAGAATTATTCAACAACATATAATCAGGACCTCCGCTCCGGACTTGGATGGGCGGAGGTCCTGTCTGTATCTATTAGGTATCCCTTCGGCGGTCACGGAGTTTTTAGCTTGGCGGTCGGTATGAAAGATCCTCTTAGGCCGTGCAGCCTATTGCGCGAAGGTGAAATAATGAGTAAATTTGCAGTGTCATGAATCAGCCACTTGCCGAGCGGATGCGTCCGCGCACACTTGATGATTACATAGGTCAGCTCCACCTCGTCGGTCCGGGAGGAGTGGTCCGCCGAATGATTGAATCGGCCAAAGTATCGTCTTTCATCCTCTGGGGGCCTCCCGGAGTGGGGAAGACCACACTTGCACGTATCATAGCCAATACGGTCAACGTCCCTTTCTATACGCTCTCGGCTGTCAGTGCGGGAGTCAAGGATGTCCGTGAGGTGATCGAGCGGTGCAAAGCCGACGCGCGGAGCATGTTTACGGGCGGACGGCCGATACTGTTCATTGATGAAATCCACCGTTTCAGCAAGGCGCAGCAGGATAGTCTGCTTGGTGCGGTCGAGAGCGGAATCGTGACGCTCATCGGAGCGACCACCGAAAATCCGTCGTTCGAGGTGATACGTCCGCTGCTGTCACGCGCTCAGGTCTATACGCTCCGCCCGCTCGAACAGGAGGATCTCGAACTGCTGCTGAAACGAGCCATCGAAGGGGATGAGGTGCTGAAATCACATGGTGTTGAGGTCGAGCAGACCACGGCTCTTTTTCGCTTTGCCGGCGGCGATGCGCGCAAACTGCTGAACATCCTTGACCTTCTTGAACAATCGACGGCTCAGGGTGAACCAGTGGTGATCAATGACCGCATAGTCACTGACCGCCTTCAGGAGAATCCGGCGGCCTATGACAAGAACGGAGAGATGCATTATGACATCATCTCGGCCTTTATCAAGAGCGTGCGCGGATCGGACCCGGATGCCGCTCTCTACTGGCTCGCACGTATGATCCACGGCGGTGAGGACCCGGAATTTATAGCGCGCCGTCTGCTCATTCTCGCGGCTGAGGACATAAGCCTTGCCAATCCAAACGCACTGCTGCTCGCCAACGCCACATTCGAGGCCGTGCAGAAGCTCGGTTTCCCAGAAGGTCAGATCCCGTTGGCGGAATGTACGGTGTATCTCGCGCTCTCACAGAAGAGTAATTCCACGTATATGGCTCTCCACAAGGCCATGAAGTTTGTGGAGGAGACCGGTGACCTGCCTGTACCGCTCCATATTCGCAACGCACCGACATCGCTTATGAAAGATATGGGCTACGGTCGTGACTATAAGTATGCCCACGACTATCCCGGAAATTTCGTGGTGCAGCAATTCATGCCTGATCAGGTCGGCCACGTAGGATTCTGGCAACCGTGCGACAACCCCGCTGAAATGCGCTCAGCCGCCCTCCAGAACCAACGCTGGCAAGGAACGAAGGATGGAGATGAGAAGGCATAGGGCTGTCAGTAGAATTTCTTTGCTGACTGATTCAGACTTTTAATTGAGACATAAGCTGACGCGCTTTAAGGGATATAGTGGGTATTTATAGGTATCCGGTTTTCATTATCGCATCTTTTTCGCCGGTTGGCGGGTGTAATTTTGTGGAAAAAATGAAATATGAAAGCGAAGAATGAAAATCGGGCACGAGTAGGGGAGAAGAGTAAGCTTACAAGAGGGAATATTGGCTCTGCGAAGTCACGCGAAGTGTGGACTAAGCCGGTATCGAAGGGATTTTATGAGAAGTTGCAGGTGAAGGTCTCGAATATCGTAAAGTCTTTGGGCTATGTCAGGGGCTATACGGACGAGATTATGAAAAGTATTGACCGCTATATGATAAACGGGGAAGTGCCTACCCGACATTATTGCGAGGAGTATTTTATGGCCATATTTTTCACTCTTCGTGTCGAAGTGGATGAGGCGATGGCCCGTTCGGCGGCTGCCCGACAGCGTGCGGCGCAACGTCGTGCCCGCAAAGCCGAGGAAAGGAAGGAAGCGGAGAGTAAGAAAAAACTTGTGGTATCCCTTTTGGAAAGCAGGATTAGAGAAATTGGATCTACTGATTCTTGTCCGAAACCGATATATCCGGAGTGCGGAGATGGACCGGAGGGGGTGACAGTGGCCGCGATCGGAGAAGCCAGTAGCGTCAAGTTGAGGAATACTTCCCCGGTCAATGCTTCATCAGTTGAGACAATGTTCAAGTCTGCGTGCCTATGAGATAACTGCGTTATTCATGCGGGATCGGAAGAATTTCGCGGATAATACGCACAGGATTAATCCTATTTGAAATCCGTGGTCCAGCCACCTCCGAGGACTTTGTAGAGGTTGATAAGGGCGAAGTATTGATCACGCAGTGCGTTGCTTACGCCGATCTGCGCGTCGAAATAGCGTCGCTGCGCGTCGAGCACATCGATGTAGTTCAGAGTACCGGCGCGGTACTGGAGATGGGCGAGATGGACATATTTGACGGTTGCGTCACGAAGTTCGACCTTTACTTTTCCGTTCTCCATCACGCGGCGATAATTCTCAAGAGCATTATGGACTTCGGTGAAGGCGGTTATGACTGCTTTCTCATAATCGTAACGGGCCTGATCATAGACCGCGATCGCTGCCTGATATTTGTGCTTCTTGCGTCCGAAATCAAACACAGAGCCAGTGATTGAGCCGATAGCGTAGGTGAAGGGTGATTTGAAGAAATCGGCCAAGCCGTCGTTTTCGAAACCGCCGGTGAATGCGAGGCGGAGATTCGGGAAGCGGTTGGCGTAAGTCATGCCGACGTCAGCCATGGCCGCGGCCAGACGGCGTTCGGCCGCACGGAGGTCGGGGCGACGTTCAAGAAGCTGAGAGGGGAGTCCGGCAGGGAGACGGTCCGGCAGAGTGACGTTGAGCGCAAGTTCGCCGCGTTCGAGGATCTCACGCGGATATTCACCTATGAGCATTGTGATGGCATTGCGTGCGACGGTGACCTGCTGCTGGAGATTTGGAATGAGTGAGGCAGTCGAGGCGTATTCCACTTTGGCCTGCTGATAGACTGTCTCAGGCGTGAGACCCCCTTCAAAGCGGAGACGAGCCTTTTCGAGCGATTCGTTTCTCGTAGCGAGGGTCTGGCGGACGATCGAAAGCTCATTGTCAAGGGCGATCAGACGGAAATAGGCTGTGGCTACTTCCGCTATCAGGGTCATGCGCATGGCCTGAAGATCATCCACCGATGCCTGAAAACGCGATGCACCGGCTTTTTTTGCCCATGACAGCGACCCCCATAGATTAGTTTCCCAGCTGACAGTCAATTTCAGATCGTATTCCGGATCTTTCGTCGTTCCGGCACCGTTGTAGTCATTTGTTTCGTTATTGCCACCGACAAGCCCGCTGATCTCAGGATAGAGGTTGGCTTTGTCAATTCCGTAGAGGTGGCGCGCTTCTTCAACGCGTGCGGCAGCCTTGAGGAGATCACGGTTGTTATCAAGCGTGAGACGGATGAGGCGTCGGAGAGTGGAATCGGCATAAAATTCCCACCATGTCATATCAGCCACGGAGGCGGAATCAGGCTCGAAACCGGAAATGTAGGATTCGGGCATGGTAGTATCGGCAGGAGTCAGATTCCTCACTCCTGAGCAGCTTGTGAGAGCGATTATGGCAATGAGAATCGGGAAAAATTGTTTCATTTGTCATCGGTGGCTTTATCGGCTTTGCGGCCGCGTTGGGTCAGACGGTTGATTGCTACGAAGAAGAACGGGACGAACACTATGCCGACGGTGATGGCTACGAGCATACCGAAGAATACGCCTGTGCCGATGTCGCGGCGTGCGGCAGAGCCCGGACCTGATGCGAAAAGGAGTGGCAGAAGGCCGAGCATGAATGCGAGTGATGTCATGACGATGGGTCGGAAACGGAGACGGGCGGCTGTCAGCGCGGCCTTTACGGCATCGACACCCTTATCGACCTCTTCTTTGGCGAACTCCACGATGAGGATGGCATTCTTGGCCACGAGTCCGACGAGCATCACGAGTCCGATCTGGAAATAGATGTTATTTTCAAGTCCGCAGATAAATATGCCGAGATATGCTCCCACACCGGCGATGGGCAGTGACAGGATCACGGCAAGCGGGACGCTCCAGCTCTCGTACTGAGCGGCAAGGAAGAGGAATACGAAGAGGAGGGCGAGGCCGAGGACAAGTCCGGTGTTGCCGCTCTCGTGCTGCTCCTGATAGGAAAGACCGCTCCATTCGACAGCTATGTTGTCCGGAAGATGTTCGCGGACAATTTTTTCCAGCGCATCCATAGCCTCGCCTGTACTGTGGCCTTGAGCGGCCTCGCCCGATATTGTCGCGGCGTTGAACATGTTGAAGCGGCCGATAGTTCCCGGACCGGTGGTGAAGCGTGACGATCCGAGCGACGAGATGGGGACCATCACCTTGTCGGCACTACGGACAAAGAAGAGGTTGAGATTGTCGCGGTTGGAACGATAGGGGGCTTCAGCCTGAATATAGACACGGTAGATGCGGTTGAACATATTGAAGTCATTGACATAGATCGATCCGGTGAATGCCTTCATGGTCGAGAAGATATCGCTGACCGGTATGCCCTGTATCTTAGCCCTGTCACGATCGACATCGAAGTAGAGCTGAGGTATGTCGGCCTGCATTGATGTCGAGAGGCCAGCGAGAGCGGGATTGTCGGCTGCATAGTGAAGCAGTGTATCGACTGCGTTCTGCAGGTCGGTATATGTCGCGTCGGCTCGCGCTTCGAGCACCATCTCTATGCCTCCTGAGTTGCCGAGACCGGGGATGATGGCAGGAGAGAAGACGAATGCGCGGCATTCGGGATAGGACGAGAGGTGGGTGTGGATGCGTGAACGCACCTCGGAGATGTCGGTTGTCGTGCGTTCTTCCCACGGTTTCAGGATGACGGTGAGCTGCGAGTGTGCGGGATTGGTGCCGACGCGCGGAGATGAACCGGTGACATTGAGCACATATTCCACGTCGGGATCGGCCATGAGATATTCCATGGCTCTTTCGGTGACCTCGCGGCTGCGCTCGATCGTAGCTCCTTCGGGGAGTTCAAGCTCGACGGTGAAGTAGCCCTGATCCTCCTGCGACATGAAGCTGCGCGACACGAACGAGTTCATGAGATAGATGAACACGAGCGCAAGACCGAACGCCGCATACATGCGTGGCGGATGGTTGAGACAGCGGACGATCATGCGACCGTAAAACTTGTTGCCTCGGTTGAGCCAAAGGTTGATAAGACGGAATATCTTGAGTTTTTTCTTTTTCGAGGCTGGACGCAGGAGTTTGGCGCACATCACCGGCGAGAGGGTGAGGGCTACGATGGTGGAGATGATCACCGAGACTGCGATCGTGATGGTGAACTGTCGGTAGAGCTGACCGGTGATACCGGGGAGGAAGCTGACGGGGATGAACACGGCGCAGAGGACAAGCGACATGGCTATGAGCGCGCTGCTGAGGTTGCCCATGGCTTTGGCCGTGGCCTCGTATGGCGAGAGGTGTTCGGTGTTCATGATACGGTCAACGTTCTCGACCACGACGATGGCGTCATCCACCACAATACCTATGGCGAGGATGAGTCCGAGAAGAGTGAGCATATTGAGCGAGAAGCCGAACATGAGCATCACGCCGAATGTGCCGACAAGCGAGATCGGGACGGCAATGACCGGTATGAGTGTCGAACGCCAGTTCTGGAGCGAGAGAAAGACCACGAGGATCACGAGGATAAGAGCCTCGAAGAAGGTCCGATAGACGTGGTGGATCGACTCAGATATGTAGGTAGTCATGTCGAAGGGGATTTCATAGCTGATACCTTCAGGGAAATTCTTGGCTATGATCTCCATTTCGGCCTTGACTGCTTCGGCGACTTCCATCGCGTTTGCTCCGGGAAGCATGTTGATGTTGAGGACGGCTGCATTACCGCCGTTGATACCGCTCTCGGTCGAGTAGCTCGACGCTTCGAGCGATACGCGTGCGACGTCGCGCAGACGGATGAACGATCCGTCTGGATCGGCACGCAGGACTATATCCTCAAATTCTGCCACTGAGGAGAGGCGGCCACGTGCGATGATGGGCATGGTGATGTCGATATCCGTGGCGGGAGCCTGACCGAGTGCTCCTGCGGCTGATTCACGGTTCTGATCCTTGAGTGCACTCTGGATGTCCTGCACGGTCAGACCGAGATCGGCAAGTTTGTCGGGGGCTACCCATATCTGCATTGCATAGTAGCGGCCACCGACATTGCTGACGCTTCCGACTCCCGGAATGCGGCGCAGAGGATCGACGACGTTGAGCGTCGTGTAGTTGCTGAGATAGATCTCGTCAAACTTTGGATCGTCCGAAAGGATGGTTATGGTCATAAGGCGGCTCGCCGTCTCCTTGGAGACAGAGATGCCGTTCTGCACCACTTCGGCAGGCAGACGCGACTCGGCCATCTTTACGCGGTTCTGGATATCTACGGCGGCAAATTCGGGATCGGTGTCGATGTCGAAGGTAACGCGGGCCGTGAAACCTCCTGAGTTTGAACTGGAGGACGACATGTAGATCATGCCCGGTGTGCCGTTGAGTTCCTGTTCGATCGGTGTGGCTACGGCCTGAGTGACAGTCTGGGCGTCAGCACCGGGGTAGGAGGCACTGATCTTAACTACGGGGGGGACTATCTGGGGGTACTGATCGACCGGTAGCAGCGTGAGACCGATAGCTCCGATAATGAAGATCACGATTGATATCACTATCGAAAATACCGGATGGTCAAGGAAGAAGTTCTTTTTCATCTCAATCCTCCTTTACCTCTTCAGAGACTACTACGTCGGCCACCGCCTCTGCCGGCTCATCTTTTTTTGGAGCGGCGACAGGGTTGACTTTCATGCCGTGGGAGAGTTTGTGGTAACCTTCCACCACGATTTTCTCACCTTGTGCGAGACCGCGCTCGACGATGGTCGAATTGGCCACCTCCGGTCCCAGTTCGATGAAACGACGTTCGACGATGCTGTCGGGCCGCACGACATAGACGTATGCACCGCCTTTTTCGATGACGAGTGCTTTGTTGGGAATCCTTATGGCTTCCTCCCTCACGTCGAGGAGGACTTTCACTTTGGTGAACTCGCCCGGCAGGAGGCTGTGGTCGGGGTTAGGCATCTCCGCACGCACGGAGAAGGTGCCGGTCTTTGGATCGACCTGCGGATCTGCGAAATCGACCAGACCTTTGTGGGGATACACAGATCCATCGGCGAGAGTGATGGTCACGAAAGAGTTCCATTTACGTCCGCCCTCGGAACTGCCGAGGTTGACGTTGCGATCCTTGCTCATAAGATAGTCGAGGGCTGTCATGGAAAAATCGACGCGGACGGTGTCGCTCTTGACCACTGTCGCAAGGAGCGATTTGCCGCCGGAAGGACCGACGAGCGTTCCGATGTCGGCCACGCGCTCGGAGATATAGCCTGAAATAGGTGAGCTGACGCGGGTGTAGCCGAGGGTCAGTTCGGCCTGAGTGAGGTCTGCCTCGCTCACCACCACCTCGGCGGTCGATGTCTCGAATGCGGCTTTCGCATTGTCGAGATCGAGCTGGGAGGCAGCGTTCTGTTCATAAAGAGGCTTGATGCGGTTGAGGTCGCGCTCGGCTTTCTGTGCCTGTGCGCGGGCCTTGTTGAGCTGTGCGCGGGCTTTGTTCAGATGGGCCTGATAGAGACGGGGGTCTATAATGAAAAGGGTCTGGCCTTTCTCAATGTATGATCCTTCCTTGAAGAGCATGCTTTCAAGATAGCCTTCCACGCGGGCGTGGATCTCGACGAACTGCTGGGCGCGGATACGTCCTACATATTCACCATAGATGTTGATATTGCCGGTTTCGACAGTTTCGACTTCAACAGTCGGGACAGGTGTCGCAACTTTTTTGGGCCGCAGCAGGAAGAATGCGACGGCAGCGATGATGAGCAATACGATGAGGGTGATAATCCAAAAACGCCATGAGCGGGGAACAGGTAGCTCGAATGAACGACGATCCGGATTGATCTGATTCTGCCGGGTCTCCTGTTGTCTTTTTGAGGCCATTGTTTTTTTATAAAAATGTGGAAAAGATGTGATGATTTTTATTCCTTGGCTTGCACTGTAGCCGGAAAAAGCAAAATTTAGCTGTAGGTATAACGAAGAATATTGATAAATGGTTCGCAACGGTGTGAAAAAGGTCAATTACTGAAAAATTTCCATAAGTTTCAACATTTCTTGTTTGGCAGAATGAAAAAATAGCTATATTTGCGGATGTTAAGGGGCAAGTCCTGCTGCCTGCCGGTTGGGAGGCGCATGGGTAGCTCTTGATATCCTGAGGTTTTCACTTATTACTTAACATATATTATAAGCTTATGAAGAAGCATAATTTCTATGCCGGCCCTTCGATTCTTAGTGAATACACCATTAAGAATACAGCCGATGCGATCATCAATTTTGCGAATACCGGTCTCTCACTTCTCGAAGTGTCACACCGTGGCAAGGAATTCGTTGCCGTGATGGACGAGGCTCAGGCTCTTGTCAAGGAACTCCTTGATGTGCCCGAAGGTTACCATGTGCTCTATCTCGGCGGTGGTGCAAGCCTTCAGTTCTGCATGGCGCCGTTCAATCTCCTGCGCACCAAGGCCGGCTATCTCGACACCGGTACATGGGCTGCAAACGCTATCAAGGAGGCCAAGATCTTCGGTGAGGTAGAAGTGCTTGCTTCTTCAAAGGAGGCCAACTATACTTATTATCCCAAGGATTACACCGTGCCTGAGGATCTGGATTATTTCCACATCACTACCAACAACACCATCTATGGTACGGAGCTCCGCAAAGATCCCGATGTCAAGGTGCCTCTGGTGGCCGATATGTCGTCGGACATCTTCTCGCGCCCGATCGATGTAGCAAAGTATGATCTCATCTACGCAGGTGCTCAGAAGAATCTTGGTCCTGCCGGTGCGACACTTGTGATCGTCAAGGAGAGCGCGCTCGGTCATGTAGATCGTTTGATTCCTACGATGCTTGACTACCGTACCCACATCAAGAAGGGTTCGATGTTCAATACTCCTCCGGTGCTTCCTGTGTTCTCGGCACTTCAGACTCTCCGTTACTACAAGGAGCTTGGTGGCGTGAAGGAGATGGAGAAGCGTGACATTGCCAAGGCCGAGCTGCTCTACAATGCCATTGATGCTTCCAAGATGTTTGTCGGCACTGTCACCGATCCTGAATCACGCTCCATCATGAATGTCACTTTCGTGATGACTCCTGAGTACAAAGAGCTCGAAAAGGATTTCGTTGACTTCTGCTCCGCCCGCGGTATCGTAGGCATCAAGGGTCACCGTTCGGTAGGCGGTTTCCGTGCATCGCTCTACAATGCTCTGCCCATCGAAAGCGTGCAGGCTCTCGTGGATGCCATGAATGAATTTGAAAAGGCTCATTGATCGGGCAATCCACTCATATATTATATAAGGATAAATTTTTATCGAGACAAACATAGAATGAAAGTCCTCATAGCAACTGAAAAACCTTTCGCAGCTGTCGCTGTCGATGGCATGCGCAAGGTGATCGAGGATGCAGGTGCAGAGCTTGTGCTCCTTGAGAAATATACCGACCGTCAGCAGCTCCTCGACGCTGTGGCTACGGCCGATGCCCTCATTATCCGAAGTGACAAGGTGGATGCCGAAGTGCTTGCCGCCGCTCCCTCGCTTAAAGTGGTGGTGCGTGCTGGTGCCGGATATGACAATGTGGATCTCACCGCCGCTACAGAGCGTGGCGTGTGTGTGCAGAACACTCCCGGCCAGAATTCCAATGCCGTGGCTGAACTCGTGTTCGGACTGGCTGTGATGATGTGCAGAAATATGTATAACGGCACTTCCGGAACAGAATTGAAGGACAAGACTCTTGGCATTCAGGCATTCGGACAGGTCGGTCGCAATGTGGCGCGTATCGGGCGTGGCTTCGAGATGAATATTTCTGCGCTTGATCCCTACTGTCCCGACGACGTTATGGAGGATGCAGGTGTGACCCCCATCCATTCTGTCGAGGAGCTCTACCGTCAGAATAAAGTGGTGTCCATCCATATCCCCGCTACCGCCGAGACACGTAAATCGATCGGTTACGATCTTATTGCCTCCATGCCCAAGGGAGGTCTGCTCATCAACACTGCCCGTAAGGAGGTGATCGATGAGGATGGCCTGATCCGTGCGCTTGAGGAGCGTCCCGATCTCAAATATGCAGCCGACGTTGCTCCTGAACGAGCTGAGGAGATCAAGGAAAAGTTTGGTGACCGCGTATTCTTCACCCCCAAGAAGATGGGTGCGCAGACTTCCGAGGCTAATATCAATGCCGGTATTGCAGCCGCTCGTCAGGTGATCGCTTTCCTTACTACAGGGGAGGATCGTTTCCGAGTCAATAGATAATATTGTTGAGAAACGTTAAAATCTTTGATAATGCCAAATGTGCGCATGTGACTTTCGGGTCTCATGCGCACATTTTTTTGTCGTAGGGTGGGGGAGGTGTTAAAATGGGGTCTCAGTGGGGAAAACGGGTAAAATTACCCTAAAAGGGGATAAAAAGGCCTTTAACTGTTAAATTTCTGTTAAAACACCCATAAAAATTTGGAGAGAATGATGAAAGTTCCTACCTTTGCACCCGCTTTTGAGAAGCAAGCCCCGCAGCGGCGGAGCTCCTAGGGATGATAACAAG